>JBQMXN010000012.1:0-52297 GCA_052173975.1 Candidatus Cryptobacteroides sp. | reverse complement strand
TATAAAACAAATAAATTCATTTAGTAACAACACTTTTAATAACAACTCTTTTAGTTAGTCAATAACGGTCATGAGATGAAAAATAAAAATACAATATTTATATAAATTTAAAATACCTATTAATAGGGATTACAAAATACTTAAACTATACTTATTTTTGTAAAATTTATTTTAAAGGATTATGATTAGAATAAGATTTATCTTAATAACATTTTTTATACTTAATCTAAATTGCTTTGCCAAGCAAAATACCCAAAGCATTGCAATAGTAATAGACTCTCCTACTTACATCCAAGTCGTAAACGAGTTAAATAACTATCGCTCTGCTATTAAGAACATTGATAAAAAAGATACATACCTCATCCTAATTGACACAAATACGACCCCTGACACCATTAGAGATACTCTCAAATCCCTTTACTTGAAAAATACTTTAGAAGGAGCTGTCTTAATAGGAAACATTCCGATACCAATGATTAGAGGGGCAAACCACCTTTCGACTGCCTTTAAAATGACTCCTTCTGCACCGTGGAAAAGTTCATCCATACCATCAGACAGATTTTATGACGATTTCGGACTACAATTCCGATTTCTAAAAGCAGACAAAAAAGACAATCTGTTTTACTACGAACTATCCCCAACCGGAGACCAATTCATTCTCTGCGATATCTACACAGCAAGAATAAAACCTTCAAAAGCAGATAAATCACACACTTTCAACCAATTAATCAGCATTTTCCTTTCAAAAGTTACTGAAGCAAAAAACACAAAAAACTACATAAATAACATCTTCCATTTTGGTGGACACGGCAACAGTTCAGAAAGTTTCAACGCAAGAATTGATGAAAACAGAGCATATTACGAACAATTTGAACTAAATAAAAGAAAGGGAAAAGTCCAATATCTAAATTTTGATGAAGATAATTACGTCAAGCGACGCTTGACAAAAGTCCTTGCGGACAAATCAATGGATTTGGCGCACTTACATACGCATGGTGCGGTAAAAAGTCAATATATAAGTAAAGAACCTTATATTGTTATGCCAAGAGAACACATCGAATACTTAAAGAGATTTATCCGAAACAGAATCAAAAGTGCAAAAAATCCAATAGAAACAAAGGAAGAAATCATAAAAACATATAATGTACCCGAATCTTGGACAGAAGGCTATAATAATAAAATAATAATGCAAAAAGACTCCATTATATGGGCAAAAACAGATATAAGCATAGAAGAATTAGAAGGTTACGCATCCGGAGTAAAAGTTCTTATTTTAGATGCATGCTTCAACGGAGCATTTATACACGATGACTATATCGCATCAAGATATGCTTTCAACAAACAATCTTATACAATAGCTGTTATGGCCAATAGTGTAAATATCATTCAAGACCATTGGAAAAACGAATTAGCCGGACTTCTTAATTACGGAGTATGTATAGGCAATTGGGCAAAATATACAATGACTTTAGAATCGCATATATTCGGAGATCCTACATATTCTTTTAAAAAACAGACGTGCGATATAAAAAACATTGATAAAATTATAAGTAGGCCATCTCTAAAATCAATAATTAAAATGAGTCGTTCCGTTCAAACAGATATTGCAAATTTCGGAATCAAAGAAATGGCAAGACTCAAATTACTAAAAGACAACGACTTACTAAATATTCTAAATAATGATGAGAGGATTAATACACGGATGGAGGCATTTATGTGTATAATTCGTAAAAGTAAAAATATCGAAACAGTAATAAAAGCAATTTCCATAGGCTTAAATGATTCTTATGAACTTTTAAGAAGAATGGCTTCACGTTATGCAGAAATTTGTGGTGCCCCTCAATTGGAAGAAATAATAAAAAAAGAAAGAGATTCTCCTTTAACGACATCGAGGGTACGTTATCATCTATCTACAGCTTTGAGGGCATACGAATTTGACTCATTAAGTTTTAACTCAATGAATGCAAAAGAAAAAGAACAATTCGTTAGTATGCAAAGAAATGTATGCTATCCAAGAGCAATAAACTTATTATTCAACACTTTAAAAGATGAATCTTCATCACAAAAATTAAGATTAATGTGCGCAGAAGCATTAGGCTGGTATGTTTTATCTTACAAACGAGAAGAAATACACCAAAATGCAGTAGAATTATTGAAGGATTTGAAAGATAAAAATAAAGATTTGGAAATAAGGAAAGAACTTTTCAAAACAATAAGAAGGCTTGAAGATAATAGTAATTTACAAAAAAATACTTCTCTTCGCAATTTTGCTGATTTGCTCAATTGATATTATTGCAAATCCAAATATTAAAGAAGATAAAGCAGGAATATACGGTACCGTTTCCTCTATTGAAAACGGTAAAAGGTATCCTGTAGATTATACTATAATACTTTTAAAACCGGCAAATATATATACAACCACAAATAATAATGGACAATATAATATAGAGGGCTTGGATTCCGGAGAATATAGTATTTCAATACAAATGATAGGTTATAAAAATATAGATACAACTATTATTGTATTAAAAGCGGAAAAGAAGAAATTAGATTTTATCTTAGAAGAAAGTTCTTTTAGATTAAATGAAGTAAATGTAGTTGCTCAAAAAAACAAATCAAGCGATGCTACTTCTTCTCTGATCTCAAGGCAGGCAATAGATCACTCTCAAACTAGTTCTCTAAGCGATATAATGCAACTCCTACCAGGTGTATCTATTAGTAATCCCAATATGAATGAAAGTCAAAGTTTGACTTTAAGGACGGTAAATCCCTCATCTATGAATAGTTTAGGAACCTCCATAATTATGGATGGATCTCCTATTTCCAATAATGCCAATATGGAAGGAATTAATGCAGCCATTACAGGTACAGTGGGTTCTATTGCAGGAGCAGGTGCAAAAGAATTAGGGTCGGTACCAAACTCCGGAGCAGATGTCCGCTCTATTTCCACAGACAATATAGAATCCGTAGAAGTAATAAGAGGTATTCCATCTGCACAATATGGTGATTTAACGGCAGGAGCAGTAATTATCACTACAAAACAAGGCGCAGAACCATTAAATATAAAATTGAAAACCGACCCTAAAATTTTTCAAACCTATATTTCAAAAGGAATAAAATTGAAAAAAAATTACGGAGATTTACATTTTGCAGGAGATTATGCTTATAGTAACGCAAAAACAACAGAAAAATATGTTTATTATCAGAGGCTAAATCTAAAAACAACCTGGGGTTATCATAAAAATAATTTCAATAATTCGACTTCTGTTGAATTCAAATTCGGAAAAGATACAAGAGACAGGAATCTTGACGACAAAAGCGCATCCTTATCTTCAGGAGGACGAAATTTAGGATATAGATTTTCCATTAAAGGAACTTGGACTATAAATAAAGGATGGCTTAAATCATTAAAATATGATTTTTCAAATAGCTATATATATAAAAATTCATATAAAGAGCAGGATTACGTAAATGCGACATTCCTTCATTCTACAAATATGGAAAATAACTCTACCATATCTAATTTCAAGGGAAGACATATTTACGATATAAATGGTGATGAAATTACTAATTTCAATTCTGAAGGTGAACAGGCTTTTCTAAAATATATGCCTTATACATATTTTTCACATTATGATTTTATTGGAAAAGAATTAAATACATATGCTAAGGCATATATCACATTCTTTAAAAACATAAAGAAAACTTCTGATAGAATTATATTAGGTGCAGATTTCAAGTCTGACGGTAATCTTGGAGAAGGACTGCTATTCAAAGAAGGTTTTCCTCCTTACAAAAATACAAATACCGAATCAGGATATAGAGAAAGAAAATTATATACTATCCCATTTATAAATCAATTAGGTATTTTCGGAGAAAATTATTTCAAGACTATTTTATTTAATAGGGAGTTAAATTTCACTGCCGGATTAAGATTTGACTTAATCAATCATTTAAGCGCATTATCTCCGCGTGTCAATATATCATATGACTTGATACCAAAGATATTCGCAATAAGAGGAGGTTATGGAATTACAGCAAAAGCTCCAACTGCTGCATATATGTACCCAAACAATGCTTATTGCGACCAAACTAACTATAATGCCACAAATGCGCCTAATGAGAAAGATAAATTAGTGTTGGCTACGACCTATATTTTCAAAACTGAAAACAAGGAGTTAAAACCTGCAATAAACCAAAAGTCAGAAATCGGAATAGATATTAAACTATTTAACAAGTATAAATTAGGAGTAACATTCTACAATGAATTGATGAAAAACGGATATGAATATGGTGCAGATTTAAAATCAATTCATTGGATTCCATATAAATACTATGAAAAAGCAGGCAATGATGCGGAAGGATATCCTATACTAAAACAAATACAAGATGGACATACATTTTTTGTAAGTTACATGCCATTGAATACTGCTTATGAAAGGAATTATGGATTAGAATTCGAACTGGATTTAGGACGTTTTAAAGCTATCAGAACAGCTTTTCATTTGAACGGTGCTTGGATGCACACAATAAACGGAAGTTCAGGTCAAACTTTCGAAAGGAAATCCAACAAAGGAAGTACCGTTTATAGTCATATTTCTGTATATAAACCTTTATTAGCTACGTTTCATTCAGAAAAAGCAATTACCACCTTAAGAATTATTCACAATATCCCACAAATAGGTTTTGTAGTAACTTTAACTTCACAACTCCACATTTATAGTAAGTTTTGGACTGATTATATAAATGATGAAATACCTGAGTCTTATATTTCAAATGAAGACGGGAAAATGAAACCTTTCACAAAAGAGATGGCAAATAATCCGGATTTTAAATATATGATTAATCAAAAATCTCCAAGCCGTTTTATTTCTGAAAAATACAAAACTACACTTGTATTCAATATGAATATTTCAAAAGAGATTAAAGACTTTATGACTGCCTCTTTTTATGTAAATAATATATTCAACTCGAGACCGTTAGATCCTTCGGAAGTAACACCCGGAGCTTTTACAGAATTGAATAATCCTATTTATTTTGGCTTTGAATTAAAATTTAAATTATAATTTTTATGTTACGTAAGTTTTTTTATTTCGCAGCTTTAGCTGCTTGTTCAATTTTACTTTTCGCTTCTTGCGAAAAAGAAAAAAAAGTATCATATCTTTCAGCAAATGTTGAAATTGATACAAAAGGAATTTCAGATGCATCCAACGTTACTTCTTTTGAGGTAATTTTTACGAATATCAATTCAGGATATACAGTAAAAGTCACATCCAAAGGAACTGCTGCTAAAACGGATAAAATAATTCCTGGTATTTATAATATTATTGCTCAAGCTTATAGCAAAAAATATAATTATATAGGGAAATCAAACAATGTAAAAATAGAAAAAGACAATGGAACTTTCACTGTTAAAGTGATTGAGACACAAAATTCAGCATTGATATTTAAAGAAATCTTTTATGCAGGAGATAATATTAAGGACAAAAAAAATTATTTCAAGGATCAATTCTATGAAATATATAACAATGGCGATGAAATAGTTTACGCTGATGGTATTTGTCTCGGTGAAGTAATGTCAGAAAGTATTTATGATTTCAGTGGTGCAAAGAATTTGAAAGGAGAGGCTTCAGATTATATATTCTTCAATGACATTATTTGGCAAGTACCGGGGAATGGCAAAGATTATCCTATTGCACCCGGAGAGTCTTTCATAATAGCACAATACGCTACTAATCACAAAGCGGCAGATAAAAATCCTAATTCTCCGGTAGATCTTTCTACTGCCGAATTTGAAACTTATATTGATGACTATAAGACAGGGCAAGTAAACTGCAATGCAATAGATATGAAATTCGTATGTAATGCTAGCAAGAATAATAAAAAACAATATCTTACATCAGTATTTGGAACTGCAATGGTAATTTTCAAACCAAGCACAGAGCTAAAAAACTCAGACTTTTTAGAGCCTACAAATGGCCAGAAAAAATTAGGAAGAGAAGTACTAAAAAAAGATGTTTTGGATGCAGTCGAATGCGTTAAGAATATTTCTGCGAACAAAAAGCTAAATGATATTTTTGATGCTGGTAAAATATGGTGTTCAAATAGTTATACAGGTGAAAGTGTAATTAGAAAGATTAAAGAGAAGAAAGCAGATGGCAGAATTATTTATATTGATACGAATAATTCTTCAAATGACTTTGAAGTCTCTCCTCGTCCAGAAATACGTAGAAATGGAGCAAAACGACCTTCTTGGAGCAATTGGACAACTGCGCAATAAGATTTTAAAACGGCAATTAATAATTTATATGAACATAAAATCTCTATTATTTTTCCTGTTACTTGCACAATTCAATGTGCAAGCACAGGATTTTAATATAAATGACAAATCAAAAATAGAACTTAATTATACAAAAACACTGTGGCTCAATTCAGAGAATGCTTCAGGCCTTGCAACTTCTGATTTGCAAAGATTTAATATTGTAGAATTAGGTTATTCAAGAGTTGCAGGAAGTTACCATCCTATACAAGAGGGAGATATTATAAATACTTTTAGTTTCAATACAGAAGGTTGCACTAAAATAGGAAATAAAATAAACCTTTGGGGCAAATTCGGCTATGATAATATTTCAGATAAAAATAACCGTTTCAATACCTTGCTATATAACCCTTTTGATGAGAGATTAGTTTATTATGTCGCAGATGATGTTATAAGTTCTTGGAAAAGACAAAACTATGATATGTCTTTTAAAATAGGGACACCTATATTCGAAGATAAATTATTTGCCGGAATAAAATTGGATTATGGAAATAAAATTGCTTCAAAACAAAATGATCCACGCTCGGAATCTTATAGAAATAATATTGCAATAATGCCGGGATTGATTTGGCGTATCGGTAATAATTATTTAGGTTTTAACTTGTATTATTCATATATTTTGGAAAGAAGTGTTCCTACCTTAAGTAATACTTCTTCAAATCCAAAAGTCTACATCCAAAGAGGACTAGGAAATTATCTTACAGAAACAGTAGGTTCGGGAGGATTAAAAACTATGTATTATACAGGTAATCATTTTGGAGGAAAGTTACAATATGTATATGTAAAATACAAATTCAAATTGCTTTTAGAAGGAGGATTAAAACATCATACAACTAAGGTAAGGCAAAGTGCAAACCAACCCAAGATGATGGGAAGCACATCAATGTTAGAACCGGAAGGTCTTTTACAATTATATGTAACAGGAAATGGAAAACTGCATAAATTAAGACTTGTAACAAACGGAAAGTTTATAAACGGAAAAGAATACAGTTCAGTATGGAACACAAAGGACGGAACTTGGAATATAGTTTCCTCTGCCATTATGAGCAAATATGCTAATTTCTTTGTCGGGTCAGAATATGCTTTATATTTATTGGAAAGGAATTCTTACAGTTGGAAATTTTATTGTAACTTAAATTTTAAAAGCAGAAAGGACAGATACCTATTGCCTTATTCGGTTTTCCGGTATAATAATTTAGATTATTCATTTGGGATCAAAAATAATTTATATTTTCGTAAATCAGTATTTTCAACTGAAATAATATACGGAAGAGGTTATAATCTTTCAAAAGAATATAATTTCAATCCTATTACTCCCGATATGACTAAAATCGAAGGATTGTATCATTATGATTTAGGGATACTAACCTCTAATTATAAAAAACTTGAAATAAATTTTGATTGGTGTTTTTATATAAAAAAAACTACAGGATTAGATTTTTACTTTTCATTTAGACCTGTATTTACAAAAGATCATAAGGTAAGGAATTATTTAAATTCCGGCATTTCTTTCATATTTTAATATATAATATTTAGCGAAGTTTTTATATATTTGTGAATAATGCCTACAGGAATTTTCTCTTCAGGCATACAATTTTGATTTATAATTTATCTATTTTAATATGAAAAGAGTATTTGTAGCAATCACAGTTTGCCTCCTAACGGCATTTTCTATCTTTGGACAAGAAACACCTTTATGGATAAGGAAAAACAGCATTTCACCTGATGGAAAAAATATCGCATTCTCTTACAAAGGAGATATTTATACTGTCCAAACGGAGGGTGGGAAAGCATTACAAATCACTACAAATAACTCATATGATTCAAATCCTATTTGGACAAAAGATAGTAAAAGCATTGTTTTCAGTTCAAATAGAGAAGGAAGCAACGATATTTATATTACCTCTGCACAAGGAGGTGAGGCAAAACGACTGACTTTTTCTCCTTCATCTGAAATTCCACAAGCGGTACTTTCCGATGGAAGTATTATTTATTCCACTTATTTTCAAGAGGACTATCTCTATGACGGATATCCGGGAGATTATTCTCAACTATTCATTACAAACCAAAATGGGAAGAAGCCAACTCTCGTGACATCACTACCTATTGCAAAATTAAATATAAATAATGAAGGGACTGTATTATATGAAGATTTTAAAGGCTACGAAGATCCTTTCAGAAAACATCATACTTCATCTGTGACAAGAGATATTTGGGTATATAAAAATGAACAACCGGGGACATTTGGCATCAGCGGTAAAGGCTCATTCAAAAAACTTACTACTTATAAAGGAGAAGATAGAGAACCTATTTTCGATAAAGATGGAGATACTTTCTATTATTTGAGCGAGCAAAACGGCACAACTCTTAATATTTTCAAAAGTTCAATCTCATCTCCTGAAAACCCGATACAACTTACATATTATGATAAAGATCCGGTAAGATACATTTCCGTGGCTGAAAATGGAACAATTGCTTATTCTCAAAATGGGGAATTATATGTTATAAAACAAGGAGAGAAACCTCAAAAGGTAAAAATAAATATAATCAGAGATGAGGCTGAAAAAGAAATGTTTAAATTAAATTTCTCAAGTGGAGCAAGTTCTATGGCAATATCTCCTGAAGAAAAAGAAATAGCTGTAGTAATAAGAGGAGATGTATTCGTAACCTCAACAGAATACAGGACAACGAAGAGAATTACAAATACTGCAGAACAAGAAAGAGATGTATGCTTTTCTAAAGATGGAAGAGAATTATATTATTCTGCTGAAAGAGATGGATTTTGGGGTATATATAAAGCATCATTAATCGAGAAAAATGATAAATTATTTACATATTCAAATAAAATAAAAGAAGAACTTTTCTCAAATGAAGGTGAAACTTCTTTTCAGCCTTTAGTATCTCCTGATGGCAAATGGGTAGCATATTTAAGAGACAGGACAGAACTTGTAATAAAAAGTACAAAGGGAGGAAAAACAAAATCATTACTTAAAGATACCAATTATTCATATATAGATGGCGACCAGTCTTTCCAATGGAGCCCTGACAGCCAATTCTTATTATGCAACTATCAAGGAAACGGCGGATGGAATAATGAAGATGTTGCTGCGATAAATATTGAAACCGGAGAAATAACAAATATTACTCAAAGCGGATATTCTGATGGTAATTTCAGTTGGGCATTAGGCGGTAAAGCAATGGTATGGCAGTCTGATAAATATGGATATCGTAGTCACGGCAGTTGGGGAGCAGAAAGAGATATTTATATTATGTTCTTTGATGGTAAGGCTATGACTGAATTCAATATGGATAAAGAAGATAAAGAAATTGCCAAACTACTATCAGGAGAAAGCGACAAAAAAGCAGAGAAAAAAGATAGTACAGATAAAAAAGAACCGAAGAAACTTAACCTTGATTTTGAGAATAGATTTGATCGCATCAAAAGATTGACAAAAACTTCAAGTTATTACGGAGGATACTACTTGTCAAACGATGGAACAAAATTATACTATATAACCCCATTAGAAAGTGGAAGAGGTCTTTGCGAATTGGATCTAAAAGAAGGAACAGTAAAAGTATTGTCAAGAAATGTCAGAGGAGAAATAACTCCTTCTTCTGATGGCAAGTCTATTTATATATTTTCCGGTTCAGGTATAAATAAAGTAACTTTAGCAGGAGGAAATACCACCAAAATAACTTTTTCGGGAGATTACGAATTCAAACCTAAAGCGGAAAGGACTTACATATTCAATCATATCTGGAAACAGGTAAAAGAAAAATTTTATCTTCCTGATTTACATAAAGTAGATTGGGAATATTATAAAAATAATTACAGCAGATTTTTACCATACATAAATAATTACTATGATTTCCAGGAAATGCTTTCAGAAATGCTTGGAGAATTAAACGGCTCTCATACAGGAGCTCGTTTCTATGGAAGAGGAAGCGAAAGCATTGGACATTTAGGAATTATACCTGATTATGAATATGAAGGTGATGGAATAAAAATCAAAGAAGTCTTGCCTAACGGATCTATAAATATTGCAGATAGCGAAATTAAAACAGGAGATGTAATTTGTTCAATAGAAGGCATTAAGATAAATGCAGGAGACAATTGGATTAAATTACTTATAAACAAAGCCGGAAAGAAAATAGAAATCGGTGTAAAGAAAGGTGGTAAAAAAGAGAAACACCTATATGTAAAGCCATCATCTTCAGATAGACAACTTCTGTATAAACGTTGGGTAAGAAACAGAGAAAAAACCGTAGAAAAATTATCAGGTGGCAGAGTCGGATACGTTCACGTGCAAGGGATGAATTCAGATAGTTTCCGCGAGGTCTTTTCTAAAGCATTAGGAAAATACAGAAACTGCGAAGCTCTCATTGTGGATACCAGACACAATGGAGGAGGTTGGCTTCACGATGATCTTGCAAGTTTCTTAAATGGAAAAGCTTATATACATTACAAACCAAGAGAAAAATACATCGGCACAGATCCACATAATAAATGGACAAAACCTTCTTGCGTATTGATTTGTGAAGATAACTACTCAGATGCTTCAGGTTTTCCTTATGTATACAAGACACTTGGTATAGGCAAGTTAATAGGCACTCCGGTACCAGGTACAATGACTGCTGTTTGGTGGGAAAATCAAATTAACGCAAGTATTATTTTCGGTATTCCTCAAGTAGGCGCTTTCGGCCTTAAAGAAAACAGATTTTTAGAGAATCTGCAAATAGAACCCGATATTCTCGTTTATAATGAGCCTTCTAATATATTGAATGGAGAAGACAAACAGTTGGAAGCAGCCATAAATGAAATGTTGAAAACCATTGATAACAAGTAAATTTTAGAATGGATAAAAAAGTCGTAATAATACCTACATATAACGAGAAAGAAAATATAGAAGCTATTATTAAAAATGTATTTTCTCTTGCAGGAGAATATCATATTTTAGTTATTGATGATGCTTCACCTGATCATACGGCAGAGATTGTAGAAAGCCTGCAACCAGAATTTCCCGATAGGCTTTTCATAATAAAAAGAAGTGGAAAACTTGGGCTGGGGACGGCATATATAACAGGCTTTAAATGGGCATTAGATAGGAATTACGACTACATTTTTGAAATGGATGCGGATTTTTCGCATAATCCTAAAGATCTTCCAAGATTGTATAATGCCTGCCTTGAAGGTGCTGATTTAGCTATAGGTTCGAGATACTGCGATGGAATAAGTGTGGTCAATTGGCCAATTGGACGCATTATAATGTCCTATTATGCTTCTGTATATGTAAGAAGCGTATTAGGTATTAAGATATTTGACTGTACAGCAGGATTTAAATGCTATTCTAAAAAAGTTCTGGAAACCATAGATTTAGACAAGGTGGAAATGAAAGGATATGGTTTTCAAATAGAAATGAAGTACACCACTTATAAATTAGGCTTCAAAATCAGAGAAGTGCCTGTAATATTTGTAAATAGAAAAGTAGGGACTTCTAAAATGAATGGAGGAATTTTCGGAGAAGCTTTTAGCGGAGTAATTAAATTGAAATTCAGAAAAATCACAGCAAAAGTATGATACTTCTGTCAAATGCAATGATTGTAACAAGCAACCGTATGGAGAAAGGTGCGGTGGCAATAGACGGAATGTATATAGAAAATGTGTATTTCATCGAAAACGGATTAATTTCATACGAAAATCAAACTTTCATATCGGAAGAATTTTACAAAGAATGGCAGAAACAGAATCCTGATGGAAACGTATTAAATCTGAATGGTAAAATCGTAATTGCAGGTGGAATAGATGCACACGTACACTTCAGAGAACCGGGTATGATATGGAAAGGGAATATATTTTCCGAATCAGAAGCAGCTATCTGTGGAGGGATTACCTCATTTATTGATATGCCCAATACTATACCTCCTACGGTTTCTATAAAAGAATTAAAAGAAAAACATCAAATTGCAGAGAATTCAGCACTCTGCAATTATTCTTTCCATTTAGCAGCAACCAATACAAATTATAACCAACTAATAGAAGCGATTGATAATTTTCCCGAATTATTCGCAGGAATAAAAGTTTTTATGGGTTCTTCTACAGGAAATATGTTGGTAGATAATAGGGAGACATTAGACAAAATATTTCAAATACACGAAAAGCCAATATTGATACATAGTGAAGATGAAGCGGAAATACGTAGGAATTTAGAAAATGCAAAAACGGCTTACGGAGATAATATACCTATATGCCGACACGAGTATATAAGAAGCCGAAAAGCTTGTATCAAATCCACAATTAACGCAATAGAAACAGCTATAAAATACGGTACAAAACTACATATACTTCATATTTCTACGGCAGAAGAAGTAGAAATGATACGAGCCGCAAAGTTGCATAATAAAAATATAACAGCAGAGACATCCGCGAATTATTTATGGTTCAACAATACTGATTATGAAAGATTAGGCTCTTTCCTGAAATGTAACCCATCCATAAAAACAGAAAAAGATAGAGAGGCTTTAATAGAAGGTATTAAAAATGGAATAATAGATACTATCGGCTCAGATCATGCTCCTCACACATTAGAAGAAAAGCATAAGCCTTACCTTTCTTGTCCTTCGGGAATACCGGGTATCAAAACATCTCTATGTACAATATTAAGCATAGCTAAAAAATATAATATTCCTCTTACAAGCATTTCTTCAATTATGTCAGAAAAAGCAAGTGAGATATTCAAAATAAGCAGAAGAGGAAAAATAGAAAAAGGGATGTTTGCAGATATGGTAGTAATCGATATTGATAAAATCAATACTGAAGCCATAACTCCCTACAAATGCGGATATAATCCATACAGTCAAGAAGAACTTTACGGAAATATAGAAATGGTATTCATTAATGGAGAACAGGTAATCAATGAAGGAAAAATCCTAAGTACCTTTAACGGAAAAGGAAGAAGGCTTGACATATTGGCTTAAAACCACTCCTACCATAGAAACTGCAATACCGCACCACTGCAAAAAAGTCAAATTTTCGCTCCCTAAAATAAATCCTGCCAATGCAGTAATTATAGGTATAATTGCTAGGAAAATACTTGATTTAGCTACGCCGAGATGTTTTATGGCAAATGCCCAAAGTGAAAAGGCTATACAAGAACAAAATACTGCTAATGAAAGAACAGGTTTCAATACTTGTAAACTAAGGTAGATAGACGGTTGAAAATCTTTCAATCCCTTAAAAATGAATAAAGGTAATAAATACAGAGATCCGATAAGGAATTGATACATAACGATTACCTGGGGAGAATAATTATCCGAAAGAGATTTGGTATAGGAAGCATGACCAACTTCGGCAAAAACAGCAATCAATAATAACAAAACTCCATATAAAAAATACTGCCCTATTTCAGAAGCACATACAGTAACCATCATAAGACCGCATAGACAAATAAAAATTCCCAAAATATTTAGAAAATTCACTTTTTCTTTAAAGAAAATAATACCTGCAACAACTGAAAAAATAGGTGTTGAAGCAATAATTAAAGAACTGTATGTAGGAGATTCTGTAAGAGCAATACCGTAGGTCTCAAAAATAAAATAAATTAAAGGCTCAAAAAAAGCCAAAAGGAGGAATTTTTTCAAATCCTTCCTTTTTATTTTAATATCATACCCAAGCAGTACATTGAAAATCAACAAGAGCAAGCCTGCGACAAGTATTCTTACAAATACAAAATATTCTACCGGAATTCCTAATTTTATAAGGTTATCGCTCCATATATACGACATTCCCCAAAGTAAAATGGCAGAAATAGAAAGAAGATATACTAAAAATTTACCGGGCAATAAATTTGCTGATTTCATACTATATCAAAATTTGTACAAATTTAACAATAATTTAAGATTGCAACCTCAAAGATATCCTCTTTCTTTCAATATCTACACTCAATACAACCACTTTTACCTGTCCGTGCAATTTCAAGGTTTTACCATTAATTTGCGATATATGAATCAATCCGTTTTGATGAATACCGATATTCACGAATGCACCGAAATTAGTAATATTGGTAATAATACCCGGAAGTTCCATACCGGGTTTCAAATCTTCTATTTCGTGTATATCGGCAGCAAAAGAAAATTCTTTAGCCTCTTCACGAGGATCGAGCCCCGGTTTAGCCAATTCTTTTATTATATCATTAATCGTAGGAAGCCCGAAGTCTCCCTCCACATAATCTTCAGCCTTTATTTTTGAACATAAGGCTGAATTGCCTACAAGGTCTTTAGACGAAATCCCCAAACCTTTAGCCATTTTTTCTACTATATGGTAACATTCAGGATGAACGGCAGAAGCGTCCAAAGGATTTAACGCATCTTTAATTCTTAAAAAACCAGCGCACTGCTGATAGGCTTTATCCCCTAAACGAGGTACTTTTTTAAGTTCTTCACGAGAAGTAAAGCCTCCGTTTTCCAAACGATAAGAGATGATATTATTTGCCAATACAGGCCCTATACCTGATACGTATGATAGCAAATAAGGGCTTGCCGTATTAAGATTTACACCTACACTGTTTACACAAGAAACCACAGTATTATCCAACTTTTCTTTCAAAAGAGCCTGATCTACATCATGTTGATACTGACCTATTCCTAATGATTTAGGATCTATTTTCACAAGTTCCGCAAGCGGATCCATCAGGCGGCGTCCTATAGAAGCAGCGCCTCTTACAGTAACATCTTCATTAGGGAATTCCTCACGCGCCACATCGGAAGCAGAATAAATAGATGCTCCGTCTTCACTTACTATAAATATCTTAACCGCATCAGAAAGCCCTATCCTTCTTAGAAAGTCCTCTGTTTCACGTGATGCCGTACCATTCCCGACTGCGATGACCTCTATGGAATATTTAGCAACCATAGCCGATACTGATTCCATTGCTTTGATTTTATCATTCTGAGGAGGATGAGGATAAATTATTTCATTATGCAAAAGATTTCCGTACTCATCAAGGCATACAATCTTACAACCGTTTCTGAAGCCCGGATCAACTGCCATAGTACGCTTCTGACCGACCGGAGCAGACAGAAGCAATTGACGTAAATTTTCACCGAAAACATTTATAGAATCTTTATCTGCCTTTTCTTTAGCTTCTTTAATGATTTCTCCAGTAATAGATGGTGCAATCAAACGCAAATAAGCATCATCAACCGCACTCCTTATAATCTTTGCCAAATCATCTGACGGAAATCTGCGTTCCTTACAAAAATCATAATAAAGTTTATTGCAACATTTTTCAGAATCGGCATCTATTTTCACATTCAAAAAGCCCTCATTCTGTCCTCTCAAAATAGCTAAAAGATTATGGGAAGGAATCTTAGCCAAAGGAATAGAAAAATCAAAATAAGAACGATATTTTGCAGCATCCTCTGATTCTTTTGCAGCCTTGGTCATAGAAGACTCAATATGTCTTGTCCTGAATATCTGCCTTACCGTATCTCTTACCGAAACAGTCTCAGAAAGCCTTTCCGCAATAATATCGCATGCTCCTGAAATAGCATCCTCTACTGTTTTCACTTTATCATTAATATATTTAGAGGCTTCATGTAAAGGATTAGACAAAGAAACGGAATATATTTTATCGGCAAGAGGTTCCAATCCTGCCTCCTTTGCAATTGCGGCCCTTGTTCTCCTCTTTGGCCTATATGGTAAATACAAGTCTTCCAGTTCACTTGCCACCACGCAATTATCTATTGCACTTTTTAGTTCCGGAGTAAGCTTACCAAGTCCTGAAATAGTCTCCAAAATAGTTTCCTTACGCTTTCCCATCTCAGTAAAAACATCTGCCCAATGTTTTATCTCAGCTACACCTGCATCATCAAGTCCACCTGTTTTTTCTTTTCTGTAACGACTAATAAACGGTACGGTATTCCCTTCTGAAAGCAAATTAATACAATTTTCCACCTGCCAATCCCGTACTCCAAGTTTCCGTGCAATATGATCTATATATATTTTATCCATTGTTTTTGTTTGTTTAATCTTGTGAAAGAACTTTTAACTCGCTTCTGTAAGCAGAAAAAATTTTAGATTTAGATACAAAACCGATATAAACTTTTTCAGAATTTATCACAGGAAGATTCCATGCACCGGTCTTTTCAAATTTAGACATTACACTATCCATTTTCTCATCCAAATAAACATATTCAGGGGCAGATTTCATAAAATTATACACGTGAAGCTCATTGTAAAGGTCAGTCATAAACATATCTTTCCTTATATCTTCTAAAGAGACATATCCTTGAAAATGAGATTTAGCATCCAAGACCGGGAAAATATTTCTTTTAGATGAAGAGACGACTTCCACCAATTTTCCCAATGTATCTTCTATACCGACAGTACTGAAATCAGTCTCTATTAAATCGCTTATTTTCAACAAAGTAAGAACTGCCTGATCGCTATCGTGCGTAAGTAATGCCGAATTAGCTATACGCTTAGTATATATAGAATATTTTTCAAAAAGCCTTGTGGTACCGAAAGCAATGG
Source organism: Candidatus Cryptobacteroides sp. (assembly GCA_052173975.1). Lineage (GTDB taxonomy): Bacteria > Bacteroidota > Bacteroidia > Bacteroidales > UBA932 > Cryptobacteroides. The sequence goes on along the minus strand of JBQMXN010000012.1, from coordinate 35,447 downwards.
TAGAAGTGATTATCAAAGGAATAAAAAGTTCATAACCGCCTGAAATTTCAGCAATTAAAAATATTGCCGTCATCGGAGCCTGCATTACCCCGGCCATTAATCCTGCCATACCTACAAGTACAAAATTCTGTTCAGGTACAATAAATGCGGTATCCGGAAAAATCAGGTTTATGGTACGTGCCAAAATAAAGCCTGCCAAAGCGCCCATAAAAAGCGTAGGCCCGAATGTACCTCCCACTCCCCCGCCGGCATTTGTAAAAGTCATTGAAAAGACTTTCAAAATAAGCACAAATAAGAAAAACAACGGAACAGTCCATTCGTTATTCATAAAAAAAGACAAAATCGTCTTTCCCTCAAATGAAATATGTCCTCCCGTAAGCAGAACCTTCAATGCATCATAACCCTCACCGTAAAGAGGAGGAAAAAGGAAAATCAAAATTCCTAACCCGATAGCACACAAAGCCCATTTTTTATATGGATTTTTGATAACTCCTATTTTATCCTCCATCCAAAGAGTAGTCCTAATAAAATAAATAGAACAAGCTCCGCAAAAACAACCCAATAAAATATAAAAAGGAATATTGTGCATAGAGAAGGGCGACAATACACACTCAAAAGGCGTTCTATTTCCCAAAAATATATACGAAATCACAGTAGATGATACCGTAGATAATAACAAAGGCATCATCGAAGTCATGGAAATATTGAACAACAAAATTTCCAATGTAAACAGAACTCCTGCCAAAGGAGCTTTGAAAATCCCTGCCACAGCCGCTCCTGCTCCACATCCTAACAGAATAGTCATACTGCGATACGACATTCCCCAATATTTAGCAAAATTCGACCCTATGGCAGCTCCCGTATATACAATAGGCGCTTCCGCTCCCACCGAACCTCCGAAACCGATTGTAAGCGAACTCGTAAGAATAGACGACCACATATTATGCGGTTTGATTTTAGATTCATTCTGAGAAATAGCCAAAAGCACTTTCGTTACCCCATGCCCGATATTGTCCTTAATAACGAATTTCACCAGCAACAACGACAATAGCATACCGATTCCCGGATACACCAAAAACAGCACATTATCCAACTCCCCATGAAACCAAGAAGTCAAAGTATGCTTTATACTATGCGCCAAAGTTTCCAAAATCACAGCAGCCAAACCGCTCACCACCCCGACGGCAAGCGACAATATCAGCAACTTCTCACTTTCCGGCCTCCCTTTCAGGAAATCAGCCACACGATGCAAAAAATTTTTAACCATATAAAACATTCAAGGCCGACCAACACGGCCGACCTTACAAATTTAATCAATTTTCAACGAATCTACTCCTTAAACATCAGTATCTTCATCACCCGCACCGTATTGAGAAATATTATCATCCGGCAACGCTTCCCCGTCAGAACCGCCCTCACCGGCACCTCCATTCATATCTCCGCTATCCGTATCGCTCTCACTATCAAGCCATCTCTCTAAATCCTCCGCATCATCTATCTTGACCTTGATTTTTACAAGATATATCGCATCCTCCATCTCAATAGTAACAGCATAAAAAGGCGTCCCGTCAGGCTTCGTGTACTTATTCAAATCCGGCAAATAATCACTGAATCCCTTAGGGTACTTCTCACCGAATACAGCAGCCAAATCCTCCGCCATATTTTCATAACTGATTACTCTCCTTTTCTTTGCATCCTGTGCCATACTTTTCTAAACTCTTTTAAATTTAAATCTGATTAATTTTCAGTGCAATATTAAAACATTTTTCTGAATTCAAACAACTGTTTTTTCTTTTTTCTTTAAAAAATAATAAATTCCCGGCATAAAATGCCGAAAAAAGGAGCAAGCTCCTTAAAAATCAAAGGAATTTTAATAAAGGTGAATAGCGGAGGCAGACTACCGTCAGCCTCCGGAGGACTAAAAATTCTGCTTCGGGGAAAGCAGAATTTTTTTTTTGCTTTCTTTGAAAGCTATATATTTGTAAAAAGTAAAATTATTGAAATGAAAATTTGTGTCGGACTTTCGGGAGGTGTGGATTCCAGTGTGGCAGCTTTGCTTTTGAAGCAGCAAGGGTATGACGTGTTCGGTATGTTTATGCAGAATTGGCACAATGCGGATGCTACATTACACGGCGATTGCGAGTGGGAAGAAGACAGATTGGTGGCGGAAATGGTTGCTCGTAAGATAGGTATCCCCTTCTATTTCACGGATTTAAGTGAAGAATATAAAAAACGGGTTGTGGATTATATGTTCGAGGAATACTCGCACGGCAGGACACCGAATCCGGATGTGTTATGCAACAGGGAAATCAAATTCGATGCATTTTACAAGCAGGCGAAGAAGTTGGGAGCAGATATGGTGGCAACAGGGCATTACTGCAGGAAAGAAGTAGTCCGAATGCCTGACGGTAAGGAGATTAACAGAATTTTATCCGGGGTAGACAAAAACAAGGACCAGACATATTTCCTTTGCGGTCTGACACAAGAACAACTCGCGTGTGCGTTGTTTCCGATCGGAAATTTAACTAAGCCCGAAGTACGTGAAATAGCGAAAAATGCGGATTTGCCATCAGCAGAGAAAAAGGATTCGCAAGGGATTTGCTTTGTGGGAAAAGTAGCTCTGCCTGTATTCTTACAACAAAAGTTAATTCCTAAAGAGGGCAATATTATAGAGGTGTATGACCATTATTTCGATACAAATGAACAGTACCGTTTTGTTGAAGAGGTTTTGAGTTCGATTTTAAAGGAAGAAGGCAATAAAGCAAAAATGATTACCGAGTATATCTCAGAGGATAAATGCAGTAAGGAAATTCAGGGAAACGTTTTTGATGAAGAGAAAATCAAAGCATTACCGGAAGATAAGTTGCTAAGGCTGTCAGAACCGCTCGTTTATGATTTCAAATTTGAGACCGAAACATACAGGAGCGGAAAACATCATATCAAAAAAACTCGATATAAAGACAATCCTAATGGCAAAATAGTCGGCAAACACGATGGAGCGCAATTCTACACCATAGGACAGCGCAAAGGCTTGAATGTCGGAGGGCATAGGGAATCGCTTTTCGTAATCTCTACCGATACAGATAAAAATATCATATATGTAGGAGAAGGACATACTCATAAAGGTTTATCTCGCAGTTGCTTACATATAAAGAAGGAAAATATTCATAACATAAGAGAAGATTTGGCTCTTATACCGGGAGAAGTACGTAGATATAAAGTACGTATTCGTTATCGACAGCCATTACAGGATGCAACACTACTTATGCGCAATAGCGGTTTGTTTATACTTTTCGACAATCCTCAACGCGGCATCACCTCCGGACAATTCGCCGTATGGTATAATGAAGATGAAATGTTAGGAAGCGGAACTATAGAATAAAACCTAATCGTCTATTTCCAAATCCTCGATATTGTAAAGTGAAGCCGGATGCTTCCTTTCATAAGCCGCTATAGCACAATTAATACCGTCTATTGCAGAAGAAACGATACCGCCTGCATAACCGGCTCCTTCTCCGCATGGGAAAAGTCCCGACATTTCAGGTGACTGTAAGATTCCCGGTTCTCTTTTTATACGTATAGGAGAAGAAGTCCTGGATTCCACTGCAAGCAACAAAGCTTCATTTGTAAAATACCCTCTCATAGATTTGTTGTTCACTACCGGGAACACCTCCTGTAATCTCCTCGTTATAAAATCAGGTAAAAGTTCGTGTAATGGGGCTGACACGACACCGGGATGATAAGATGTCTCGGGTAAATTTTCAGAAATCTCATCCTCACAAAAATCAATCATCCTTTGCGCAGGAGCCATCATAGGTTTACCTCCGTGAGACATAGCGTAATCATACATTTTTTTCTCAATATCGTGTTGAAAATTCATTAATCCGAAAACACCGTCATTTTGATATTCTTCAGGCAAGTCTTCCGGCTCTACAGATACGACCACACCTGAATTTGCCCACTTTGAGCTGCGTGCAGAATTTGACATACCGTTAAGTACCAATGAATCCTGCTCGGTAGAAGATGGTACCAATACCCCTCCCGGACACATACAAAATGAGAAGACTCCTCTATCTTCCACTTGCTCCACAAAAGAATATTCTGCAGCAGGGAAGCCCGGTTCATACTGACCGTGATACCTTATTTTATTGATTAAAGACTGAGGATGCTCCACACGTACCCCCATAGCAAATCCTTTTTGCTCAAGGCTGCATCCTCGTTTTTGCATCAACTCATATATATCTCTTGCAGAATGTCCTGCAGCAAGTATTACATTTTCAGCATTATATTTAATCTCCTTATCGCAAGTCAAATCAATCGCCGTAACCATAATGCTACCGTCCTCCTGCTTCTCTATATCGCAAACCCTATTTTCAAAATGGTACTCACCTCCATGAGCCACTATACATTCCCTGATATTTTCTATCACCTTAGAAAGCCTATCCGTACCTATATGAGGATGAGCATCCAAGATTATCTGCGGATTCGCGCCGAATTCCACAAACTGATATAACACTTCTCTGATATCGCCTCTTTTAGAAGAACGAGTATATAATTTTCCATCGGAAAATGTACCGGCTCCTCCCTCTCCGTAGCAATAATTAGAATCAGGATTTACCACTCCCTCTCGCGAAACTTTGGACATATCAACCTTCCTCGAGTGTACATCTTTTCCTCTTTCCAAAATTATCGGTTTCATCCCCAGATTTAGAAGTTTTAAAGCAGCAAATAAACCGGCAGGACCTGCTCCTATAATAATTACATGGTCAGCATTGCTTACATCTTTATATTCAGGAACAACATAAGGTACGAAATTCTCGTATTTCTTATAAGCCTCTACTCTATAACGATATTTAACCTCTCCCCTGGCATCTATCGAACGACGTGCGATAAAGCAAGTAACATCAGCTCCCGGCAACATAGGATTATATGAAAGCGTAGGGTCAATAACATTTATCACAGCATTGCTTCTCAAATGCAATTCTTTCGCACATACCACACGTACATCATCTATACGTAATCCCCTACTCACAGGAGAAGTCATTTCAAACTCTATCATAAAAAAATATTTATCAATTTAAAAATCAGCCATTCTGGAGACAGGAGCCACATCCAAAGGTGTCCTCTCTCCTGCTAAATAATGGAAATATCCGGCAATAGCTATCATAGCGGCATTATCCGTAGTAAATTTAAACTCCGGCAAATAAGTATTCCAACCTCTTTTTTTACCCTCATCCTCGATCCTTGTCCTGAGACCGCTATTTGCAGAAACACCACCGCCTATGGTAATCTCTTTAATTCCTGTAAGATTAGCCGCCTTTATAAGTTTATCCATTAAAATATCAATCAAAGCCTTTTGGAAACTCGCACAAATATCCTCTTTATTCTTTTCCATAAAATCTTTATCTTTAAACACTTCATCTCTTACAAAATACAAAAGAGAAGTCTTTATTCCGCTGAAACTGTAATCAAGTCCCGGGATATTCGGTTTAGCAAATTTAAATCTATCGGGATTTCCGCATTTTGCTAATTTATCTATTATAGGTCCGCCGGGATAGCCAAGTCCCATCATCTTGGAACATTTATCGAAAGCCTCTCCGACAGCGTCATCTATCGTTTGCCCGAGTATTTCATATTTCAAAGGGCCATCTACCCTTACGATTTGAGAATTACCTCCGGAAACCAATAAACAAAGATAAGGAAAAGCCGGTTCACGGACTTCTCTATCATATTGTTTAACGAAGTTAGCAAGAAAATGCCCTTGAAGATGATTAACCATTATGATCGGAATATTTTTGGAAACGGAAAGAGCTTTTGCAAATGAAGTACCGACCAACAAAGAACCCAACAAACCGGGTCCGCGGGTAAAAGCAATGGCGGTAATATCGTCCACCGTGATACCCGCTTTGGAAAGCGCTTCGCTTACTACCGGTACGATATTCAATTCGTGTGCGCGAGACGCCAATTCCGGAACTACGCCTCCATAGTTCTTATGAACTTCCTGACCTGCAATTACATTAGATAGAAGATAACCATCTTTAATCACGGCTGCTGAAGTATCATCGCAAGAACTTTCTATACCTAAAATTATATCCGCCATAATCATTATTTCAATTAATGCAAATTTAAGCAGCCGTTTTAATTTATCCAAATGAATTTATTCGTTAAAAGCAAAGAAAATCTTTCTTCTTACCTTACAAATTCTACACAAGAAAACAATTTTTTAAGTAATTTTGCATATATAAGTTTATGGGAAAAGAAAATAAAGATATTCTTCTCGAAAAAATAAGAACAGGAGAAGAAATTACTGTAAAACAACAAATAAAGCTTGCAATACTTTTAAGCGTGCCGGCCATCTTGGCTCAACTCTCTTCAGTAATGATGCAATATATTGATGCTTCAATGGTTGGCAGATTAGGAGCCAATCCTTCAGCATCAATAGGATTGGTTTCCACCAGCAGTTGGCTTTTAATGGGGTTTTGTATGGGGGCAGCATCAGGGTTTTCAGTACAGGTAGCTCATCTTATAGGCTCAAATGACTTTAAAAGCGCTAGAAGCGTAGTACGTCAAGGTCTATTTTCAATTCTCATATTCAGTACAATTCTAAGTATTTTAGGTATGTCCATAAGCAGCGGATTACCTCGTTGGATAGGAGGAAATCAAGAAATCATAAAAGATGCATCTTCCTATTTTTTTATTTTTTCTGCTTTCTTACCAACAATGGCTATCGGCTTTTCCGGAGGTGCAATACTGCAGGCAAGCGGTAATATGAAAGTACCAAGCATTCTATACGCCGTGATGTGTGTCTTGGATGTCTTTTTCAACTACATTTTTATTTTCAAAATGAATATGGGAGTGTCAGGAGCAGCATTAGGTACAGGAATATCTGAATTCATAATAATGCTGGCAATGCTTTGGTTCTTGTTTTTCAAATCTGACGGACTTAAAATATCTGAAGAAAAAGGCACTTTTATACCAACAAGTAAATGCCTTAAAAACGCTTTTGGAATAACCGGACCGATGTGGCTGCAAAATATCGTAATGAGAGGTGCACATCTTATAAGCACAATAATAATTGCACCTTTGGGAGCGATATCCATTGCTGCAAATGCTTTTGCAATCACGGCAGAAAGTTTCTGCTATATGCCCGGATTCGGAATAGAAGATGCAGCAACGGCACTGACAGGACAGAGCCTTGGCGCAAATAGAAAAGATCTTGCTAAACGTTTTGCAAAAATAACAATATGGATGGCAGTGGGCGTAATGACTTTCCTTGCAGTCTTTATGTATATATTTGCGCCTCAACTGATGGATATGTTAAGTAATGACGCCGGAGTGATTGCACTTGGAGCGGAAGTCTTAAGAATAGAAGCATTTGCAGAAAGTCTATTTGCTGTTGCATTAGTAGGTTTCGGAATATGTGCAGGTGCAGGCGATACCCTTATTCCTACAATACTGAATTTCTGCAGTATGTGGTTTGTACGTATAGGTCTTGCACTTATACTAACGCCGAAATTAGGCCTTAAAGGCTATTGGATAGCTATGTGCGTGGAATTGAACATAAGAGGATTACTGTTCTTATGGCGCATTAAAGGTAACAAGTGGATGAATAAAAACCTGATAAACAAAGTCAAAACCTAAAAAAGGTCCATAAGAGGAGAGGGATTCTGCCTCGGAAGTGCGCGCAAATTCAATGATTCAAATGCTACTCCTATTGATTTCAGGGCCTCTCTAACAGACTCTACAGCCAACAGAGGCGTATTATTATTTTCGCTCAAATGGCATAAAAATATATTTTTCAATCCCTTATGATAGAATTTGCGGACAGCATCAGCGCAAGCATCATTGCTTAAATGCCCGCAACCATTAATAATCCTCATTTTTAAATCATAAGTATAAGGACCTGCCATCAACATATCCAAATCATAATTTGCTTCAATAACGACAGTGTCCGCCTCTTTTGCAAACTCAATAGCTTCATCTGTCATTTCCCCGACATCCGTAATATGCACAAGCGTATGATCAAAAGATTTTATAATAAAACCTACTGTTTGCGTCGCATCGTGAGGAACAATAAAGTAACGCACTTTAAAAGGTCCGATATCCTGCCATTTTCCATCAGGCAGTTCCTTTTTACAATCAGCCAAATATGGAAAAGTTATAGGGTGTTTAGCCAATGCTTTATGTAAAACGGAAGTAGCATACACAGGAGTAGACAAACGCTTACAAAAAGAGCCCAAATGCCTTACATGATCCATATGGTCGTGAGTAATCAATATCCCTGAAAAAGCATCAAAGCCCAACCCGTAAACAGCCAAATACTTTTTAAGCCTTTTAAGGCTTATCCCTGCATCAATCAACAATCCCGAACTCTCTCCTGTGTTTCTGTCCTTATATGATAAAAAATAGCAATTCCCGCAACTTCCGCTCGAAAAACTCATAAATTCCATCCTATTTTTCCTCCTCACAATATTTAGAAATCACTCTATAAGCATCTTTTACTCCCAAAGCTCCTGCTCTTGACAAATCTATACAACCTTTTTCTTTATCTTTCAGATAGATCAACACAAGCCCTCTATTATAATATGCATCACCCATATAAGGATACAAATTAATAGCCTTATCATAATTCGAAATAGCCTCCACGAATTTAGAAGAGGAAGAATATAAATTGCCAAGATTGAAATAAATATAAGGACTGTCTGAAACTATTTCAGAAGCCTTTTCCATATCTGCCAATGCTTCCGAATAATCATAAGAACGCTCCATTCTATCAGAAACCCTCGCCCTTGTAGTACCTTTATCGTCCATCGAAAGTGTCTGAACATTATTCTCTATAGAAGATATAAAATCTATCATCTCCGCTTTCAAAGCCCCTCTGTTAATCAAATAAAATGCCTCATACAACTTTTCAACACCATTTCCATCCTTATACTCCAACGCCTTGTCATACCGACTTTTAGCTAAAAGATAACGTCTTTCATTAGCATCATACATACCTTTCAAGAACTCTGCCTTACTTCCGGATTTAGAATTAATAACAGACTCATAATGAAGTAAATCTACATTCAAACTATCCGAATTGGAAATTACAACCGGCACAGATAAGTCTAAAATAAATTTATCCAACAAAGCATTTTCATATCTGTTATGGAAAGCATAATTGACATTAGAAGCATTACCTGAAATAGAGAACTTATAGAGAGGTTTTAATCTGATATCAATATCCCTATATTGGAGTAATTCATCATCAAAACCTTTCTTTGCAAACTCGGCATCCAATGCCAACAAAGAACTAAACTTACCGGTAGTATCGGCAAAAGCAGAATCTCCACTCATTTTTCCGGAACTAAACTCTTCCACTTTCCTTTTTGCAGTATCATAATCTTGCTTTGACGCTCTCTTCATTCCCAATTTTGAAGCCACATAGGAACGATTCATATAAGCTTTGGCAAAATCAGGATAAAGTTCAATCGCTTTCGTATAATCATTCCAAGCATCTTTCCAACGCTCCATATTTACAAAATATGAAGCTCTATTGTAATAAGCTAACACATTACCCGGATTGATCTCAATCACCCTGTCAATATCCTCCAAAGCCTTACCATAATCCCCTACCTGTGCGTGAATCAAACTCCTATTATAAAGAGTCAAAGCATTGCCGGGTTCAGTTTTAAGCACTCTATCCAAATCCTTCATCGCGGAATTATAGTTATGAGCCTCATAATACATTATAGCCCTGTTAAAATAAGCATAAGTATTAGACGTATCCAATGAAATAGCCCTTCCCATATCTGCGATCGCTTCATCAAAACGCTTTCTTGCAGCATTCAAACGCCCCCTCCTAACATATCCCTCCGGCTCAAATCTATCCAATTTGATAGCCCTGTTATAATCATTCAAAGCTTTCAAAGTATCTCCCAAAAACAAATATGAGGCCCCTCTGTTTAAATAACCGGAAGGGTCTTTCGGCTCTTTCTTTATATACTTATCAAAATCCTTAACTGCATTTCCGAACTGCCTTGCAAGAAAATAAGTAACTCCCCTGCTGAAATACAAGCCTTCCAACCCCGGACGCAAAGAAATCGCTTTTTCTAAATCCGCTAACGCATCATCATACTTTCCGAAACGACTATGCGTAATCGCCCTATAATGATACCCGTTCGTAAACACCGAATTCAGCCGTATTGCAGTATTGAAATCCTCCTGTGCCCCACGCAAATCACCCAAATTATACTTCGCTATTCCCCTGAAAAAGAATGTCTCATAATCCAACGTATCCAGATACGCCAAAATATTAAAATTCTCAATCGCCGCAGAATACTTTCCGTCACTCAAAGCCACCCTGCCACGATAATACAACACATCCTTATCATATTGCGCACAGCAAGGATTGCTGTGCAAAATAAAAAAACATAGGAATAAAAAAAAGTAAATAATATTTAAAATATAAGCTTTACCTCTCATAAATTTCATTTATATCGAGGTCTTTTGCCCCGATATACAAATATAATAATAAAATCAAACTCACTTTCCATTAATAATACTTCACTAATTAAATAATCAAAAAATATTATATTTGTATGATTATACAAACGCTATATGAGAGACTTCTGGAAAATAATAACACGATTTGCCGGACCTTACAAAGGTAATTTTACATCTGCAATACTTGTAAACATATCATCTGCAATACTGAATATATTTTCTTTCACGCTTATAATTCCTATACTTCAAATTCTTTTCAGGATAAGCAATACCACATACCAATTTATCCCTTGGAATAGTTCGGATAAAGGATTTTTAGATATTGCCATAAATAACGGATACTATTTTGTAACCCAATTTATGGAAAGCCATGGAAGTACATTGACATTAGTACTGTTATGCGCTTTTATGATAATTATGACTTTTTTAAAAGTTCTCTCAAATTTCGGTTCCACTGCCATAATGATTCCAATAAGTACACATATCATATCGGATATAAGGCTACTGATGTATAAAAAGATTCTCTCACTTCCTATAGGATTTTTCTCAAAAGAAAAGAAAGGAGATATCGTAGCGAAAATAAGTGGAGATGTAGTGGCTGTTGAGAACTCCATAACAAGTTCAATCTCATTGCTTATCAAAAATCCTGTTTTGATTTTAGCCTATTTGATAACGATGTTTTATACCAGTTGGCAACTGACATTGTTCACAATCGTTTTTGTTCCACCGATGACTTGGTTAATAGGTTTATTAGGAAAACAACTAAGGCGTGGCTCTATAGAAGTACAAGAACACTGGAGTGAGACCTTGTCACAAGTAGAAGAAACTCTTTCAGGATTAAGGGTAATTAAAGCATTTAATGCAGAAAATCAAAGAGACAGGGACTTTGAAAAGGTTACAGAATTGCTCCGCAAAAAGACAAATAAACTATATACACGACAAGAACTTGCACACCCCATTAGCGAATTTCTAGGTACTGTTATCATTATAGTAGTGCTTTTATTCGGAGGCTATTTGATTCTAAACAATAAATCCCTGATTGAAGCCCCTGCATTGATGTTCTTCATGATTATGCTTTACAGTATAATAAATCCTATAAAAGAATTGGCAAAAGCTGCATATTCTATTCCACGAGGTCTTGCTTCTATGGACAGGATAAACTCAATACTAAATGCAGAAAATAAAATCAAAGAAATAGAACATCCTAAAAGGATATATGATTTTAAATATCGTATAGAATTTAAAGATGTTAATTTCAATTACGAAAATTCAGAAAAGCAAATCCTTAGCAATATTAATCTTGAAATTGAAAAAGGTAGAACTATTGCAATTGTCGGAGCTTCCGGTTCAGGAAAATCTACTCTTGTTGATTTGATTCCTCGTTTTTACGACACCGTCTCCGGAAGTATTTTTATAGATGGTATTGATATTAAAAACTTAAAATTAAGCGATTTACGTGATCTGATGGGGAATGTGAACCAGGAGCCTATACTGTTTCACGACACTATTTTCAATAATATTGCTTTTGGTATAGATAATGCTACTGAAGAGCAAGTAATCGAGGCTGCAAAGATAGCAAATGCACACGAATTCATAATAGAAAAAGAAGATGGTTATGATACTATCATAGGAGACAGAGGTATTAAGCTTTCGGGAGGTCAGCGTCAACGTTTAAGTATTGCTCGCGCTATCCTTAAGAATCCTCCTATCTTGATATTAGATGAGGCTACTGCATCTCTGGACACGGAATCCGAACGTATCGTACAAGAAGCTTTAGATAGATTGATGTCCTCTCGCACTACCATTGCTATTGCACATCGACTGTCCACTATCAAGAACGCAGATGAAATCATAGTGCTTAATGAGGGGAAAATCGTAGAACGCGGCAAACATGAAGAACTTATTCTCCTCAATGGATATTATCGCAAACTTCATGATATGCAAGCCCTATAATAGACAAAAATTAAAATAACAACTTCATATCTCCCTTATCTGATTTATGATAAGGGAGATTGAATATATAATAAATATTATTACTGCTGCTTTAAGATTTTGGAGGCGGTGTAGGTCTTACCGTTACTCAAGGTCATACTAACTGTGACTTTCGTCTCGGGAGCAGGAATAGGAACAGCAGGGAATAAGAGAAACAAATGATAATGCCCAGACCTTATCAAATAATAATTCTTTAAATTTAATTCTGACAACTTACCGCCAAACGGTAAAAAGGTATCTAGAAATTCTTCAAGTGTACATTTACCATAATACAAAAGAGTTCGATTTGAATTCTTCATAAAAAACTCATTCAACGCCTTTCTATCTATATCACGATAGCCGCTTCTGATATAGCTATCAGGAGAGGAGGAAAAGAATATAAACAAATCCTTTAAAGAACTGCCAACAGGGTGAACAGCATCCCAAGCAACATCGCTCGTAACATCGACATCGACTATCTGCTCCGAGAGAAAGACACGCTTAGGACGCATAAAAAATTCAACAGTATTTGTCCTGGCTATTCTATTATAAGACATATCTTGATTATACGATGAAAGACGCTCAAAAAGACCCGAAGCATCATCTTCATTTATATATGTACGATATTTCTTTCTATCAATTCTTATTGGAATAATATTAGAATTACTATAACCTTCATTTGCTGTTATACCTTCAAAAGAAGTAATATAAGCATCTACAAAATGTCTATAACACTTCTTCTTATCACAACTACTTAAAACAATAAGGGATAGAATAAAAGCACACAATATTCTTATATTTCTCATAGTAAATTCTTTTTATAAATCATACGTTATATACCTAAAACCCCAATCATAATTATCATTAGATCTATCCTTTAATTTATCATGATTTTTATATAGTTTATCTTTTTCATCAAGATGATCTGGACCATAATTCAAATCAAAAAGCCATGCACTATAATAACCATCACATAGACCTCCCCAACCAAAATTACAGTGTAAATATTCTCTATATTCTTCTGATGACCTAACTACTATACCATGATCAGAACAATAATCTATTCTTGAATAATAATGCTGATAGCCATCAATCACCCATGCATGACCATCAACCCTACCGGATACGGCAGCAATAAACACCGGTTTTCTACTCTTCAACATTTCTAATATTTTCTCTTTCATTAATTTCTTGCCTATATGACGTTCTACATTTTTATAACCTACTTTCTCTAAAAATTTTTTAGCATCAGAAGGTAAACCAAAAGCCCAAGCAAAACGATAGATACTAATTACATCATCTCCGATAATTTTCAATAATAAAGCAGCTAAAAAATTTTTCCCATTATTAGTACTATCAGTGCAATCATAAATTTCTTTATAATTACAAACTTTTTTTACCTCTTTCCAGTCAAATTCAAAATACTCTTTTTTTTCATTATTGGAATTCGGTTCACTAATAGCTAAAAAGGATTTAGGGAACTCATGATAGGCCATAATCTGGGCTAATGCTATAGGGACACAACCGGCCGGTGCAGATCTCATCTTTCCAAAACCCCATTGTGAACGTATTGGACATAAATTATTAAAAGGAGGATACTGATGCCATTTTGTTTCAAGCATTGCAGGAACGGCATCAATGAGCTGCCACCCCGTAGTTTTCTCCAAAGTAACAGTATCAAGATCCTTATATTTACCACCTCCGGGGATATTCTTTTTATTATCAATTATCGTATCTTTATACCATTTAGGTCTATATTTTTTCAGTGCTTCTTTTTCAGCACGATACAACATTTCTTCGTACTCTTCTCTTGAAATCTCGTCTTTTAGACGTTCTTTATATATTTCTGCCATCCGTTCACGGACTTCATCGGCTTTTTCAGCCATCTTTTCTTCACTATCAATACTGCTTTCATCAACAGGATAATCAATAGGTTTATGATAAGAACCGACATAGTAATCGTCTTTCTCTTTATCATAGAATTTGAAACCAGGTATTTCTTTTTGTATGTCGGCTTCAGTAACCAATCCCCCTTTGAAATCTTCAGGTTTTACGTTTCCCTTTTCAACCAATGCTAAGACTGTAGCGCCTGCCCTTTTATCTGCTGCAAGCATAGCATAACCGCCACCGTTCTTCTCATCAAAATTTACCAAATACATATTAGTCTCGACTTGCTCACCGCCTTTTGTCATAATAGGTGAAAGCGATACTTGGTCTATATCTTTTACTGTTATGCCGGAAAGTTTATTCTTAAAAGAGACTTTATTGCCACTACGAACAGAAGGACTTTCAGGCATTTGAGAGACCAGTTGAATCAAATCATTTAAGGCCTCATCTTTAGTAAGGAGATATGGATTCTTGTTTGTTTCAACCACTTCGTTTTTATTTGCTTCAGGAATGTAAACTTCTTCAATTGTTGATTTGGTACAATTAACAGTAAAAGCCAATAATAAAAATGGTAAGAGGAGCCTTTTAATGGTATCCTTAATTAATTCTGTCATAATCGTAAAATTTAATTTTATTATAAAAAGACTTTTGAAAAATAAGGAGAATAAAACCATTAAGCAAATGATTAATAGAAAAATACCTATAAATGAGGATATAAAATCTGAAGAGATAATGATAAAATGGGAAGACTTGGACTATTTCTGTTTTAAAATTCTGGAGGTGGTGTAGGTCTTACCGTTACTCAAGGTCATACTAACTGTGACTTTTGTTTCGGGAGCAGGGATGGGAACAGCAGGAAAAAGTAAGAATAAATTTCCATGCCAAGCATTAATTAAATTATATTTATAAAACTCTATCTCGGATAGTTTATCAGCAAAAGGTACCATAGTCCCGTTACTTGCACTATACAGATTTTGACCATATTTAGAAAGATTAGGAAATCTTCTGAAAAACTCTCCCAAAGCATATTCATCCACACTACGATAACCGCTATTTATATAACTATCGGGAGAACCGGAAAAGAATATGAACAAATCCTTTAAAGAACTGCCAACTGGGTGAGCAGCATCCCAAGCAACATCGCTTTTGACATCGACATCTGCAATTCGTTCAATAATGAAATAGCGATAAAGCCTCCTTGAATGTTCCCTTAATATTGACACAAGCACCTTATCATAAGATACATCATTATTTTCCATTGAAATCCTTTCGTACAAGGCAAAATTATGCCTTTTATCAATATAGACATTCGGCTTTTTCCAATCTATGCCGACATAAATAATATTTGTATCTTTTAAATGCTCTATTTCCGAAATTGCAATAGCGTCAAAGGAAGTAATATATTTATCGACATAATGCTTGCTATCGCTATATTTACAAGCATTGATCAATAAAGTTATTGCAAAAGATATAAATAAAAATCTGACTATCTTCATATTGATAAGATTTTTGTAAAAAAGTTTTTAAATATAGGGATATTACACAAATAATGAGCAATGAAAGTTATGAAAAATGTGAATAAATGATATGAGGACCGCCGGGAAGAATGTTTTTATCATTTCCCGGCGGTTTCCTATTGAATTTTTAATCGGTCGTGTCAACGAGCGATTTTTTGCGGCGGGAGCCGCTGAATCATAAAATTAATTTGCAAGATTCGGGTTGGCGTCTATGGCTTCGGCAGGGATTCGCAAGGTATAGCGAGGGTCGTCTGCAGATAGTTTGAAGGTCTTTCCGCCTAAGGTTTTCTCGATTTCAGGGCGAGTGGTACGGCGCAAATCAAACCATTTATGTCCTTCGAACGCCAATTCACGAGAACGTTCTGCAAGGATTTCCGTAATCAGAGCGTCCTGAGAGATTGCGGCAAGTTCAGTTTGCTTTTGAGTGAGACCTGCAGGAGTGTAACGCTTTTCGATAAGCTTTAACAAGTACGTTTTCGCTATTGAAAGGTCGCCTTTTCGTGCTGCCGCTTCTGCTGCATTGAGATAAATTTCGCCTGTACGGAAGGTGCAATGATATTGAGAACTACCGTCCGTTTTGGTAATTCTGAAATGCCCGTCATCTGCAACTTCTCCGAAATATTTCGCTATACGCAAATCGATTCCTCCTGTGTATTGTGCTTTGAATGATGCAGTTGCATGACAAGCTCGATGGGTACTCGATGATTGTATGGCTTCATAGGAGTTGATGATTTCTACGGATTGGAAGTCGTTAGGGAGTTTGGAGTCTGCTGCGTTGAAGTCCTCCAAAGTCGATTTTTTCGCCAATACGGCTTCGGATGCTTTGAGAGCTTCTTCCCATTTGCCCATATATAGGTACAGGCGCGATGCAAAGGCATCTACGGCAACGGTAGAAAAACGATACAGATAACGATTTTCCCACTGTTCTTTGTTTATGAGTTTACGGGCCAGGTCTATATCGGAAAGAATGAAATCGTAGACCTCTCCAACTGTGTTTCTTGACAAGACTTTTTCCAAATCCGTATTGCTATTGATAGGAACAGCTTTCTTATTTAATGCTCCCGACTTAGTGTATGGTTGCCCGTACAGATTTACCAAAATAAAGTGCAGATAAGCCCTTAAGAGATATGCTTCACCTACAAGTTGGTTGATGTCTTCCGCGGTACCTTCTTTTATAACGTCTTTTTGGGCGATAATGGCATTAGCATAATAAATCACCGAATAGTAAACCGCCCAGTTGAAACTGTAAGTGGAACTTTTAGGCTTGACATCGTTCCATGATTCTATATCCCCGTAAACTCCTTGTTCAAAGTCTACTTTTCTGATAATCAAATCCCCCGTTCGCATATCGCATATAGCTTTATCATTGAAAGACTGACCGTAAGCGGTATTCATAAGGTTCCTATACTCAGCCAGTGTTGAAGGAATGACTTTACCGCGAGGTATAATGTTTAAAAATCCGTCGCAGGAAGTCAAAAAAAGCAATGAGATTGCAAAACTGATATATTTTATGGTTTTCATATTTTCGACCGGTTAAAAATTGATATTAACATTGAATGTAAACATTTTGGGTAGCGGAGTGGCGTAGATGTTACTCATAGATTCAGGGTCAAGATAGTTTTTGTAACTTGTACCGAAGACGAAAACATTTCGAGCTTCCACAGCCAAAGTAGCGCCTTTGATATGCAAGACTTTTAAAGCCCCAACAGGCAACCTGTATGCAAGCCGAATATTTTGCAGACGGACATAACTTACAGGCTTTACCCAAATGTCCAATGCTCTTGCTATATCTTGTCTGTCATTAAGCAATGAGAAATCTGCAGGAAAATTGTTTCGAGTAATGAGCGCAGGGAATTTACCGTTTTTGTTTTCTTGTGTCCAACGCTGTAGTATATCTCTGTTGGTATTACGGCCCGGATCATAGTTGGTCAGACTGTATGTAGGAGCTGTCCTTACGTGTGCTCCGAAATTATATATGAAATTGATATTCAATTCCCAGTTTTTATAATTGAATGTATTCATAAAACCGCCGGAGAAAGGTGCATCGGATGTTCCCATATATTTATAAAAACCGCGTTCTTCTTTCGGTTGTACTCCTGATGCATACAGACCAAGTCCGAATTCATCTGTCAGTTTGTATAATTCTTCCAGAGTGGTGTTCTTCCCATCTTTTCCTACAACATTGATACGTCCGTTTTCAGGATTGACTCCGTTAGTCTGCAAAGCAAAAATGGCACCTACAGGATAGCCCTCAACGCTCGGCATTGTCTGATTTTCAGGAGTCATCACTTTTAAGACCTTGTTTTGATTGTAGGCAAAATTGAAAGATGTGTACCAAGAGAAATCTTTCGTGGTGATATTACGTGTTTGCAGATTTATCTCGACACCTTTATTTTCCATACTTGCCCAGTTGATGTTCATACTGTTAAAACCGTTCTCCAAAGGCAACATTCTTACACCTATGAGGTCTGTCCCTTTACGGTAATAATAATCAACGCTCAAATTTATAGCCTGATTCAAGACTGCAAAGTCCAAACCGAGATTGACAGAGGCGGTCTTTTCCCAACGCAATTTACTGTTAGGGGCAGATGTTATCCTGATATTGTCTTCAGTATATCCAGGTAAAATACTTGATTTATCGTATTGGCCTATTAAAAACGGTGATGTGCTTTTGTCTATATTTCCTTGTAATCCGTAAGAAGCGCGTATGGCTAAATTGTCCATCCAAGCGACAGGCAATAAGAAACGTTCGTTGGAAATTCTCCAAAGTCCGCTGAAAGAGTAAATAGGCAGATAACGGTATTTTTTATCTACACCGAAAAGATCGGAGCCATCCAAACGTACACTTGCTCCGAATGTATAACGGTCCATTAATGAATAGGAACCGTTGGCATAGAATGAGGCAAAGGCATTTTCTACATAGTTTTTAGTATGCAGTTTACCGAATCGGTTGGCTTGGGCTTCGTCTTTAAATATAAGATTTTTACTTGTCAAAGTCTTAGGATCGTAACCGTAAACAGTAGAAGAGAGGTTTACGAACCAATTTTTACGTATTTCAGAACCTGCCATAATTTGCAAGTCATGAATTCTTTTGAATGTCTTTTTATACTCGCCTTGTACTTTCCATGTAATTTGTGAGGTGGTAGACTGCGTAACCGAATGCATACCTCCTTCAGGAATAAGATATTTTTTGTCTGCTCCATATATGCTGTTTTCCCTTATGTTACGCATACTAAAGCTATTCATTCCTATGTATTTTTCTTGAGCGGCATTATCCCATTGAAAGCCTATCTGAGAAGATAGTTTCCAATCTTCATTGAATTTGAGTTGGGCATCGAATATCGTATTGACCGCAGTAGTAATTATATCATGAGAGGTATTGTTTCTCTCTTCGAATATATTGAATCCGCGTTTTGGGTCAGGGACATCGCTAGATGAAATATCGTAATCATAGATATAATTGTGTTTATCATCGAAAGGTTTTTGATAAGGATTTGCTGTACGCGAATAGAATACAGGGTTGGAATATCCTTGAGAGTCCGTAACGAAATTTTTGTTTTTTCTACGGTTTGCAAATACTGCGGCACCCAATTTAAGCCATTTGTTTAATTGGTAAGAGGTCTTGCTTGTGAGATTGAATCTTCCCATACTGACACCGGGAATATTACCGTTTTCTTTGGAGTAAGCAAAGGAATTGTAATATGTGATATTTTCACTTCCTCCCGAAATGCTGAAATTATGCTCGTGTGTAAAGGCATTTCTGAAAAGGATGTCGTTCCAGTCAGTGTTTATGCCTTTAAGAGCATTGATTTGCTTTTTGACTTCGTCAGGCAAGGCATCCCAACCGCCTGTGCGATATGCAGACATCAGGCTGTGTTTGTTCAGAATGGAAGCAACGCCTCCTTTTTCTCTGTAAGACGGGTAAACATCTCCGAAAAGTTCGTAAGTTTCTTTCAGGAGTTGCAACTCCAAGTTCACTTTTTCTTCTGAGTTCAAAAGATTTAATCGGGAAATACCGGGAGTAGGCATTAAACTGAGTTTTGTATTGTAGTTTATGACAGGTTTTCCGGATTTGCCTCTTTTGGTGGTAATGACAATGACTCCGTTTGCTGCACGCGCTCCGTAAATAGCAGTAGCAGCAGCATCTTTTAAAATAGTGATGTTTTCAATATCGTTCGGGCTTAATCCGGCAATGGAAGATTGGCTGATATTGTTTATATCGTTGTCGCTTCCGTTTTTGTCTAATTTAGGGATGTCGGTGCCTTCCAAAGGAATACCGTCCAATACCCATAGCGGGTCTTGCGTGCCGTTTAAGGATGCCGTGCCGCGGATTCTAATCCGCGCAGGCGCGCCGGGCGCGCCTGACGTGGCAGTAACTGCCACGCCGGCAACCTGCCCCGACAATGCCTGATCAATGCTCTTCGAAGCGCCAACCAAAGCATCCGATACCTCCACTTTCGAAATAGCCGCAGTCAACTTCCTACGCTCCAAAGTCTGATACCCGGTCACAACCACATCAGCCAACTTATTCGCAGAAGGCCTCAACACAATACTATACTTGCTCTTTCCTCTCTGTAACACCACCATCAAGTCCTCACAACCTATATAGCTGCAATAAATGCGCTTAATCTGTTCCGGTACCTCGATAGTAAAACTACCATCCAAATCAGTAGTAGTCCCCAATACACGCTGCTTCAGACCTGCATTTTTCAAGTCCTCAGAACTCACATAGACTGATACTCCGATAAGAGGCTGCTTGTCCTCGCTCGAAATCACAACTCCTTTTATGGTACGATCCTCGGCATTAGCCGTAAACACCGCACCAAACAAAAGGCAGATTAAAATTAATAAATGTTTTTTAAGCATAGTATATAATATTGAAAATGATTATGACATTATTTCGTACCCAAAGACGTATTTATACGCAATATCATATCCTCATAATGATAACGCACAGCAACATCCCAAGTCGTTTCCACACGATTTTGCAAAAGTTTCTTTATTCTCAAAAGTTCACCTCTCTTCACAGACAACGCATCCGAAATCCTATTAAGTTGCGAACCGTAAAAATTCAATTTACGAGGAGCGCCATACCGAGCCTCAACTCCTCTGCTGCAATAATCCTCAACCGCAAATAAAGGACTATCGGCTATCTTTTTGTTGATTTTGACAGCCTCACTCTCAGCCGATGCCGTCAAAAGAGCATCCAAAAAATTCTTCTGCAAAGAACGCTGCATAATATCAGGATTACGTCTCCGCTCGGTAACACCGAAAATATGCTTATGTAAAGCATCCATCAATTCCACAGCCGTAAATGCATCCTTACCATGAACAAACTCATTCTCAAGCATACGCACAAGACGATTGTTAGAAAGCAAATCCCAAAGGATATAAGCCTGCTCATTTTTCAAAACCTGAACAGGAGCATTCTCCTGTATGCCCAAAGGAGTATTTTTAAGCAAATACGTGTACTCCCCCGCTTCTGTGCTGAAAAGCCACTCAGGATAAGTCAGCACCTCATCCAAAAGGAATTGCAAAGCCTCTTTCTGCTTTTTCTTCTCGACAAAAGTATACGTCTTCATACCATCCCCGACAACGGTATTCTCAATATAAATACCTCCTATATTAGCCAAAACATGATACAAATAATTGTTCCACTGATAAATAACAGCATAATACAGACGAGAAGCATCCTCATAAGTCTGTCCCTTTTCACCTGTCCTGCTCCACTCCAAAATATGAGGAACTATACTCTTCAAATTCGCAATACCGTATTTAGACGACTTCACAGGGTCATCACCCAAATCCTCAATCTGCGCCCTCGGGTCTACCGCATCGCGAGTATCCTGCGCCTCGCTATACTTATACAATCTTCCGGTATGTTTAGAAAGAAAATCATATAGCATCTCTTTCTCATCATCGGCAGACTTCCCGTACCAACGATAACCATACTCGATAGCAAATTTATCATAAGGTCCTATATGAGGAGAAAGCGACTTGACCCCATCACCCGGTTGTGCAACATAATTAAAACGCGCATAATCCATTATCGAAGACGAAGTCGTATTCATTGAAGACGTAAAATGCTCGGAACGCAAAGAATCGGTAGGAAAAGCCCACGACCCCATCATATTATGTCTCAAACCCAAAGAATGTCCAACCTCATGACAAGCCACAAAACGTATCGCATCCCCCATCAATGCCTCCGGCAAAGGATTTTTACGAGCATCCTCATTCACGGTACCGGTCTGCACCGTAATCCACTCTCCAACCATAGAAAGCACATTGTGCCACCACATTATATCAGCCTCCAAAATCTCACCCGAACGCGGATCCAATAAAGAAGGGCCCATAGCGTTTTTCTTCTCCGAAGCTGCATAAGTAACCACAGAATAATTCACATCATCCATATCCACCTCCGAAGAATCCGCAATCTGCCTTGCCACAATGGCATTCTTAAAACCTGCTTTCTCAAACGCAGTCTGCCACTCTTCTATCCCCTCTTTGATATATTTCCTCCAAGCAAACGGAGTGGCACTATCTATATGGAATACGATAGGCTTTGCAGGTTCCACCAACTCCCCTCTCAAATACCGCTCTCTATCCTCAGGCTTCGGTTCCAGTCTCCAACGGGTGATAAAATGCTTCTTCTCCGCTCTCTGCGACTTATCCGAAAAACTCAACAAAGGATTAGTAAAATATCCCACTTTTTGGTTATCATAACGAGGCGTCATCACCTGCTCCGGCAATAATAAAATAGAAGAAGACGCCACCACCGTAATATATACCGTACTCGTCCCCTCCATCACCTTTGAAGTCAATTCCGAAGTAGCGCAAACATTATTTCCGAACGCTTTTATGGACAAGATCCTCGACAAACTGCCAATCGCGGAAGTACCCAGATTTATATTCGTAAATACATTATTTATACTTGTCTCCGACCCGTCATATACATCGTTCACCTTTATTACCACAACAGTAGAATCCGCATTATAAGCCTCCACTTTAAAAGCACATATAAAAGGAGAAATATAATTATCCAGCACCGAACGATATATCGCATCATTCTCCGAGGACACCGGCAAAGGTCTTTGCTGCCTGAACCTCAGTTTTCCACCGACCTTGTCCAACTCCATACGGATCATTTGATTTTCATAATTCACCCCCTTGTTTACTCCGGCTTCATTCAATTCGGACGGGACTCTCAACAACTTATTCACAATCAAAAAATCCTTTCCCAAAAGCCTTATCGGAATTTCATAATAGTAATTATTCTCTTTCTTCAATACGGTAAACAGTCCCTCCGAGACCTCTGCTCCGCTTCTCAACTTCTCATAATCAGTCTTAACCGCCTCCTGTTTAACATTATTTTTCTTTTTACTAAAACTCTCAGACGATGCCGATACATTATTTTCCATCGACAAACTCAACAAAAAAAGAGCCGTCAAACTAAACAAGAATCTCATTGAAATGATTTTTTAAATAATTAAGGCTTACGCCCAAAAAACATGTAATTGGTAAATATAAAGAAAATAATTTTAAATTAAAAGCGTGTTACCACGCTGAAAAATCAAAAAAATACAGTTAATTTTACAAAATTTAAGAAATATGAAAAGCATACATATACCTTTTATAAAAGACTTGGAAAGGAAAAGCGAAAAAGAACTATATCAAATAATGGAGTTGCAAGCCGCTCCTTTACACATAGATGAAGTGAATTGGAGAAAAGACTTTCCGTACGCACCGTTTTGCAATGCAAGAATAGCAAGAAGCAATGATTATATTGCTGTTGCCTACTATGTAAGCGGTCTTGATTTGCGTGCAATCAACACCAAAGACAACGGGAGCCAATGGGAAGACAGTTGTTGCGAGTTTTTCGTATCCGACCCCAACAGCCTGGATTACTACAACTTCGAAATGAATTGTGCAGGTTTTATTCTCGGAGCAAAAGGTCCTGAAAGGAATAACAGGGAAAAACGATCTTCAGAAGAGATGAAAAGTATCATAAGATACGCTTCATTAAAAGAATACCCTATTGAATCGAATGGCGATGTACATCAATGGAAAGCGATTATGCTTATTCCTTTCACATTGATAGGAGTAAACAGTAAGCCAAGTACATTAAAAGCGAACTTTTATAAATGCGGAGATAAGACTGCACATCCTCATTTCCTTTCTTGGAACAAAATAGAAACAACCGCTCTTGATTTTCACCGTCCCGATTTTTTCGGAGAACTTATTCTTGATTAAAAATGCAGCTGACACTTCAAAAACTTTCCTTTATCCTATTAGTCGCTTATATAGCGTTATTGTGCATACTCTGCTTTGCCGATTTCTCATATATAAAGAATGCTCCGAATTATATTTTGGGAGTTCCGACTGATAAGATTGTGCATTTCTTAATGTTTTTACCTTTTCCTATTCTCATTTATTTTTCTTTTGGCAGGAAATGTAAAAAAAACCTTTGCGCAGCAATATTTTCTATCGTTACCATGATTTGCGGCTGTCTTTTCGCAGGGGCAACGGAGATAGGACAACGATTACTGACTACATATAGGAGTTGCGACACGGGAGATTTTATTGCAGACGGCATAGCCATAACAATCGGTTGCATATTAATACTTATTGCTGATCTGTGCAGAATTAAAAATGAGGTAAAAGATGTTGCGTAAAGTCTTTTTAATCCTCATAATTATATTTTCGCTTTCAGACGAAATCTTCGGGCAGTCTTTCTACATAGATAATTACGCACTTTGCGACACCCTCGGTACACTTTTGAGCGAAAGAACCGGAGTACGCGGAATTGTGGGTATCGATAAGATTATGCAACGAGGAAACGCATTGGATATATATTTCAGTAAAAGCATCGCTGATTTTCCTCTCAGACCGGATGATGTGCTATGGCTTAAAAGCGAAGTCGGCGGACTTATAGAGAATGAATACGAGAGAGTGAGGATAGGAGAACTGTATTGCGGTAAAAAGCAATTGGCAAAATTCGCTTTTGAGGAGATAGAGAACGAAGGCAGAGCAGTTGCAAGCGAATACAGTCGAATTAAAGCTCCCGCTGTGTCTCACCCCTTAGTAAGCAAAAAGAATGCGCCGGTGTTCGATAAAGGTATGGAGGGCAGACATATCGCACTTTGGCATAGCCACGGCAGGTATTTCGAGAAGAAAACGGACAGGTGGGAGTGGCAACGCGCTCCTACTTTCAGAACTGTGGAGGATTTGTTTACTTCTAGTTTCGTATTGCCTTTTTTGATTCCGATGTTGGAAAATGCAGGGGCATACGTGATTACGCCTCGTGAGAGGGATATTCAGCCTCATGAAGTGGTGGCGGATAATGATAAAGCTTTTGAGGGTGAAAGGACGGGGATGTTGAGAAAAAAAGGAAATTATTTAGAAACGGGAAAGTGGGCAGAGGCAGGTACGGGATTCGCTGACAGTCTGATGTATTATAGCGAGTATGATAATCCTTTTGTTATGGGTACGGCGCGAAAGGCTGCCTGCATTCCTTACAAGCAAAGGGCTAAGCGGTCTACGGCAAGGTGGTTTGCTACTGTGCCTAAGCGTGGTCTTTATGCCGTATATGTGTCTTACAAGTCTTTGGAGAATAGTACGGAGGCAGCTAATTATACGGTGAAGCATTTGGGCGGTATGAGTGAGTTTATAGTAAATCAGCGGATGGGAGGCGGTACTTGGGTGTATCTGGGAACGTTTGAGTTTGGCGAGAATAAGGAGGGGGCTGTGATTTTGGATAATGTATGCCCTGCCGAGAGGCGGTTCGTGAGGGGAAGTGTGGTGACGGCGGATGGCGTACGGTTCGGCGGCGGGGTCGGGAAGGCGGTTCGTGGGGAGCGGACCGCAGACCGGAGTACCTCCGGTCTGCCCTGCTTCGCAGAGGGAGCATTGTACACAATGCTCCGGTCCGGTCTCGACACGACCACGACCTCGCAATGGGAAACCGAATACATACAAGACTACGCAGCCAGAGGAGCCTGGGTAAACCTCATGACAGAAAGCAAAGGAATACCTCTCGACCTCTCCTTAGCCTTCCACTCCGATTCAGGCGCCACACCGAACGACTCCATAATAGGCACCCTTGCCATCTACTCAGGCACTTCAGACGGCAAAGACAAATTCACTAACGGAGAAGACCGGATGCTAAGCCGCCAACTCTCCGACTACGTTCAGACCCAAATCATAAAAGACATCAGAGCCGAATTTGCACCGAGTTGGACCAGAAGAGCCATCCGCGACAGAGCATACAGTGAAACAAAAACCCCTGAAATACCTGCAATGCTCTTGGAAAGCCTCTCACACCAGAATTTTGCAGATATGAAATACGGCTTGGACCCCGGTTTCCGATTCTCCTACAGCAGAGCAATCTACAAAGGCATCCTGAAATTTTTAAGCAGCAGATACAAAATAAGATATGCAGTACAACCGCTGCCCGTAAATTCCTTTGCCGTAGAATTCTCCAAGACACACAAGGATTTGGTCAAACTTAGTTGGAAACCATCAATAGATACTTTAGAACAAACAGCCTCTCCCAAAGGTTACATTTTATACACAAGAATCGATGGAGGAGCCTTCAATAACGGCACCGAAATCAAAAAAACGCACACGGAAAACGGAATTACATCCACAGAAATCAAAATCACACCCGGGCATATTTACAGTTTCAAAATAGAAGCCTACAACCATGGCGGCAAAAGTTTCCCATCCGAAATCCTCAGCATAGGCATACCGAAAGAAGACAAAGGCAGAATCATGATAATAAACAACTTTTACAGAATATCTGCACCTACTTGGTTAGACGGCGACCGATATGCAGGATTTGACGACGATTCCGATAGCGGGATGCCATATATCAACGAAATAAATTTCATCGGAAAACAATATCAAAAAAGACGAGATCAAAAATGGTTAGATGATGATTGCCCCGGCTTCGGAGCATCCTATATACACTATGCAGGCAAAAAAGTAGCAGGTAACACCTTCGATTTCCCATATATGCACGGCAAAGCCCTATTCGACTTGGGGTACTCTTTTTACAGCGTCAGCAATGGGGCATTCAGCCGCTCCCCCTCCATCGGAGATTCCTCCTTTGCAGCAGACATTATTTGCGGTAAACAAGTAAGGACAAAAATCGGAAAAGGAGAAAAAGTCCCTCGTTTTGAAGTATTTACGGAAGCCTTTCAAGAAGCCCTACGCACCTATACAAATAAAGGCGGCAACATCATTATTTCAGGAGCATATATCGGAACAGATGTCTGGAGCGATGTCTATCCTTTGGACACCGACGAAAAGACCCGCGAAAAGACAAAACAATTCGTAGAAAACGTATTGGGATATAAATGGCTTACCAATTATGCCTCAGCGACAGCAGAAGTAAAAGTTTACGACAATCAACACCTTGACACACAGGCTTTTCCAAAAGTATTCAAGTATTGTAACATTGTAAACGATTCCATTTATCACATAGAAGCCCCTGACGGGATCGTGCCGGCCGACAATAACGGAAGCGTATTTTTAAGATATCGTGACACCGATATTCCGGCAAGCGTTTGCTACAACGGAAATGGCTATAAAGTAATTAGCTATGGCTTTCCTCTTGAAACCATTTGTTCCGACTTTTTATTTTCCGATGTTTTAAAAGCATCAATTCTTTTTTTTATTCCCGAAAAGAATTAAATTTGTAACATTAATGTTATTGCTCTATGGAAACTACTTTTACTTATGACAAATATGTTACCGGGAAAAAATTTTTAGGAAGGAAACAGACTTGCACCACTTTGGCGAATTTGCTCGGTAAACAGGAGAACGTGTACATTTATGATGCTCCGAAATCAGGCAAAATGTCGGTTATCCAACAGACACTCTTCAATATGCGAATAGCCCATCAGCAGTTTATTGCCTGTGAAGTGTCTATCCTTAACGTACGTTCAATCAAGGCTTTCCTAAAAAAATTCGGTGCAACGGTAATAAGAGCAATAGGGTCCACACCGCAAGAATACGCAGAAGCCGTCACTAAATACCTGTCCGATAGCGCTTTCTTTTTTGATACCGAAGAATTCTCCGACAAAGATGAAATTTTGTGCCATAACGAGGAGATTTCCGATGATGACATCAGAAGCATCATTATGCTGCCATACAAAATTGCAGAAGATAAAGGTCAGAGCGTATATGTGATTTTGTCTGAATTTCAAAATTTAGACCTCACTGAAAACGGAGAAAGGGTGTATAAAGCGATAGAAGGAGTACTGAAAGAGATGAGGGATAAAGAAGGATTTAAGTGTGCTTACGTGTTCTGCGGTTCGATGATTAATGCTATGAAGAATATCTTTGATGTAAAGAAATTCTTCTACAAACAGGCCGAATATCTCCCTTTACAAGACTTAGATGAGCAAGAGATTATCCTGTACATCGTTAACGGCTTTAATGCCACCGGCAAGATCACCTCAAGAGAGTTGTTGGCAGGCATCTGTCGCCTTTTCCGCAACAATCTCTGGTATATAAATCACTTTGTTTCCATCTGTGAGGCGCTCTCAAAAGGCTATATCATGGAGCCTATATTGCTTGAAGCTTTAGATAAAGTGCTTGCAGTACACCAAACGCGTTTCATGTCCATCGTCAACGACCTCACCACTTACCAATTGAATTTCCTTAGGGCGGTTTTGGACGGACACATCAAATTCAGCGCATCAGATGTTATAGAAGAGTACGGACTAAATTCCTCCGCTAACGTGCGCAGATTAAAGGATGCCTTGATGAAAAAAGAAATTATAACATTCAATGACAAAGATTTCCCGATAATCATCGACCCGCTTTTCGAATACTGGGTCAAGAAATTTTACTTCGAAATGAAGCAAGATATGTAATTAATTTTGCGATACGGAAAATTAACCTTATATTTGCACGCCAGAAATTGAAAAGGGGGTGATAACAGAATTATGATTATAGTACCTATTAAAGACGGTGAAAATATAGAGAAAGCTCTTAAAAAATTCAAAAGGAAATTTGAAAAGACAGGTGCAATCCGCGAGCTTCGCGCCAGAAAGAATTTTGAAAAACCTTCTGTGAAAAAGAGAATGGCTCATATGAAAGCTATTTATGTACAAAAACTTCAATTAGAACAAGAGTAATATTTTATCACACAACAAAAGCGTAGCGATTTTCGTCACGCTTTTTTCTTTTTAAATTCCGCCTTTTAGCAGCCCTTCCCGGTCGGCACTTACATGCCCTCCCTATGGCTGCTAAGGCAAAGCCGCAGCCGCTCACTGCGCCTGCTGAAATCACAAGCTGAAGATTGGCAGCGTCACAGACGCCGACCAATCCCATTAAAAACACATTCTTTTCTACGCAGCGCAAAGACTCCTTTAATGCAGAAAAGGCCCTACTATAAATACTTCACCTGAACGCGCTTTGGCAAAGACTTCAACACAAGAAAATAAGAAGTCTTCACCAACTCAAAAATACGCTTATCAGGAACATCGCAATTAAAATAGACCGAAATCCAATGACGGTGATTCATGTGATAACCCGGTCTTACACCTTCAAACTCATCTTGCAACCTCAAATTCTCCTCAGGAGCACACTTCAGATTACAAAACTCAAAACTCTCAGCATTCACAAAACCAAACCACTTATCCTCAATAGCAAACACCACAAGATTACGATCATGCTCATTGTTCGCTTTACCAAATGGCATTTTCTCGGTAGCGCCTTTAAGAGAAAGGCAATATTCACGAAATAACTTAAAATTCATAACACAACAAATATAAATTATTTATTAACACAAACATAAAAACATCTACAACAAACAAATATACAGAAAAAGCATATTTCCGATACTGCTCCTCTCTTATCTGTTTTCTATTGCAGAGAACTCTACTGTATACTATTTCAATAATTTATTAATAAACTTACAGCATACGATATATAACACATTCACTAACCGTTTACTTCCACTACACCACTACATAAAAAACGTAATTATATAACAGAGACAATTGACACAATGCACGTGATACTTATACTTACACCTACGTTTGCAGAATTTAATAATAAACTCTAATCTAAGTATTTACAAAGCAAGACTTGTCACACAACACTTATGATTCGTATTTTATTATACAAGAAAACGTACTTCATACATTTCTTACTTCGGCAGAAATAAAATAAACTGTATGCGCTCGTGGTAAGAAAACGTACTTTATACATTTCTTATCTTCTTTATATTAATTATTTTGTATTTTATCAGTTTTTCTCTACAGTCAGTTATCAAGAATCTTCATAAATTCAATATAAAGCCCGAGATGAACGAACTTGCAAATGATGAGTAGATTGGAAGAAGTTACAACACCAAGCCTGAGATGGACGGAAAGTACTATAATTTGTGGAGTACGGATAATGATAAGACTGTGCCTAATGATGATGTAGTGATAAAGAGTGTGTATGACCCCAGTCCCGTAGGATATTCTCTTCCGGCATCTAATGCCTTCACGGGGTTCACCAAAACAGGGCAGAATGCAGGTGATGGACTAGGTTCTACAGATCCTCTTACTCCTGAAAACTATGCACTATTCAATGTCAAAGGTGATTTTAATAAAGGATGGACTATTTATAATAATTTGACTAAACAAAAAACGACTTTTTACTTTGCAGCAGGATATCGTGCAATTCAAGAAGGTAAAGTTGTAGGCATATTTAATGATGGAAATATTTGGTCTGCAGGACCTATTGACGGTAATAGGGTTTTTTCTTTAGATTTTCATCCAAATAATATACTACCTTTAGCTAAACTTAATAAAGGTTACGGATTGTTTGTTCGCAGCGCAGAGGAGAAGGTATTAAAACATGAATTGGATGAAATTGCAAAGGGTGTTTGAGTCAAAGAGAGGTTTATGATGCGTAGATTGGAAGAAGCTGCAACACCAAGCCCGAGATGGACGGACAGTACTATAATCTGTGGAGTACGGATAATGATAGGACTGATGCTAATGATGAAGTGGTGATAAAGAGTGTGTATGACCCCAGTCCCGTAGGATACTCTCTTCCGGCTTCCAATGCCTTCACAGGATTTACCACAACAGGGCAGAATGTGGGTTATTGGAGTACTCCTCTTACTCCTGAAACAAAAGCGAAATTTAATGTAAAAAGTGAGTTTGAGAAGGGATGGTATTTTTATAATAAACCTAATAAACAGGGAGGTAATATATTTTTCCCTGCATACGGCTACCGCCACTTTAGCTACGGTTTTTTGCTCAACATGAATACTAGTGGGTACTATTGGCTGTCAGGTCCATGCTTTACTAACTACGGTTTCAGTTTGAACTTCAGCTCAATTTTAGTCTTACCGCTAATTGACGGCTATTGTAGTTGCGGCTTCTCTGTTCGCAGCGCAGAGGAGAAGAAATAGAGCTGTGCGTTGGAGGAAGTTGCAAAGGGTGTTTGGGTTAAGGGAGGTTTATGATATGTAGATTGGAAGAAGTTACAACACCAAGCCTGAGATGGACGGACTGTATTATAATCTGTGGAGTACGGATAATGATAAGACTGTGCCTAATGATGATGTTGTGATAAAGAGTGTGTATGACCCCAGTCCCGTAGGATACTCTCTTCCGGCTTCTAATGCTTTCACAGGATTCTCCACAACAGGTAATTATTCTCAAACGCTTTCTGAATATAATATAAAGGGAGAATTTAGCAAAGGATACTATTTTTATACGAAAAAGAATAAACAAGGAAATACAGTTTTCTTCCCGGCCTGGGGTTATCGCTACTACAATACCGGTTCGTTGTACAGAGTGCCGACGTACGGCTACTATTGGGTTGCCGGTCCTTACAATAGGAACGACGGTCGCTACTTGCACTTCAGCTCGGGCTACGTCCACCCAATGGACAACACTTACCGTGCTTTCGGATACTCTGTTCGCAGCGCAGAGGAGAAGTAATGGAGGAAAGTTGATGTAGGTTGTAGGGAGTTCAAAGGGTGTTTGGATTAAGGGAGGTTTATGATATGTAGATTGGAAGAAGTTCAACACAAAATGGGATATGGACGGAAAGTACTATAATCTGTGGAGTACGGATAATGATAAGATTGATGCTAATGATAATGTGGTGATAAAGAGTGTGTATGACCCTAGCCCCGTAGGGTATTCTCTTCCGGCTCCAAATGCCTTCACAGGATTTACTATTACAGGAGAAAATGTGGGAGATTGGGATACTCCTGCGACTCCCGAACAAAAAGCAAAATTTAATGTTAAAGGTAATTGGGATAAAGGATGGTATTTCTATACGAGACAAAATAGAACAGGACAAATACTGTTCTTCCATGCTAGCGGATATCGAGTATATAATTCCGGTGCACTCGATGTTTTTTCGAGAAATGGATATTACTGGACTGCCGGACAATCATCCATTACTTCAGGAATGCTCTTGTTCTTCACCTCTAGCCACGTTCTTCCGCTATACAACTTCGAACGGTACCTTGGATTCAATGTTCGAAGCGCAGAGGAGAAAATAAAGAAACATCATTCTTTAAACATACCAATTAATAATTTTATCTTTTGAGCTATTTCTTCAGGAGTAGGCAATAACTTTTTGTAAGCCTGCGGTAATTGCGATAAAATAGTGTATGTCGCAACTCCTATAGGCATATTAGAACTTTTAAGGGCATACTCTACTGTCATTCGGCTTTTGGACTTGCAGATAATGATACCTATTGTTGAATTTTCATGTGGCAATCTGACTGTTTCGTTAAGAACATTTAAATAAAATTCCAGTTTCCCTTTATATTCAGGTTGGAAATCCCCGATTTTCAATTCAATAGCAATCATTGCTTGTAAACGTCTATTGTATAGAAGCAAGTCAATGAAGTACTCTTTACCATCAACTTCCAATCTGTATTGATTTCCTATAAATGAAAAATCAGGACCGAATTCCATAAGAAAAGAACGGATATTTTTTATTATTGATTGCTCTAATTCATATTCTGAATGCTCTCGTGAAAGTCCTATTAGGTCAAAGGTATATTCATCTTTTAATGCAAATATTGCTTGATTCTTTATTCTATCAGGCAAAGTCTTATCAAAATTACTTTGCCCAAGAAGATAATTCTCATAAGTTTGTGCTTCTATCTTATTAAGAAGAACATCCTTTGTCCATCCGTATTTCTTTGTTGACAATATATAAAATTGACGTTGCTGGGATTCTTTACATTTTCTAAGAATCACTATATGTTTCGACCAACTAATTTCTCCAACTAATGGTTGGAGATTTGGATTAGATTAATATTCAGTATATAATTGCGCCATATCCCACATATTAGAAACGCTAAAACCTTTTATTCCTGGAAACTCCTGTTGTATATCTCGCGAAAGATTTTCCACAACTGATTTTCCCCATCCCAATGCTGCTTGTTGTTCAGTAATTCGTTTACCCACTTCCCAATATAAGGCTACCATTTCTTTGTTTACTGCCTTTAATGATTCGTATTGGGCTGACCTGATACGGGCGGTTATCTCATTCTTGAAATTGAGATATTCTGTTGGAATTTTTTTATTAATTTCTGCCATATTTACATAGTCTAAATCAGGGACAAAAGTATATTTTTGTTTCCAAGAATTGAAGAAAAACCATAATTAATGAAGATAAGAATCGTATAATTTACCTTTTTTATCTATGATAACGTATTTTATATCTTTCTTATCTTCTGTATATCCAGGATTTTGTATGTTACTCGTTTTGTCATATTATGATGGCATTTGTATATCTCTTTGTACTCACACTTTCGATT
Source organism: Candidatus Cryptobacteroides sp. (assembly GCA_052173975.1). GTDB lineage: Bacteria > Bacteroidota > Bacteroidia > Bacteroidales > UBA932 > Cryptobacteroides. The sequence goes on along the minus strand of JBQMXN010000012.1, from coordinate 1,784 downwards.
TGAATATCTCTTTGTAATATACCTTTTTATACGGACACTTTGTAGTTAATATTACCAGTGGGGCCGTAAGGACCCTATGCTGCCGGGTAATGGCATTACTGCGGGTGATGGTAAAGATAAGACTTGCTTCACAAAGGAGGACCAATATAAGTTCAAATACGGTAGTGAAGGCTTGAATACTAGTGATATTAAGGAGTACATCCGTAATCCTCATAAATTCAATCTCAAGCCTGAGATGGACGGCCGGTATTATAATTTGTGGAGTACGGATAATGAAAGGACTGATAATAATGATGATAAGGTGATAAAGAGTGTGTATGACCCCAGCCCCGTAGGGTATTCCCTTCCGGCTTCCAATGCTTTCACAGGGTTCACTACTACAGGACAAAGAATATATAATCAACCTGATTTATATAATGTTAAAGGAAATTTTGACAATGGGTGGTACTTTTACAAAAAACTAAACAAACAAGGTGAAACATTCCTCTTTCCGGCATTAGGTCATCGTTGCTACGACAGTTCCAGAACTTTTGCCTACATTAATACTTCAGGATTCTATTGGGTGGCCGGTTCTAGCACTACGAAACTCAGTCTCAGTTTGAGCTTTGACGAGAGCAGCGTCACCCCATTGTATGGCTATTATCACAGTCACGGCTTCTCTGTTCGCAGCGCAGAGGAGAAGAAATTAAAATGTGGGTTGGAAGAAGTTGCAAGGTATTGGGTTCTTTCTCTTCACTCCCAAAGCTTCTCACCACAAAACAACAAACATTTACAACAAATACCTTTCCGTCGCTAATATAATCTAAAACATCCATCACACCACATATTCACCAAACGTTTATACTAACCACCATATAAGAAACGTAAAAATCTAACATAAGATTTGTAATTCGTACATTTCTTGTCTTTTTTATATTACTTATTTTGTATGTTATCTGGTTTCGCTTGACAGGTATTATACAGCCCCCCATAAATTCAACACCAAGCCCGAGATGGACGGACAGTATTATAATCTGTGGAGTACGGATAATGATAAGACTGTGCCTAATGATGAAGTAGTGATAAAGAGTGTGTATGACCCAAGCCCCGTAGTGTATTCTCTTCCGGCTCCAAATGCCTTCACGGGATTTACAACAACAGGAGGGAATGTAGGGTCACCTCCTCCTGCTACTCCTTTTAATATAGATAAAATAAATGCTAAGTTTCCATTTGATAAAGGTTGGTATTTTTATACGAAAAAGAATAAAAAAGGAAATACATTTTTATTCCCAGCCACAGGATGGAGATATTATGGTTCAGGATTTGTTCGTTCTAATTCATTAAGCAGTAGTTACTGGAATGCAGGAGCAGGAAATTCTCCTTACGGGATAAGTTTAGTTTCATATTATGGAGATATCTTCCCCATTTATGCAAGTTACCGTAATTTAGGTTTTCCTGTTCGCAGCGCAGAGGAGAAGTAATGGAAGTATGTGTGTTCTAGCAAGTTGCAAATGATGTTTAGGTGAAAGGAGGTTTATTATGCGTAGATTGGACGAAGTTACAACATCAAACGTGAGATGGACGGTAAGTACTATAATCTTTGGAGTACGGATAATGATAAGACTGATGCTAATGATGATGTGGTGATAAAGACTGTGTATGACCCTAGCCCCGTAGGATATTCTCTTCCGGCTTCCAATGCTTTCACAGGATTTACAGATACTGGACTGAATACAGGAAATCCTGGCAGTCCTGCTATATTCAATGTCAAAGGTAGTTTTGATAAGGGTTGGTACTACTATACA
>JBQMXN010000011.1:0-56151 GCA_052173975.1 Candidatus Cryptobacteroides sp. | reverse complement strand
CCATTGCCACTACTGCAAACACTATGGGAGGGAAAGCTGAGAAGAACACATATTTGGGTAAAATAGTTACGGAAGCTGTGGTAAGATACACGGCTTCCGTTTTTTATGGCGAAGACGTAGTCGGAGCGGCAGAGGTGGCGGATATTTCGCCGCCTCTGTTCAGATTTTGTTTTCAAAGCAGACGCCAACGGCGGATGCGTTTTCCCTGAGCAGGCCGAGGGAGGGCAGGCTACTGCCGTCCGAAAGGGATGCGAACGGGGGAATTTTTGAGAATGGGAGCGAAGTTTGGGATATGACATGGGAGATTGTTAATTAGTTGTGGAAAAAGTTGTAATAAAAGGGAAGAAAATGTAAAAATTATTCATAACTTTGCGATTGAAGTATGGATTGGATTTTATGGTAAAGTTTATCGGTGAACATATTGCGAGAATCGACGACAAAGGGAGGGTGGTTTTCCCAGCGGCGTTGAAGAGTATGGTGCCTGAGGGTGCGGACATGAGGTTTGTAGTGAAGAAGGATATTTTTGAGGACTGCCTTGAGATGTTTACGTTTGAGGAGTGGGAGAGAAGAAGCGAGGAGGTGAAGTCGAAATTGAATTTTTTCAACAGGGAGCATGCGATGTTTTGGAGGGAGTATATGCGTAACAGGGCGATTGTGGAGCCGGATATGAAGGTGGGGCGTATTACTATTCCGGTTAAGCTTTTGGAGGCGATAGGTGTGATTAAGGAGGTGGTGTTCTCGGGGAATGATCATAAAATCGAGATTTGGGCTAAGGAGAAGTACGAGGAGAGTGCGATTTCAAATGAGGAGTACATAGCGATTGCGGGTAAGTTATCTCAATAGAGGTAGGAGGGCTTTATATGTCAGAGTATCATATACCGGTTTTGCTTGATGAGAGTGTTTCCGCTCTGATCGGCGATGCTTCGGGTGTTTATGCGGACGCTACATTCGGGGGCGGAGGGCATACTAAGGAAATTTTATCTCGGTTGTCCGATAAGGGTCGCGTACTGGCGTTTGACAGGGACAGAGATGCCATTGGAAATAAGATAGATGATAACAGGCTGACTTTGGTGCATAATAATTTCAGGTTTATACATAATTATGTACTGTTGGAGGGTTATATGCGCAATGAGAGTGTACTTTTGGATGGGGTGTTGGCGGATTTGGGGGTGTCTTCTCATCAGTTCGATACTGCTGAAAGGGGTTTTTCGTTTCGTTATGATGCTCCTTTGGATATGCGGATGAATAAAGAGGGCGGCAGAACGGCTTTCGATGTGATAAACGGATATGATGAGCATGATTTGGAGCGTGTCCTGAGGGTGTACGGTGAGGTGGATAATGCTCGCAGGATTGCCGGTTTGATAGTTAAGGTCAGGAGTACGGGAGTGATTTCGACTACTTCGGAGTTGGATAAGGCTATCTCCCCTGCCCTACCGAAGTTTGCAGAGCATAAGTTTCTTGCAAAGGTGTATCAGGCTGTGAGAATAGAGGTAAATCAGGAGATGAGGGCTTTGGAGAAGTTTTTATACGGGGCTGCTGCTGCTCTTAAGGAGGGCGGTCGTCTTGTGGCTATTACTTATCATTCGCTGGAGGACAGGATGGTTAAGAATTTTTTCAATGCGGGGAATGTGGCTGGTGATATTGAGAAAGATTTATATGGAAATGTGATTGCTCCTCTTAAGCCTTTGAACAGGAAGCCGATATTGCCTAAGGAGAGTGAGATAGCGTTGAATACGCGTGCAAGAAGTGCGAAATTGAGGATTGCTGAGAAAAGGAGTTCGTTATGATGGAGCAGGAGGTAAAGAATACGCGGAAAGGCTTTTTCAGCTGGACTTTTTGGAAAAACGTCATTCTGGCGATTTTGAAAGGGCAGTTGTTGTTGAAATTGAGGATAGGAGAGTATTTTATCCATATCGTATATTGCTTTATACTGTTTTTCTTGGTTATTCTTATAAATATGATGGTGGAGAAGACTTTGGTAAAGGTGGAGAGCAATAAGGCCGTGCTGGAGGATTTGGAGATAAGGCATACACAGAGAACAATCGAGTTGACAGGGTTTAATAAGATGGGTACGATTGAGAAGATTTTGCATGAGCAGGGGTCCAATCTCAAAATGCCGGAGAAACCTGCTACTTTAATAGAGGATTAGTGTATAATGACGGAAGGTAATGAAATAAAGGACACTTTGAAAGGCAAGGACAGAATAGGTTTTTTGCTGTACATCGGTTATGTCTTTTTTTTAATTGCCGCGGTAGTAATAGTATTTCGTATTCTGTATATTCAATATGTTTATTCTCCTAATGAGAGGATGGTGAAGCTTTTCCGTCCGAAGAGCAAGGAGCAGATATTGATACCGAAAAGGGGGTCTATTATTTCGGATAACGGGATGCTTTTAGCGATGTCTATACCTGTTTATCAGATATATATGGATTGTTCGGTGGGAAAGAAGGATTTTTCTAAAATAAGCAGTCCGGAGGAGAAAGTGAATGCGAAGGCGGATGAGGAGAAGTGGTTGGGAAAGGCGAAAGGACTTGCGAAGGGTCTGTCAAAGATATACGGGGATAGGAGCGCGGAGGAGTATTATACGCTTATTTTCAGGAGCAGGAAGAACAACAAGAGTTATGTGAAGATAGGTTATCCTGTCGATTATAATGTTCTTCAGAGTCTGAAAGCGCTTCCTTTGTTTTGTGAGAATAGGAATACGGGCGGTATGATAGTGGAGAGAAGGGATACGAGGCAGTATCCGTATGGAACTTTGGCGCGAAGGACTATCGGCTATGTAAAGGATAATAGTTGCAGTAATGGGAATAATCATATAGGGATTGAGGGTAAGTTCGATAAGGCGCTGCACGGTGAGGAGGGGCACGAGTGGATGAGGGTGACGGATAACAGGAAGTTAATTCAGAATTATGATAGCAGCTATGTGCGTCCTCAAAACGGTAAGAATATTCGTACTACTTTGAATATCAGTATTCAGGAGATTTCGGACAGGGCTTTGAGAAATCAAATCGGAGAGAACAAGGGTATTGAGGGCGGTTGCGTTATCGTTATGGATGTGACGACGGGGGCTATAAAGTCGATGGTTAATCTTTTGAGGGATGAGGATGGTTTGCTGAATGAGACTTATAATATGGCAATAGGTAGAAACGGGGAGCCTGGTTCGGTGTTTAAGACGACTACGTTGATGACGGCTATTGAGGATGGGTATATTACGTCTTTGGATCAGAAAATCCCGACTAATCACGGAAAACTGCCAAATTATCCTGTGGATGAGCATATTCTTGATTATGAGAGGGAGAATAAGACTGATGAGATTTCGATAATCGATGGTTTCAGGATGTCTTCTAATTATGTTTTCAGGTATATCGCGACTTTGTATTATGGTAAGCAGCCGAGGAAGTTTATTGATAAGTTGCATTTTTATAAGTTGGGAGAGCGTTTTGATTTTGATTTGGATGGTTTTCAGAACCCGAAGATTCCGAGTCCGAGCGATAAGAGTTGGAGCGGTACGGATCTGGGGTCTGTGGCAATAGGTTATTCTGTAATGGAGACGCCTTTGCATATTTTGACTTTTTATAATGCTATCGCAGGGCGCGGAAGGATGATGAAGCCTTATCTTGTGGAGAGTATTGAGGAGAATGGGATTACGGATATACATTATGGTCCGACTATTCTTAATTCGGCTATTTGTTCGAAGGCTACGGCGGATACGCTTTTCAGGGCTTTGGCTGCGGTGACGGAGGATGGAACGGCTAAACGGTTGAAAAATACGAAATTAAGGGTGGCAGGTAAGACGGGAACGTCTCGTATTGTGCTGGATCAGAAGTATGTGAGCGGTAGGAGAAGTCGTTATGAGGATAGGTTTGGCCGTAAGCAGAATCAGGCGACTTTCGTTGGTTTTTTCCCGATGGAGTGTCCTAAGTATTCTATTATTTGTACGATTTATTCGGCGTTGTCGCGTGAGAGTTTTTATGGGGGTACGTTGCCGGCGTTGACGGTGCATGAGATCGTGGATAATATTTATGCGACGGAGTTTATTTTTGGGGGTCGTATTGGCAGTAGCGCTCAGGTGCCTTTGATGAGGCAGCTTGGTTTGCCTCAGGGGCAGGCGTCTCGGGAGGCGGTGCCTTTTGTTAAGGGGATGGGGCTGAAGGATGCTGTGTTTGCGATTGAGAACAGCGGATACAGGTGCGTGTATCGTGGGACCGGACATGTGGTGAGCCAGAGTCCTGCTGCGGGGAGAAGGCTTGATCCGGGTAAGGAGGTTGAAATTGTTTTGAATTGAGTGATATGTTATTGAGTAGGTTACTTGATGGTTGCGAGGCGGTGTCGGTGTCAGGAAGGACTGATATTGAGATCTCGTGTATTTGTGATGATTCGCGTAAGGTGAGGCAGGGAGGGGCGTTCGTCGCCGTCGCCGGCTTTGCCGGGGACGGGCACGCCTTTATCGCCTCGGCGATAGAGGCGGGCGCAAAAGCCGTGGCTTTTGACGACGACGCCTTCACGATACCGCCCACACCGGATGTCACATTCATAAAAGTCAAATCATCGCGCAGAGCCTTAGCCATAATGGCTGCCAACTTCTACGATAACCCATCAGAGAAACTCTCTCTCGTAGGAATAACAGGAACAAACGGAAAGACCACAACGGTAACGCTTCTATACAACCTCTTTATGAAATTAGGCTACAATTGCGGTCTTCTTTCCACTATAGCCAACTATGTAGGCAAAACAAGAACGGAAACGGCAAATACCACAGCAGACCCTATCACCATAAATTCACTGCTCAGTAAAATGGTGGACGCAGGCTGTCAATACTGTTTTATGGAAGTCAGTTCAATCGGCATACAACAAGAAAGAGTCACAGGACTTAAGTTCAAAGCCGGAATTTTCTCAAACCTCACACACGACCATTTGGACTACCACAAAACATTTGCAGAATACCTCAGATGCAAAAAACTATTCTTCGACAATCTTGACAAAGACGCTTTTGCTATAACAAACATAGACGACAAAAACGGCTATGTAATGGTACAGAATACAAAAGCAAAAATCATAACTTACTCTTGCAGAAGTCTTGCAGACCATACTTGCCGCATAATGGAAGAAAGTTATGAAGGAATGATGCTGAAAATAGATGGCAACGAGACCTGGATAAAACTTATAGGTCGTCATAATGCATATAATGCCCTTGCCATATACACCGCAGCTATCTGTATAGGAGCAAGCAAAGAAGAAACGCTGATTGCCCTAAGTACATTGGACTCTGCAAAAGGACGTTTGGAAATACTGCGAGGTCCGAAAGACCTATCTGTAATAATCGACTACGCGCATACTCCTGACGCATTGGAAAACGTACTTTCTACTTTAAAGGATATATCTCCTGATAAAGAATTGATTTGCCTTTTCGGATGCGGAGGAAACAGGGACAAAACAAAAAGACCTGAAATGGCGGCAGTTGCCGAAAAAATTGCGGATAAAATAATCCTTACAAGCGACAACAGCAGAAATGAAAACACGGAAGACATACTGAACGATATAAAAACAGGTCTTAGCACAAAAGGATTAGCAAAAACGTTATCCATATCTGACAGGAAAGAGGCTATAAGGACTGCTATTCTATTAGCCCCATATGGCGCAGCAATCCTTTTGGCAGGCAAAGGACACGAAACCTATCAAATCATAGGAGAAGAACACAAGCATTTCGATGAGAGAGAAATTGTCAAAGAAGTATTTGAATCAATCAATTAAAACAGGCGAATATGATATACCATCTTTTTGAATATCTTAAACAAATCGGGATAGACCTTCCCGGAGCAGGCTTAATGAGTTATCTTTCATTCAGAGCTATGCTTGCAAGTGTTTTCGCTATGTTGATTACTTTCTTTGCAGGGAAACATATCATCATTTGGCTTCAAAATCGCCAGATCGGTGAGACAATCAGAGATTTGGGTCTGGAAAGACAGATGCAAAAGAAAGGCACGCCTACTATGGGAGGAATTATAATCATCCTTGCAATAATAATTTCTGTATTATTATTGGGGGATCTTACGAATATTTATATCATATTATTGATTGTTACCACATTATGGTGTGGAGCAATAGGCTTTGCAGATGACTATATAAAAGTCTTCAAACATAATAAAGAAGGTCTTAGCCCGAAAGCAAAAATTATAGCGCAACTCGCTTTAGGATTAGTAATAGCCCTTAACGTATGCTTTAACAAAGATATTGTAGTAAGGGAGAAGGTACAAATAGAGCAAACAGCCGTTTCTGATGAAAATAAGACTTTGGACACGGAGCGGCACATCAAAAACAACAGTTGGCAAATGCAGGATGTCGTGAAAAGCACAAAAACGACTATTCCTTTCATAAAGAATCACGAATTCGATTATAAATGGTTTTCTCCTTTCAAAGGTATTTGGGGCTGGTATTTAAAATGGGCAATCTATGTATTAATGATAGTAATAGTAATTACAGCTTGCTCTAACGGCACAAATCTTACCGATGGTATGGATGGTTTAGCAGCAGGTACGTCTGCAATCGTAGGTATAGTAATAGGTATATTGGCATGGTTAGGAGGCAACTTATTGAATTCCAACTACCTGAATATTATGTACATACCCGGGACCGGAGAAATTGCAGTATTTATGTCTGCATTTGTAGGAGCATTAATAGGTTTCCTTTGGTACAACTCTTTTCCTGCTCAAGTATTTATGGGCGATACCGGAAGCCTGACGATAGGAGGAATTATAGGGGTTAGCGCAATATTAATCAGGAAAGAGTTACTCCTGCCTATTTTATGCGGAATTTTCCTTGTCGAAAGCCTTTCAGTACTTATGCAAAGATTTTATTTTAAGTACACGAAAAAGAAATACGGTATGGGGAAAAGGATATTCAAAATGGCTCCCCTGCACCATCATTATCAGAAAGAAGGAATAGAGGCGGTATTCCAAAAACCTTTACGAGCAATACCTGAGGCAAAAATCGTAACAAGGTTCTGGATTGTGGGGCTTATATTGGCAGTGGCAACGTTAGCATTATTAAAAGTCAGATAAATCTATAAGATATGTCAAGAATCGTAATTTTGGGTGGCGGAGAAAGCGGTGTAGGCGCAGCTGTTCTCGCAAAAGTCAAAGGATTCGATGTTTTCCTTTCAGATAAAGGGAAAATTGCAGAAAATTATGTCGAAACACTTCAAAAGTGGGAAATACCTTTTGAAGACGGCAAACATTCTGAAGAATTGATTTTAAATGCTGATGAGATAATCAAAAGTCCCGGCATACCCGGTAGCGTACCTTTAATAAAAAAATTAGAGGACCAAGGCACGCCGATAATTTCCGAAATAGAATTTGCCGGAAGATACGATAACGCAAAGAAAATTTGCATAACAGGAAGTAACGGAAAGACTACAACGACATCTCTTATCTACTACCTTTTGAGGCAAGCAGGACTGAATGTAGGGTTAGGCGGCAATATCGGTAAGAGTTACGCCTATCAGGTAGCAACGGAACATTTCGATTATTATGTATTGGAAATCAGCAGTTTCCAATTAGATAACATTTATGATTTCCGCCCTGATATTGCTATAATCACAAATATAACCCCTGATCACTTGGACAGATATGATTACAAATTGGAAAATTATGTAAAAGCCAAATTCAGGATAGCAAAGAATTTAAGGCCACAGGATTGCTTTATCTTTGATTCCGATGACGATATAACCATCGATCACCTGAATAAAATAGTAATTTATGCAAAGATGCTTCCCTTTACTCAAAAGGATACAGTGGAAAACGGAGCATACCTCAACGGAAATAAAATTGTAATTAAATACGAAAAGTCTGAGTGCGATGTCTTTTTGGAGAGTCTGTCTTTAAGCGGGAAGCATAATATTTATAATTCTATGGCAGCGGCTTTAGCTGCAAAGGCTATGGATATAGACAATGAAGTGATTAGAAATTCTTTGGCAACATTCAAAGCGATAGAACATAGATTGGAGCCTGTTTTGAGTATCAAAGATGTATTGTATATCAACGACTCAAAAGCAACGAATGTCGATTCGGCTTGGTACGCATTGGAATGTCAGACAAGACCGGTCGTCTGGATTGTAGGCGGAACCGATAAAGGCAATGATTACAGCATCTTGAATGATTTAGTTAGAGAAAAGGTAAAGGCTATCGTTTGTTTGGGGGTAGATAACAGTAAAATAATTGCGGCTTTTTCCGATATTGTCGGAAAAGAAAATATAGTGGAGACAACTTCTGCTTATGATGCCGTTCACGTTTCAAGCAAATTGGCAAAACCGGGTGATGTCGTATTGTTAAGCCCCTGTTGCGCAAGTTTTGATTTGTTTAAATGTTATGAGGATAGGGGCGAAAAATTCAAAGATGCTGTAAGAAATCTTTAATATATGGAGAATAAGGAACAGAAGAATAAATTTTGGAGTTTTGTAGAAAGGTTTGAAGGAGATAAAGTGGTATTAATGATAATGCTGCTCCTTATGATGCTTTCTATACTTAGTATTTCTTCTTCTACTTCTTTACTTGCCACAATGAATAACACCAACAGGCTTTCTATAATAGGTGAGCAATTGCTTATAGTGGTTGGCGGTCTTTTTCTTGTTTTCATTTGTTATATTATAAAAAGCATTCGCTTTTTCCGTATTTTATCTCAATTCGGATTTGCAGTTTCTGTTTTTCTGCTTTTATTTTTGGCGTTTAAGATTGATTTGGGTGTAATAAGGGTAGCAAGCACCAATGCTGCAAGAAGAGCAATTATGGTTTTCGGTTTTCAACTTCATGTCTATGAAGTAGTGAAAGTCGCAATGGTGATGTATTTGGCTTGGGCTGTAAATGAATTGAAAAACGGAGGCTTTACTATTGCCGGATTGTTGAGTAAAACAGAGAATTTCCGATTTATGGGGAATCTTGAGATTCAGAAACTATTCTATATTTATCTTCCTATCATTATTATAACGGTGCTAATATTACTTGGAGGATTTTCAAGCGCCATGTTTACGTTCGTTATAATGATGGCTACTATTGTATTGGGTGGAATTAATTTCAAAAAAATAATCATTCCTGCGATTTTAATTGGCATTTTAGTAGGAGGGATGGTTTTCGGAGTTTATCGTTTGAGCAATGGGAAGATTTTTACACGTTTGGCAACTGCTGAAAGTCGTTTGAAGTCACAAGACAGATATTTGGATATATTGGAGGAGGGGAAAACATGGACAGAGGAGTACAGATATGCGTTGGGAAAATTAAAACAGCCTGAAAGTGCGAAAATAGCGATTAAAGAGGGTAAATTTATAGGGAAAGGTCCGGGGGGAAGTACCCAAAGGTATGTAGTACCGATTATGTTCGGAGATTATATGTTCAGTTTTATTGTGGAGGAATACGGGTTGCTTGGTGCTGTTTTTGTGATAATGTTATACGGCAGTTTGTTGTCCAGAGGTTCCATAATAGTGAGAAACTGCACAAATCATTTTGCAAAAACGGCTATTGCCGGTCTTACAATACTGATTTCCGGACAGGCTTTGATGCATATTTTCATAAATATAGATATAGGTCCGCATACAGGGCAAACGTTACCATTGATAAGCCACGGCAATACTTCGTTTTTGGCTTTCAGCATAGCATTCGGAATCATACTTACGATAAGCCGAATGGCTGCGAAGAAGATAGCGGATGAAACAAAGAACACTGCCCCTCTTATGCAGGATGATATAAAAGAAAGAATGGATGATTTGGATATGGTAGAATCTATTGATGATTAATAGTAATAAAGGTATGGAGTACAGAGCATTAAGAGTAATAATCAGCGGAGGAGGTACAGGAGGGCATATCTTCCCTGCTATCAGTATTGCGGATAAGTTGAAAGAACTAAATAGCGATACGGAGATTTTGTTTGTGGGAGCAAAGGGCAAAATGGAAATGGATAAAGTCCCTGCAGCAGGGTATAAAATAGTGGGTCTTCCTATAAGCGGACTCCAAAGAAAATTTAACCTGAAAAATTTGATTAATGCGATTTGTCTTCCTTTCAAAGTGCTTAAAAGCATTCGAAACGCCTCCCACATTATAGATTATTACGAACCTGATATTGTTATCGGTGTCGGAGGATATGCAAGCGGACCTTTGCTTTGGGCTGCAACAAGGAAAGGAGTTCCGACCATAATTCAGGAACAGAATGGATTTGCAGGACTGACCAATAAAATTTTAGGGAAAAGAGTCGGAAAAATCTGCGTTGCTTACGAAGGGATGGATAAATTTTTTCCGGCAGAAAAAATAATAATTACAGGAAATCCTATCAGAAAAGATATAAAACCTTATTCGGAGGAATTTAAAGAAAAGGCCCTTACTTATTATGCATTAAATCCTTATAAAAAACATATTTTCATCGTAGGAGGTAGTCTGGGAAGCTATACTCTTAACAAGTCAATGATGAATTGGATTGAATCGGGGAATTGCAATACAGAGAAAGTAGAAATCATCTGGCAATGCGGCAGATATTATAAAGCTCAAATTGATCAGTTTATGAAAAAACATCCTACAAGGGGCGTGTATCATTTTGATTTTATTCATAGGATGGATTACGCCTATGCAGCTTCGGATATTATCATCTCCCGTTCAGGAGCAAGCACTGTTTCAGAGTTATGTGCTGCCCATAAAGCGGCTATATTCGTGCCTTCTCCTAATGTAGCAGAGGACCATCAAACACATAATGCAATGGCATTGGTAAATAAAGGAGCTGCATTAATAGTAAAGGATGAAGATGCTCCTTGTAAACTTATGAACACTGCTTTAGCGTTGTTAGAAAATAAAAAGGAGATAGAAAATATAGAAACAAATATAGCAAAGTTGGCACTGCCTAATGCAGCATTGAGCATAGCCGAGGAGGTATATAAAATACTACAATAGATATGAATGATTACTCAAATATATATTTTATAGGTATCGGAGGCATTGGCATGAGCGCTATTGCCAGATATTATAAATTTAAAGGATATAATGTGTCCGGATATGACAGGACAGCATCCGGATTGACAGAAAAATTGATAGAAGAAGGAATCAGTGTGCATTATGAAGATAATATCGATTTCATTCCGAAAAACATTGATGATACTCTTGTAATCTATACTCCTGCTATACCTAATGACCTTAATGAACTTATTTATGTCAATGAGAAAGGTTATAAAGTGATTAAGAGGTCCAGGATGTTGGGAGAAATCACAAAAGGGCAGAAATGTCTTGCAGTATCAGGAACACACGGCAAGACAAGTACAAGTACGCTGATTGCTCATATTCTGACTGAAAGCGGAGAGGGTTGTTCTGCTTTTTTAGGTGGAATTTCGAAAAATTATGATACAAATATGCTTGTAAGCCACACTCCTACAGTTGTGGCAGAAGCAGATGAATATGACAGATCTTTTTTACAACTGTTCCCTGATATAGCAGTAATTACCGCTATGGATCCTGATCATTTGGATATTTACGGAACCGTTGAAAATTATATTCAAGCATTCAAGGATTTTTCAAAACAGACAGGAAAGACTTTAATCATAAAATCAGGGCTGCCGATTACAGACAAAGATACAAAGGCTGACATTATAACTTATAGTTATAATGATACTTCTGCGGATTTTTATGCGGAAAATCCTAAACCGGATGATTTGGGATATTTTTCATATAATCTGATTTATCCGCAAGGAAAAATCAAGGATATAAAGTTAGGTGTTCCGGGTAGACTGAATGCGGAGAATAGTGTGGCTGCAGCTGCTGTTTGCCTTCAATACGGCATTGCTCCTGAAAAGATAAAAGAGGCTTTATTGACCTTCAAGGGGGTTAAGCGCAGATTGGATGTTCATCTGAATACTCCTGAAGTATCTTATATAGATGATTATGCTCATCATCCGCAGGAGTTATCTTCTGCAATTGCTTCCATACGGGATATTTTCCCGGGCAGAAAACTTACGGCTATTTTCCAACCTCATCTCTATACAAGGACAAGGGATTTCGCAGAAGGCTTTGCTGTGGCTCTTAGCGCAGTGGATAAACTTATTTTGTTGGATATTTATCCTGCAAGAGAGGAGCCTATACCGGGAGTGACTTCTGAAATAATTTTTAAGGATGTTACTGCACCTGAAAAGGTTTTGATTAAAAAGGAAGAATTAATTGATTATCTTGCCAAGGAAGATATAGATGTGTTGATAACTTTCGGTGCAGGCAATATTGACAGATATATCGCACCTATTACCGATTTGCTTAATGGACGTGTATGAGGAAATTCTTTAGATATTCTCTTATAGTTGCAGTTGTTGCAGTTTCAATCGCGCTTGTTGCGTTGTTCTATGTTGCTGAAAAAAAGCATCGTAGAATGATTGCTTGTACGGGGCTGAAAATAACTATTGCGGACAAATATTCTTTTGTTACGGAGGAGGAGATCAAGGAGTATATCGATAGTGGATACGGGACTTATATCGGGCAGAAAGCGGATAGCGTGAACCTCGTCAAAATCGAAAAGATTTTGGATTCGCGGAGCGTAATCCGCAAAAGCGAGGCTTTTGTGACGAGGGACGGATACCTGAACGTGATAATTACACAAAGAGAGCCGGTAGTAAGATTTAACAAAAAAGACGGTCGCGGATTCTATGCAGATTCAAAAGGTTTTCTTTTCCCTTTACAAAGCAACTACACATCATTAGTTCCTATAGTAGACGGAAATATCCTTATAAACATTTCCAAAGGCTATAAGGGACAGCCTGAAAACCCGGAAGAAAGTGAGTGGTTAAGCAGGATTATATCAGTAATAGAATATATGCAAAAGCATAAAATATGGATGGAGAACATTGCCCAAATACATATAGAAGATAATGGAGATTTGGTAATGATAATGAGAATGGGAAAAGAAAGATTTATATTCGGCCCTCCATACGAAATAAAAGCTAAATTTGACAGAATAGAAAAATATTACAAATGTATCATCCCTGAAAAAGGAGAAAATTACTATTCATATATAAATGTAAAATACAAAAACAGGATTATTTGTAGAAAATAGGATATGTTATGGAAGAAAAATATATTGCAGCAATTGATCTTGGAACATCCAAAATAGCCCTTACCGTAGCGAAAATCAACGGTAACGATATACAAATAGTTTATTATAGAGAGACTCCGTCAGAAGGAATACGTTACAGTCATGTATTCAATCCTAAAAAAGCATCGGAGCCTCTCAAAAATGCCATTAGCCAAGCGGAGGATGAACTTAAAATCAAGATATTCCAAGCGGTAATAGGTATGCCACGCTATTTCGTAAGGCAAGAATCCGACACAACTTCTATAGATCGTTCTAACCCCAATATAGGTATAAGCGTAGAAGAAGTGGAAAGTGTAAAATCAATAGTAACGGAATCACACCTGACGGAAGAAGACGAATTAATTTATGGGGCAATTGCTCAATCATTCTCTACGGAAGACTGTATAAACCAATCCGAAAATGATATTATAGGCATAACGGGAAATACTTTAGAAGGTAATTTCAAGATATTTATAGGCCCTAAAAAACAGTCTGACAACATAGACTTGGCTATCAACGAAATAGGAATAGCCATAGCCAAAAAGTACTTCATCCCTGCCATAAGCGCAAGAGCAATTCTCAGCGAAGAAGAAACAGAGAACGGCGTAGCTCTAATAGATTTCGGCGCCGGAGCGACTTCTGTAACTATATATAGAGATAAACTTTTAAGATACTATGCATCAATACCTTTCGGAGGGAAAATCATTACCTCCGATATAAAATCAGAATGCAATATCAACGAAAGATTGGCTGAGAACATCAAATTGGCATATGGAGCTTGTATGCCTGAAAAGTTGCAAAACCTAAATGAAAAAATCCTGCAAATCGAGAACGAAAACGGTGTACCAACCAGACAATTACCAATAAAGTACCTCTCTGAAGTCGTAACAAGCAGGGTAAGGGAAATTATTGATGCTATATTATACAAAATTCAGGAAAGCGGATATGCCGATATGCTGCGTAATGGAATCGTACTCACCGGAGGAGGATCTAACTTACTGAATTGCAGCAATTTTATAAAAGAGATATCCGGTTACAACGTACGTATAGGCTATCCTAAACATTTCTTTTCATCATCAGGCTGCAATGAAATTTATAGCGCTGGAGCAACTGCATCTATATCAATGATTTTAGCTGCAAAAAATGACAATATCATCAACTGTACCGACACTATTTCCGCTATTAAACCGGAAGAAAAAGTAAAAAAAGAACAAAATATTGACACCGAGGGGACTTTAATATCCCCCGAAGAGTTCGGGGAAAATATTTCCCAAAGGGAAATAGTAAAAGAAAAGGTAAAAAGAAAGGTGAAAGATAAAAATGATAAAAATCCTTTAAAAATAGCCTTTGGGACAATTAGCAATTTGTTCGACTCTACGAAAGAAGAAATCTGATAAAGCATAAACCATGAACGATAACAATTTAAATAATATAGAAATAACTCCAAGCGACTGGGTAAAATCAGATGCAGCCATAAAAGTAATAGGAGTGGGAGGAGGAGGATGTAATGCCGTTTCATATATGTACGATGAGGGCATAAAAGATTGTACTTTCATCGTATGCAATACGGATTCGCAAGCTCTGAACGAAAGCCCGGTACCTCTTAAAATACAATTAGGAAAAGGACTTGGAGCAGGGACAGACCCTGTAAAAGGGAGAAATGCCGCTTTGGAATCACAAGACACTATCTCCAAAGTTATTCTCGGAGAAGACACTCAAATGCTGTTTATCACGGCAGGACTGGGAGGAGGCACAGGTACGGGAGCTGCACCTGTGATAGCGAAAATGTCGAAAGATAAAGGAATATTAACAGTAGGAGTAGTGACAATACCTTTTGAAAATGAGGGAAACGAAGCATTGGCTAAAGCGACCGACGGAATAAGAGAATTAGAGAAAAACGTAGATAGTCTTTTGATAATCAATAATGAAAAATTATACGAATACTACGGAAATCTCTTATTGCAAGATGCTTTTCCTAAAACAAACGAAGTACTGTCTACAGCAGTACGCGCAATAATAGAAATCATTAAAAAACCAGGTTACATAAACGTAGATTTCCAAGATGTGCTTACAATGATGCGTAATAGCGGTATGGCATTATTGGGCTGCGGTACAGGTTCAGGTGAAAACAGGCTGAAAGATGCTGTAGATGGAGCTTTCACTTCTCCCCTATTAAATGATTTCGATCTTACGACAGCTAAAAACCTTCTTGTAAACATTACTGTAAGTAACAATGAGAAAGGTCTTAAAATGGAGGAATTGCGTGAGATAGATAAAATGATAGAAGAATATACCGGTAATGTAAATAAATTCAAAAAGGGTATAATCTGGAACGAGGCTCCTGATGCTGATGACAAAGTCAATATAACAGTAGTAGCTACAGGCTTCGAAATCAACAAATTAAGCACTCTGACAAAAGCCGATATGGGAAATATCATAGTGATTGGTAAAGATTTCATTTACAGACCGGAGGAAAATGATGAAATAACTATCCCGGATGAGTATTCTCCTCATAAAATAGGGTACAATACAAGTGAGAACAGTAGAAATTTTCATTTCTCGGAAAATAATAAGCCCGCCCTAATTTTGGAACACGGAGAAAATACAAGTCAATTGGAAAATATACCTGCAATAAGAAGAATAGGTAAATCTTCAGGAGAGGTATAAAAGTTTTATATTATTTTTATAATTTTGTAGGTTGATTATTTAGTTACAAGTATCTGAAATATACGATTTTAGTATGGAAAGAAAAACAAGAGTAAGATTTGCACCTTCTCCTACCGGTCCGTTGCATATGGGAGGAGTAAGGACTGCTTTATATAATTATCTGTATGCTAAACAAAAAGGCGGAGATTTTATAATCAGAATAGAAGATACAGACTCACATAGATTCGTTCCCGGAGCAGAGAAATACATAATAGAAGCATTGAACTGGTGCGGTATAATACCGGACGAGGGTGTAGATGAAAGCGGGAATGTAGTGGAGAATGCCTCAGAAAGACATCCTTATGCTCCTTACAGACAATCTCAAAGAAAAAGCATTTATAGAAAATATGCAGAGGAGTTAATCGAAAAAGGTTATGCCTACTATGCTTTCGATACTTCCGAAGAATTGGAAGCCATAAGAAAAGAACAGGAAGACAAAGGAATTACTTTTATATATAATCAGACCACACGCAAACAGTTGCGCAATTCGTTGGTTTTATCTGAAAGCGAGACAAAGAAACTGATAGAAGAAACAACAAACTGGACCATACGGTTCAAGATGCCTGAAAACACTATCGTAAAAATGGATGATCTCATCAGGGGACATATTGAAGTAAATACAGATACCTTGGACGATAAAGTGTTATGGAAAAGAGCAGATGAACTGCCAACATACCATCTTGCCAATATAGTGGACGATCATTTGATGGAAATATCAGAAGTGATAAGAGGAGAAGAATGGTTGCCATCACTGCCTTTGCATTATATGCTTTATAAAGCTTTCGGATGGGTGGAAACAATGCCTCGCTTTGCTCATCTGTCTTTACTCTTGAAGCCTGACGGGAAAGGTAAATTAAGTAAGAGAGATGGGGATAAATTAGGATTTCCGGTATTTCCTTTGAAGTGGACTAATGCGGATGGTGAAGTGTCAAGAGGATACCGTGAGGACGGTTATTTTCCTGAAGCATTCGTAAATTTGCTTGCAATGCTTGGCTGGAATCCGGGTGATGATAGAGAACTGTTCACGATGCAAGAACTCATCGAGGCTTTTTCATTGGATAGAATTGTAAAATCAGGTGCGCGTTTTAATCCTGAAAAAGCACGTTGGTACAATAAAGAGTACTTGCGTACAAAATCAGATGAACAGCTTACCGATCTTTTTATACCTATATTGGAAAGCCACAATATGCAAATAGTAGATTGTCCTAAATGCGCTATCACAGCAGGGGCTTATTTTACGCAGAGCGGAGCGGATTTCAAAAATCATATTTTTACACGTGATTATGTACTGTCAGTCGTAAAATTAATCAAAGAGAGAGCCGTATTCGTTAAAGATTTTTGGACAATAGCCTCTTATCTTTTTATTTCTCCAGCTGATTTTGAAAAATTCGGTGTTAAGGCAGGAGCATCTATAGAGACAAAACCTGAAGATCCGAGAAGAGCGGCAGATCCGCGCGCAAAAGTGTATGATGATACGCTTACAGCTCCCTTCTTATGTAAGGATGTGGAGAAGTTCTGGAAAGAAGATAATAAGGGAAATGCCAAAAGTGCAGCTGAATTTATCAGAGATTTGGACTGCGAGTGCAAAAAAGAGACTATTGAGACAGCATTAGAGCAACATATCCATAATAAGGAGTGGAATATCGGGAAAATTATGAACTGTCTCAGGCTATCGCTTACAGGCTCTGCAAGCGGTCTTGGTATTGCTGATATAGTTTCCCTCATAGGCAATAAGGAAGCCTTTGAAAGAATGTCCTTTATGTCTGAAAGACTAAAGTAAAGCCAGACAAAGAGCTTTATCTTCATTTAGGCGCTGCTTCAGTTCATTCATTGATTCGAAGCAGCGTTCTTCTCTTATCCTTTTTAAGAAAGAGATTTTCATGTCCAGACCGTAAATATCCTCATCAAAATTAAAAATATGCGTCTCAATAGTGCGAGCATTACCTGCTCCTATCGTTGGTCTTACTCCTATATTGCACATACCGTAAAAGACTTTTCCTATAGTCTCTACATTTACAAGATAGACCCCATTAGCCGGGACTAATTTCAAAGGTTCGTACAACTGAATATTCGCTGTAGGGAAGCCTATGGTGCGCCCCAGCTGATTACCTGCAACAACTACACCGTGTAAAAAATATTTATATCCTAACATTTTCGAGGCTTCCTCGACTTGACCTACCGAAAGGAATTCTCTTATAAGAGAGGAACTTACAGTAAATGCAGAGGATTCGATTTTTCCAACCCTGATAACGTCTAATCCCAACCCATGTGCTATTTTAGCAATATCATCAGGAGAACCTGCATTATTTCCCATTCTGTTATCATAGCCAAGTAAAATAGCAGTTCCTCCGAATTTATCTATAACATCTTGTTTTAGATATTCTTCTGTGGACAAAAGACTGAATTCTTTAGTAAAATTCAATACCTCAACATAGTCTACTCCTAATTCATAAAGTTTATCCTGCTTTTCAGAGAGAGAGGTAAGCAGACGCAAATTTCGCGCATCATCTTGCAATACATTACGCGGATGCGGCCAAAATGTGATTATTGTGCTTTTGTCGTTTCTTTTTCTTGCTGTTTTAACAAGTTCGGAAACGACTTCTTTGTGTCCTATATGGACGCCATCAAAAAAACCTGTTGCGATTATCATTGTTCTGTTACTTCTTCACGGACTTTCCTTAAATATTCTCTGCATTGCTTGACAAGTTCGGCAGAGCGTTTGACCAATTTACCTATATCTTCTATATTGGTTGCAGGGTTTTCTACTTTCTCCGCTATTGCTTCCAATTCGGAAATTGCCTTATTGTAATCAAATTTATTTGTTTCCATTTATTTCTATTTTTTCTATTTTACATTTAAGATTGCCGTCAGGCAATAATACTTTGATTTTTTTATTTTCGCTGATGGAGGAGGCTGAATTGATCCTTTTACCGTCTTCGTCAATTGCAATTGCAAAGCCTTTTTTCAGTGCGGTTGCAAGATCGGCAGCGTTTATCTTCATTTCCAAGAGTGAAATACGCATTTGAGCGGCATCAATAGCTCTTTCCATACTATGAATTATCCTTGTGTATAGGGTTTGGAGTTTGGTCTCTTGGGTGTTAAGGCGGTTTTGAAATGCAAGTCGCAAGCGTGTTTCGCAGGTCGAAATGCGTTCGTCTTCCGCCCCTGTACATTCTATAAACAAATCTGCCAAAGCTGTCGGGGTTTTCACAAATGTATGGGCTACCATATCTGCTATATGGTAGTCTTTGTCGTGTCCGATAGCCGTGAATACAGGAATTGGACAATTTGCGATTCCTACAGCCAAGTCGTAGTCATCAAAGCATACCAAATCGAGTTCTGAACCTCCTCCGCGTATGATAAGGACAGCATCGTAAGACTTGTCCGCTTCTTGAATTTTTTGCAGAGCAGCCAGGATGGACCCGGGAGCGGTCTGACCTTGCATAGATGCTTCAAATAGCGTGATTTCGTATTTAAAGCCGTAAGGATTTTGGCTTACGTGACGTTTGAAGTCCCCAAATCCGGCTGCATCGATTGCCGAAATTACGGATAAACGATATGGTAAAACCGGGAGAGAGAGTCTTTTTTGCTTGTCTATCAACCCTTCTGCCTTTAATCTTTCTATGGTTTCACGTTTTTGTTTTTGAGCTGCTCCTATAGTAAAGTCAGGATCAACGTCTTCTATCGTAAGATTTAAACCCCAAATTTCGTGGTATGATACCTGCACAAGGAATAAGACTTCCATACCAATCTCAGGATTGACACCTGTAATATCACGGAACTTTTTTACTACATAGTCGTAACGCGAACGCCAGATTGCAGCTTTGCATTTTGCCAGAATACCTGTATCATTGCTTTGAGATAGTTCTAAATAGCAATGTCCGTTGGATTTAAGATTTATGCTTGTGATTTCGGATTTTACCCATAAGCGAAAAGGGAAGAGTCCTTCTATCCCCTCTTTCATCCGTTTTTGAAGCGTATACAGGTCTATATATTCTTGTTGCATCTATAATAATTTGTTAAAGTTACTTAATTTTTTCGTATATTTGCATACATATAAATCTCCTATTCCGTTATGAAAATTTCCGAAGCCAAGTTTGCGGGAAGCAGTACTAAAATTTCCGAGAAACCGAAGCGTAAACTGCCTGAATTTGCTTTTATAGGCAGATCCAATGTCGGAAAATCTTCACTTATAAATATGATTTGCAACAATCGCAAATTGGCAATGACGTCCGCAACTCCGGGCAAGACCAAATTGGCAAATTATTTTTGTATCAATGATGAATGGTATTTGGTGGATTTACCGGGTTACGGCTATGCTAAAGCATCAAAATCCGGAAAAGAAAAGATTGCAGGAGTAATCGAGGACTATATTATGAACTCGCAGGAAATGGTACAGTTGTTCGTACTGATTGATTGCAGGCACGATATAGGAAATACTGATAAGGATTTTTTAGCATTTCTGGGAGAACACGGAATTCCTTTTTCTTTGATTTTTACCAAATGCGATAAATTAGGTCCTAATGCTTTGAATGACCAGATAGAGAGGGATTGCAAAATATTACTTGAGGAATGGGAGAGCTTGCCTGAAATCTTCAGAAGTTCTGCGGAGAAAGGTACGGGTAAAGAGGAAATATTGGATTATATCGATAGCGTTTTAAAAAAATTATAGGAATCACATTATTATGTACAACGAACACAGATTGGAATTGTTTGCGTGCAGAGCCTCTAAAGACTTCACGCTAAAAGTTGTAGAAGAAATGAATAAGCTAAAAGGCAGTGATGAGCCTGAGCTTAAATTAGGTGCGCTTGAAGTTACTCCTTTCAGTGATGGAGAATTTCAGCCTTCTTATACCGATAGCGTAAGAGGCGCCACCGTATTTATTTTGCAATCTACTTTTCCTCCTACCGAGAACCTTATGGAGTTGCTTCTTTCAATAGATGCGGCAAAAAGAGCATCTGCAGACAAGGTAATAGCAGTAATTCCTTATTTCGGATGGGCGCGTCAGGATAGAAAAGACAAACCAAGAGTGTCAATAGGTGCTAAACTTGTTGCTAATTTGCTTAGAGCTGCAGGTGCAGACAGGGTGATGACTTGTGATTTACACGCCGATCAAATCCAAGGATTTTTTGATTTTCCGGTGGATCATATCTATGCAAGCAAAGTGTTTATACCTTATTTGCAATCTTTGAATTTGGATAATCTTGCAATTGCGGCTCCTGATATGGGAGGCGCTAAAAGGGCTCACGCTTATGCAAAAGAGCTTGCCTGTCCTGTGATAATATGCCATAAATCAAGGGAAAGAGCAAATGTTGTGGCATCTATAACTGCTATCGGAGAGGTTGAAGGGAAAAATGTGGTTATAGTAGACGATATGATAGATACGGCAGGGACTTTGACAAAAGCATCAGAGGTGCTTATGGAAAAAGGAGCAAAGAGCGTAAGGGCCTGTGCAACGCATCCTATATTATCCGGACCGGCATACGAGCGTTTAGCAGCGTCGCCTTTGAAAGAAATAATCGTTTCAGATTCTATTCCTATTACAAATGATCCTACAAAAGATACAAGCAAAATAAAAGTAGTTTCTTTAGCAGGTACATTTGCTAAAATCATAAAAAAAGTACATAATTTTGAATCCGTAAGTACGGAGTTTATATTTTAGTAATGAAAGTCTTTCTTGCAGCAATATTGTTAATCGGGATTTGCGTAATAGGTATGTGTTTCAATATCATATTCCGCAAAAACGGACATTTTCCAAAAACGGAAGTACACGAAAACGAGAATATGAGAAAACTCGGAATTAAATGTATGAAAGAACAGGAAGATGAGCTGTTCGGAGAGAAAAAAAATAATAACAAAATCTGCACGGATGCAAACGATAGTTGCACAGGGTGCGGGTTTTATACTCAAAAGAATTAAAATTCAGATAATATGGGTTTATTGGCGATAGTCGGAAGACCGAACGTAGGAAAATCCACTCTTTTCAACCGATTGGTCGGGATGAGACAGGCGATAGTAGATGAAGTTGCAGGAGTAACAAGAGACAGGCATTACGGGAAATGCGAATGGTGTGGTTTTGAATTTTCGGTAGTTGATACCGGAGGTTGGACTTCGAATTCTGAAGATGTGTTCGAAGAAGCAATTCGCAGGCAAGTGGAGATAGCGGTAGAGGAGGCTGACGTAATTTTATTTATGACGGAAGTCGGCACCGGGATTACGGATTATGATTCAGAGATAGCCGATATGCTTCGCAGAAGCAAAAAACCTGTAATACTCGCTGTAAACAAGACTGATAGCGGAGCAAAAGTATTCGATACATATCAGTTCTATTCGTTGGGGCTTGGAGAGGTTTGGAGCATATCTTCGGCTACGGGAAGCGGAACTGGAGATTTGCTGGATGAGGTGGTCAAGATGATGCCTAAAAGCAATGCCATAGATCCTAATGATAGAGAAGACCTGCCTCATATAGCGATTGTGGGAAGACCGAATGTGGGTAAGTCTTCTTTCACGAATGCGCTTTTGGATGATGAGAGGAATATCGTTACTCCTGTAGCAGGAACAACAAGGGATTCTATTTCTTCTTATTACAATAAGTTCGGACATGAGTTCATTTTGGTGGATACTGCCGGAATGAGGAAAAAGGCTAAGGTGAATGAGGATCTTGAGTTTTATTCGGTAATGCGTTCCATCAGGGCTATTGAGCATTCTGATGTTTGTGCTTTGATGATCGATGCAAGAACGGGAATGGAGGCGCAGGATATGAGCATATTGAATCTTATATTAAAGAATAAGAAGGGCTGTGTGTTAGTGGTGAACAAGTGGGATTTGTTTGAGAAGGATAACAATAGTTTGAAGAAATACACAGATGCTTTGAGGTCTAAGATAGCTCCTTTTGATGATCTTCCTATTATTTTCACCTCCGTAATAAAGAAGCAAAGGATAATGGACGTGCTGGATGCTATTGCAAGGGTTGCAGAGAATTATTCAAGAAAAATACCTACGGCTAAGCTGAACGAGGTAATGCTTCCTGAAATAGAGAATTATCCTCCTCCTGCGTGGAAGGGTAAGTATATCAAAATAAAGTATATCACACAGTTGCCGACAAGAAGCCCTTCGTTTGCATTTTTCTGTAATCTTCCTCAGTACATTAAGGAGCCGTACAAGAGGTTTTTGGAGAATAAATTGAGAAGTCATTTTGATCTTACGGGCTGTCCTGTTAAGATCTACATAAGGGCGAAATAATTTTATATATGGGTTCGTGATGCGGAGGCGCATCACGTGTTAGGGGTGTATAGGCGGCAATTAGGCGCCGCCTATATTCGTATTGAGATCTCAGCAGGCGCGGTGAGCGGCTGCGGCTTTTCCCTGAGCGACCTGAAGGATGGCAAGGACTGCCGTCCGAAAGGGATGCGAACGGGGGAATTTATTTTTTGGGGAAACGGATAGCGAAGCAAGCGCCTTTGTAAATGAATGAGTTGCTGTATCTGATGGTGGCGTTGCATCTTTCAAGGATACTGCGGCACATTGCGAGACCGAGTCCGGTTCCGCTGCTTTTAGTGGTGAAGTTCGGAGTGAAGAGTTTGTCTCTGTTTTCGTCTTTGACGCCGGGACCGTTATCTTCTACAACGATGTCGTAATAGCCTTCTACATAGGAATTTCGTAATGCGACCAGGATTTTTCCTTGTACGGGTTCTTTGCCTGCCTGCCGTTCTTCTTCTTGCCTGATTTCTACTGCCTGGACGGCATTGGTAATAATATTTACGAATACGCGGGTTAATTGCGGTTTAGGACCTATCGCTGTTGCATTTTCGAGACCGACGTAGAAGAACGTGACATTTTCTTTATTGTCGAACATTGCAATTTCGTCTTTCAGCATTTGGTCTAAATCAATTTCAATCGGCTTTTCAGTATAAAGTTTGGCGAATGTTGAGAATTCGTTGGCAGTGGCTGTCAGTATGTCTATATGATCCAAAATCAATTTTGATACCTCATCGAATTTGTCCGTCCATAAAGGGTCTGCTGTTTTTTTCAGACGTATAAGCCTCTGAATCTGCAACTTCATAGGGGTAAGCGGGTTTTTGATTTCGTGTGCAACTTGTCGTGCCATACCGCTCCACGCTTTGTCTCGTTCTGCAACGGCAAGACGTTTGGTACTGTCGGAGAGGTCGTGCACCATCAGGTTGTAGGCGCGTACGAGAGTGGAAATCTCATCTTCACGTTCATAGATTATATATTCGGGGTTGTTGATATTAGCCGAGTTCATCTTATGCCCCATCTCTATCAATGGCTTGAACATTTTATCGACGACAATAGATGTTCCGAATTTGGATAATATCAACAAGATTATAAATACGGTAAAAATCGTAATTGTATGATTTATAGCTTCTGTCTTTAAATCATAATTTCCATTCATATACGGAACTCCTATTAGCGCCACGATCTTGCCTTTTGCATTGAAAATAGGGGCATATATAGCATAGTATGATTTATTTCCGAGTTTTTCTTTATTGATAACATAACGCTTATGTTTATGCATAATACTCTCATATACTGTCTCATCCATCCTAAATCCAAGTAACATTTTGCCGAATATTTCAGGGGCGGTAGTGCTTACGACGAGTCCTCCGACAGAGTATAATGTAATATCAGTAAATGTAGTGTTACCGATTTCTGCAAGGACGTCGGAAAGGTCCTGTTTAAAATCGTTTGTGCTATTTACATTCTTGAATTGTTCTTCAATTATAGGTAAGATAGAATTGATCTTATCAGCCATTACTGCCCTTTGGGAGTCATTATTCTTTTTATAAACGAATAATATGCTTATTGCCGCCATCGCAAACAAGGTAAAGAGCGAGGAGGACATAACAACTCCGTTAATCCAGGAGCGATAATAATTTTTATCGAAGGACTGTGGTCTTTGACGAGCGAGAGAGACGACGGAAGCCGCTAAATAAGTCATCAAAAAGACAAATATCAGTGTTAACAAATAACTGAAAAACACTGTTTTGGGGCGAGAAATCACAATCATTTCTTCATTGGAAAGAATATGAATAAAATGATCATATCCATTCAAGACAATGTGCCCGCCGTTTTGAGACAGAAAAGAATCACGCCTAATTTCATCCACAACCGTAGGATAAGCATAATCTCCATTGAAATTCAACAGATTATTACCTGAATACTTGGCATAAGAATATTTCACAGGAATAAGTACTCTTTCCGGTTGAGCGTATCCTATTATAGAAGCATAGCCTCTTCGCTCTCTATTTGATTTAGGATCTATCATCAGGAACATCCTTGATAAACCATAACCGGGATTAAAATACACAAACAGTCCTGTGTATCCGGAGAGTCCGTTGGTTGTCTTTTTATATATGAATCGGGAATTTTCTGAAATCGGAATACCGTTTTTAATACGTTCTTTGAGCATCTCTTTATTAGAAAATTTATCAGAGCTCCTGATAAAAGAGACATTTACATCATAATTCTGTAGTATATGATTAAGATAATTTTCCACAATACGATTAACTATGATGCTATTGCTGTTCTTCAATACCGATAAAGATGAAATAAGAGGATCTAATGCTATCTGTTTTTCTATAGAATTCAGGGTGTTCTCTAAATTTATATCCCTATCCATAGAAAGACGGTTTGCCCAAACTTCTATCTTATTTTTCTCTTTTTCGGCGCTCAAAGCATTCGAAACAATAACAAAATAAAAAGAAACCGATAAGGCAAATAAAACCCTCCCCGCTCTTGAAAAAGGATCAAAATCAAAACCTGTCAAAGACCTGATCGCCGTATGGAACATCTGAAACTGCAATAATGTAGTCAGAAGTACACATAAAAATGATATATAAATAATTATCGAATAGAAGGAGAGATTGCTAAGCTTGTATAATTCTAAAGAAATTGATGAATTCAGAATGATGCTTTTAAATATATATCCTATATAAACATAGATAAACAGGACAGAAAAAAGCATTAATACTCCGCATATTATTTTTCCGGTTCTTTTCCTTTCCAAAAAGAATCTAAGCATTCTAAGCCTGACTATATAAAGATAAAGGCTTATCATACAAATAGCAAGATTGAAAATCAGCACAACTCCAAGGGAGGAGAGTACCGGTCCGTCTGCATAAATCATAGGAGAGAAAATTCCGGATTCCTTATAATTATCTCTTCCCCATAAGTAAATAGAGAATAAAATAATGATCAGACCGAAAGACATCCTAAGAAACTTTTTCAGTTTCATATCTCTCATTAGAAATAAAACAGAGCCAATTATATATAATATCAATCCTATCCATATCAAAGCAGAACTATATGATAATTGGACAGTTGCTATGGAATCTGAAAGTACTTTGAATAAAGGCACTTTTGATACAACGACAGGATCACCTCCGCTATACTGTAAAGGACGGATAACATATCTTTCCTTAACACAAAGACGCGGATTAACACCATTAATAGGAGAAGTAATAGACGTATTCATTATCTCCAATCCTGCAATAATCTTACTATCACCTTCTTCGCAGCATCTTACTATATACCATTTAGCGCCATAGTTCATAAAGCTCGGTATATCACTCAAATCGGCAAGAGGCGAATCCATCTTATCTTTTAGATTGGAAAGTCGTTGAAATATCAAACGTGTACTGATATCATCATTCGCTACAGGGAACTGATTGCTCCACGATTGCAAAGTATCATAACGATAGTAATATACGACCATATCTTCCGGAAGTTCTCCGATAACGGTACCTGCCCTTCCTGCATTGATGGCTTTTCTTACATAAGCATCTAAAATATCTACCCTTTTTTGCACCACTTTAGACAACCGGGCTGCCTCTTTTTCAGTATTACCTGATATTTGGGTAAAACTGAAAGCCACGAGAAGCAATACTGTAGATAAGGATACCAACAATATCGGAAAAACATCTTTGATTTTTAATTCTTGTTTCATTCGTGATGATATGGTTCTCCTTTAATAATAGTAAAGGCACGATACAATTGCTCGGCAAAAATGACTCTTACCATTTGATGCGAATATGTCATTTTAGATAAAGATATTTTCATTTTAGCCCTCTCATATACGGCATCGGAAAAGCCATAAGCCCCGCCAATGAGAAAAACAATATCTTTACCTGAATATAACATCCTATCTTGCAAAAAACCGGCAAAGTCAATAGATCGAAACTCTTTTCCTTTCTCATCCAACAAAATCAATTCATCTTGCGGACTGATATTTTTCAAAACAGCCTCTCCTTCTTTCCGTTTTATCTGGTCTTCCGATAAAGCAGAAACATTTTTCAACTCAGGTATTTCCTCTATAATAAAAGGGATATAATGCGATAATCTGGATCTATACATTTCCAAACCATCACGACACCATTTAATATCGGTCTTGCCCACAGTTAATAAAGTCAGTCGCATAATGCAAATATAAGAAGTTTCAACAAAAGAAATACTCGATTATTACAGAGTGGCTCGGTCTTTGCAAAATAGAATAGCGATGAAAATTTTAAGCAGAATAACTTTAATAATTGCATTATTGGCTCTCTCCGTAAGAACGACGGCTCAAGAGGGTTCAAATGATATTTTTACACCAATAGCACAATATATAAGTCAAGGAGATATAGAGAAACTTTCATCATTGTTTGCAGAAAATTTGGAAATATCCATAATCTCCAATTCGAGCAATTCCAGTAAAAATCAAGCAAAGCAAATTCTGAAATCATTTTTCAATCTACATACTCCGCGCTCTTTCGACATAACCCATACCACAGTAAAGTCAAACAGGACTTATGCCTTGGGACGATTAAACGCAGGCGGAGAAATCTTTTTAGTAACAATTTTTGTAAGTTTCGGAAATAGCAGTTACAAAATCCAGCAATTCAAAGTAGATAAACTTAACTAAAACATATCTGCGATATTCGATGTTTTTTACTATATTTGGTACAAACAACAAATACCAAGTATTATGAAACATCTTTCAACAATATTAGTTTCTCTACTTCTCCTCATTGCTTTTAATAATGCAAACGCACAAAATATCAACGGAATACGCATAGAATGCGACACTCCGGTGGAGGTCTTTATAAATGGAATGAAAGTCTGCAATCCGGTACAAAGTTGTATGATTGCAAACCTTGGAAGCGGCACATATCACATAGAAGCCTACACAGCCGACTACATCACACGAGAACTCCTATTCAGCAAGAACGTAAGATATTCAGGATATGGAATCAAAGAAATCATCTTGGACGGCATACGTCATATAGGCGGTAACAACGGTATGATTATCATACAAAACGCAATGGACGAGCATACATTCAGTGCATTTCTAAACAGTCTTGACAAAGCGATATTCGACTCTGACAAAAAATCCCTTATCGAATCTGCCGTCAAACACTCTCAATTCTACATCTCGCAAGTCATCACCATCTGCAAAGAACATTACAACTTCGACTCCGATAGGCTCTGGCTGCTCAAAACAATGTATCCGGCAATCATCGACAAAGAGAAATCTTTTATGCTCCAAGACTTGCTTACTTTTTCAAGTTCAAAACAAGAATTAGAGAAGTATATCAACAACTACTATATAGGGAGATAAAAACGGATTACTAAAATATAATCCGTTTTCACATTTTACAATACTACACTCTCTGTCCGTAAGAACGATCCGTAGTATTAACAGTAATCCTATCTCCTTGATTAATGAAAAGAGGTACCATAATTTTAGCTCCGGTTTCCAATGTACACTCTTTCAAAGCACTTGTAGAAGCAGTATTACCCTTAACGGCAGGTTCTGCATAAGTCACCTCCATCTCAACATATGTAGGCAATTCACAAGTAAGACATTTCTCTTCAGGATCCGTAACAAACATCATTTCAACATGTTGCCCCTCTTTCATAAGATCAGAATTTTCTACAACATCATGAGGCAGATGAATCTGCTCAAAAGTCTCTTCGTGCATAAAATTGAACCCGTCCTCATCAGAATATAAGAACTGATAAGGTCTTCTTTCAACAGTAATAGTATCAATTTTAGCACCGGCAGTAAAAGTATTTTCCAAAATACGACCGTTTTCAAGGTTGCGTAGTTTTGTTTTCACAAATGCCGGTCCTTTACCGGGTTTTACGTGCTGAAACCACACTACCATACACGGTTTTCCATTAAAATTCAAATAAAGGCCGTTTTTAAAATCAGCTGTCGTTGCCATAAATATATTATTTTGTTTAACTCATTAAAATTCTTTGCAAAAGTAACTAAATCTATTGATTCTAAAAAATCAAATATTCTAATTATACTCTAAAATCTTATTAGCCACTTCTTCCAAAAGCCATTGAGGAGTAGAGGTAGCCCCGCAAACCCCAACATTATCATCCTTTCTGAACCACTCTCTCTTTATTTCATCAAGAGAACTTATATAATAAGTCCTGATATTCAAAGATCTGCAAAGTTCACAAAGCACTCTTCCATTTGAACTTATCTTACCTGCCACAAAAACCACGACATCGTGGCTCACGGCAAATTCAGACAATTTAGAATGCCGGGAAGCAACCTGACCGCAGACAGTATTATTGACTGTAAGCATCCCCTTAGGCATCTTTTCTTCCAAAAAAGCGCAAAGTTCCGAATATTCTATAGGACTCTTGGTCGTTTGAGAAAATATCTCAATCGGTTCCGTAAGTTTTATTGTCCCATCCTCTATTTTATCCAAAAGCATTTGTTTGCTCTCGACCACAACAGCATCTCCATCTACATGTCCTAAAAGTCCCAACACCTCCGCATGCCCTATTCTTCCGAAGATAATAATTTGACCGTTTTTCCCATCGGAATGCAATCTTAGGTATGCCTTTTTGATACGTTTTTGCAATCTAAGTACGACAGGACAAGTACAGTCTATCACCTCAAAGCCAAGTTTACCTGCTGTCATATATGTTTCAGGAGGCTCTCCGTGAGCTCTTATAAGCAAAGTCTCTCCTTTTGCAGAAGGTATTTCATTCAAATCCTCTTTATCAATGGTTACGAGACCTTTTTTACCAAGCCGGTCCAATTCTGCATCATTATGCACAATCGCACCCAAAGAGAAGAGTTTAGTATTTTGCTTATTATCCAAGAACTCTTCTACCCTATCTATAGCTCTTATTACTCCTCCACAGAACCCTGAATGTCTGTCTATTTCTACCCTTATCGGCATATTTCTCTATTGAAGTAAACCAAATTTTCCTTGTATAAGACCTTTTGCCCAGATTAACTCTTCGCGTAAAGTCATATCCGAATTATCTAAAACAAAAGCATCATCCGCTTTTCTTAAAGGAGAAACCTCTCTATGTGAATCTATGTAATCGCGTTCTTCCAAATTTTTTACGATATTCTCAAATACAGGTTTTTCCCCTTTTGCCACCATCTCCTTATATCTCCTTTCAGCACGAATTTCTGCTTGAGCGGTAACAAATATTTTTACCTCGGCATCAGGAAAGACCGTAGTACCGATATCCCTTCCATCCATCACTACACGCTTCTTTCCACCAAGTTCTCTCAATTTTTTATCAACATAATTTCTGACAAACGGAAGTGTCGAAATAGGGCTTACCTGCTCTGCAACTTTAAGACTTCTTATCTCTTTTTCCACAATTCTATTCCCAATATACGTCTGATTACCATTATTCTCATATTTGAAATAAATATCGATATTATCCAACTCACGAGTAAGCCCTTGCTCATCTATATTGTTTTCACTATCGATAAAGCCTTTTTCTTGGGCAATCAAAGTGATACATCTATAAACGGCGCCGGAATCCAAATATGAAAATGCAAATTCGCTCGCAATCAATTTCGCCAATGTACTCTTCCCTGTAGAAGAATAGCCATCTATTGCTATAGTTATATCAGGTATATTCATAATACGCATATAAGCGGACAAATTTATAAATTTTTATGTAAACAGCGAAATATTAACGATATTTGTACTTGAACTAACTAAATGCTATCATGAAAATTCTTATTGCAGATGATGAAAGAGCCATAAGGAACTCTTTGAAAGAAATTTTAAGTGATGAAGGATATGATGTAGATACAGCTGAAGACGGAGCAATCGCTTTAGAAATGGCTGCAAAAGAAAAATACGAGGTCATTTTTTGCGATATAAAAATGCCGGGAACTGATGGATTGGAAGTTTTGGATAAATTATCATCAAGCGGAAATGAAGCATCCGTAATAATGATTTCAGGACACGGAGATATAGATACAGCAGTAGAGTGTATCAAAAAAGGGGCATACGATTTCATACAAAAGCCTTTGGATCTGAATCGTATTCTTATCACTATAAAAAACGTCACTGAAAAAGTCTCTCTTGTCAAAGAAACTAAAATATTAAAAAAGAAAGTATTCGATAGACAAATGATAGGAGAATCCGAGCCTATGAAGAAGATACGAGAGATCATCTCTAAAGTAGCTCCGACAGATGCAAGAGTATTGATAATCGGAGCGAACGGTTCAGGTAAAGAGTTAGTGGCAAAAAACATTTATGAGCAAAGCGACAGAGTAAATTCACCTTATATAGAAGTGAACTGTGCAGCAATACCATCGGAATTGATAGAAAGTGAACTTTTCGGACACGAGAAAGGCTCTTTCACCTCCGCAATCAAACAACATAAAGGAAAGTTCGAACAAGCGGACGGAGGTACACTATTCTTGGATGAAATAGGAGATATGAGCCTTGCTGCTCAAGCAAAAGTGCTTCGAGTACTACAAGAGAAAAAACTATCGCGAGTAGGAAGCGACAAAGATATAGAAGTAGATGTAAGGGTAATAGCCGCCACCAACAAAGACTTAAAGGCTGAAATAGAATCAGGAAATTTCAGGGAAGACCTTTATCACAGGTTAAGCGTAATCGTGATTAAAGTGCCGAGTCTGGATGAGCGAAAAGAAGATATTCCTTTGCTTGTAAACTATTTTGCTACACAAAACTGCGAACAGACAGGCCAGCCGTTACGTAAATTTTCAAAAGAAGCGATAGATCTTTTGAAACAAAAATCATGGACAGGAAATATCCGAGAACTGAACAATGCAATAGAAAGATTGCTCATACTCGGTGATAACATTATCTCTGCCGAAAACGTAAAAGATTATGTACTCTAAGCTTTACCGGCTAAAAGTTTTTCGTGATCCTCTTTTGCTCTTTCTACAGATACGGAACGTTTCAGAACAAATCCGGAACCTAAATATTTAGTACGAACGTCCTCATCGGAAGCAAGAGATTGAGGGGTACCTGCCTGAAGGATAGAACCTTCATACAATAAGTATGCCCTATCTGTAATAGCCAGAGTCTCTCCCACATTGTGGTCCGTAATGATAACTCCGATATTCTTGTATTTAAGTTTGGCTATAATATATTGAATATCCTCAACGGCAATAGGATCAACTCCTGCAAAAGGCTCATCCAACAATACGAATTTAGGATCTATTGCAAGCGCTCTTGCGATCTCACACCTTCTTCTTTCTCCTCCCGAAAGCTGAATTCCAAGACTTTTCCTGACCTTAGACAGATTAAATTCGTCTATAAGAGATTCCAATCGTTCCTCTCTTTCGGATTTATGCATGCCGGTCATCTCCATTACAGACATTATATTATCCTCTACGGACATTTTCCTAAATACGGAAGCTTCTTGCGGGAGATAGCCTATCCCCCTTTGCGCTCTTTTATACATAGGAAGTCCCGTTATATCTTCATCATCCAGAAAAATCTTACCGTCATTAGGTACGATCTGCCCGGTAATCATATAGAAACTTGTCGTCTTACCGGCTCCGTTCGGTCCTAAAAAACCAACAACCTCACCTTGTGACACGTCCATGGATACACCTTTAACGACAGTCCTGACGCCATATTTTTTAACTAAATTTTCAGCTCTGAGTTTCATATCTTTCTATTTGACATCCAACGCTAATTCTGATACTAAATTTTTAATTTCTTCATTAGCTTCCATCAATTCTTTTGCCTTTTCCCCCGGCATATATGCTTTTTTTTGCACTTCATTGTCAGGAATGACATCTACATCCAATCTCAATTTGGATGAACCTACAAATTTTTGTAGTTGCTCTTCCAAATTATGCAATAATTTTTCTTGTATCCATTGCTGCTGTGCTACATTAAGCACCCCGAAAACAACTTTTTTATAACCGTTTTCTTCTATTATCGACAATTTCGATGAAGTCAGCGTATTTGCAAGTCTTGGCCTGTCTTTGTATGATTCAGCCATTTCCAGCCATTTTGCTTTAATAACCTCATCATCGGGTAATGGTTTTGTATCATCCTCCAAAGGTAAGACTTCCTCTTTCTGCTTTTGTTGTTCTTCTTGTATTGCATTTAAGGATAAAGATGAGGCAGATTTCGAGAGTCTTCTTCTCGGTTTAGGCTCTTGTACAGTCTCTGTTGTCGGTTCGGTTTCATTTTTTTCTTTAGTTTCTTCTGCCGAAGGCTTAACTTCTTCTTTCTCGAGAGGCTTGACCGGCACAGAATTTTTCACGGGTAACGCCTGTTTCGGTTCCTGAGATACCGGAACATCTGCTGCCAAGAAACTTAACTTCATTAAAGCAAATTCAATATGCAACCTCGGATTTACCGCAGCCTTATATCCTGCCTCGCATTGTGTCGTTACAGCCAGAGCATTATAAAGAAATTTAATACTGCACTCTCCCGCCTGCTCCGCATAACGTTTTTTTAGCGATTCAGGTAACTCCAGCAATGCTTCCAAACCTGAACTTTTACTTACAATGAGGTTGCGCAAATGCGAACTCAAAGAAGCTACGAAATAAAGTGCATTGAAACCTTTGGACAATATCTCATCGAATATACTTAAAGCTTTGGCATAATCTCCTTTAAGAAAAGCATTTACAAGAGTAAAGCTATACTCATAATCCAGAACATTCAGATTTCTGATAACGTCTTCATACTTTATATCAGTCCCGCAGAATGCCACGCTTTGGTCAAAAATAGTAAGCGCATCACGCATCGCACCGTCAGCCTTTTGCGCTATAATATGCAACGACTCATCATCTATCATAATACCTTCCTTGTCAGCAATATTACGCAAATTGTAAACAGCATCTTTAATCGAAATCCTGTTGAAATCATAGGTCTGACAACGCGAAAGAATGGTTGGTAAAATCTTATGTTTCTCCGTAGTTGCCAAAATAAATATGGCGTGAGCCGGCGGCTCTTCCAGTGTTTTCAGAAAAGCGTTAAATGCCTGTTGGGAAAGCATATGCACCTCATCTATGATATAGACACTGTATTTACCAACTTGAGGAGGTACCTGCACTTGTTCCATAAGCGTTTTAATGTCTTCTACGCCATTGTTGGAGGCTGCATCCAATTCGTGAATACAGTACGATCGACCTTCTTTGAAAGAGATGCAGGATTCGCACTCTCCGCACGGTTCCATATCGGCAGAAGGGTTTAAGCAATTGATAGTTTTTGCGAAAATACGTGCCGTACTTGTCTTGCCGACTCCCCGAGGACCGCAGAACAAGTAAGCGTGCGCTAATTTCCCCCTCAAAATGGAGTTTTTTAGAGTTTTGGCGATATTATCCTGACCAAGAAGGGCCTCAAATGATTCAGGACGGTATTTTCTTGCTGATACTATATATTGTTCCATTCGATTAACTTAATTTGCATACAAGACAAATGTACGCATTATTTTGTAACTTTGCAGTAATCGGAACTGACAAGATTTGATAAATGAGAAAGATTTTTATAAGTATTATATTTTTAATATGCCTGCCTTTGGTGTTGTGCGGTCAGATGCAGATTCGTACAAGAAGGGTGATTTTGGAGGATTTTACAAGGAAAACTTTGAAGGTGGTGCAGTGCGGGAATGAGATGCTTACGGAGAGTTTGAAAAACGAGGTGAGTAAGCGTTGGATTCTTTCTCCTTTTGAGTTTTGTTCGCAAGAGGAGTTTGAGAGGTTGAGAACGAATGAGAATTTTTATTTTTTGATAATTTCGGAAAAATTTATCAAAAAATCAAAAATTCTCCAAAACCTATCCATCACCGTACTGAAAGGCACCCCGGAAGCCGGCAACATCAGCTCGATGTTCGAAGTCGTATCCTTCCCCTTTGCCACCCCGGCAAATAAAGACGGACGAGAACTCATCTTCGTATCAGCCTTCTTAGACCTCATCCAGGACTACATCACGGATGCAATAGAAGGCAAAGTAAGCGGAAGCAAAAACCTGTCCTACCTTACAATGCCCAAATCAATCTTGGAAAAGAAAAAAATAGCAATCTACAAAAACGACCTTTCTCCTGACCTTTCAAAATCCGAAATAGACCTTTACGCAGACGATGATATGCTTTTTTTGGAAGCAGACAATGCCAACACAATGTTTATACACGAAGCATACAACACCGTAATGAGTTATGTAATAGCCCCTTCCGATAGCACACAAGGCAAATGCTACAAGATGCTCATAGGCGCAGACGACCACGCACTCTACTACTTTGATTCTCACAACATCTCAGAGAAACAACACGCAGGCTTTACCAAAAAAGACTTCAAAAAAATAGCCGGGAGCAGATAATATGATACAAGGTAAAACCGAAAACGGACTGCTCTACGCAGTAAAAAGAACAAGTTCGGCAGCAGCTTATTGCGCATTAAGCATCAAATGCGGTACAAGAGATGAAGGCTCCTACCCAAGCGGAATCGCCCACTTTACCGAACACACCATCTTCAAAGGCACAAAACGTAAAACAGCCTCGCAGATAAACAATTACTTAGACAAACTCGGAGGAGAACTCAACGCCTACACCACCAAAGAAGAAATAGTAGTCCACGCCACCGTCCTGAAAGAAGACCTCGACAAAGCCGTTTCACTGCTTTTAGAACTCGCGACCTCGCCAACCTTTCCGGGAAAAAAAATAGAAACGGAAAGAGGCGTAATAATCGATGAGATAAACTCTTACAAAGACAACCCTGCTGACGAAATCTACGACAACTTCGAAGAAAAACTCTTCTGCGGACACGACCTGGGACGCTCCATACTCGGCACAGCCTCCACCGTCAAAAAAATCACGAGCAACGACCTGCACAACTTCGTAAACGAGATGTTCACTCCCGACAGAATGGCTTTCACCATTGTTGCAAACCTCGACGAACAAAAAATGGTCGACAATCTTCAGAAAAAGATAAAAATTTACTTTGAAGGTTTCACCTTCAAGAAAACAAATCTTCCTCCGGACACCGGAAATAAATTTCCTCCTGCGGAAAGATTTGAGAAAACAATAGAAAAACACAACCATCAGGCAAACGTCGTCTTGGGAGGACTTGCACCATCACTATACGAAGAAAAAGAAAGACTTGCTGCCGTACTTCTAAGCAATATTTTAGGAGGACAAGCCTCCAACTCATTGCTGAATGATATTTTACGAGAAAAAAACGGTTGGGTCTATGGAGTAGAATGTCTCTACACACAATACAAAGACTGCGGAGTAATGGCAATCTGCCTCGGATGCGACAAAGAAAACCTCAACAAATGCTTTAATGCAATAGACAGAACGCTAGAAAAAATCAGGACAAAACCGCTTAGCGATAGATTTCTGAAAGCATCCAAACGACAACTTATAGGGCAACTCGTAATCAGCGCAGACAGCGGAGAAACGCAATGTCAATCAATGGGTAAAAGCCTTCTGGCATTCGAAAAGATACAAAGCGACGGCTACACAATCAGCGCAATAGAATCCATCACGGCAGAAGAACTTATGTCTATAGCGCAGAGTATTTTCTCACCTGAAAAATTATCAAAACTCATCTACCTTTAAAATGGAAACACCTATAGACAAGTATATTAGAGAACACTCTACGGCACAAACAGAGGCGCTCGCCTGGATTCAAAAACAGACAAACATCAAAACCAACTACCCGAGAATGCTTTCCGGAGCGGTTCAGGGTCGGTTTTTAACCATATTGGTAGAAATAATGCAGGCGGAAAAGATATTGGAAATCGGTACTTTTACCGGCTATTCCTCTGTCTGTATGGCTATGGGACTGAACGAAAAAGGTCACATAGACACATTAGAAATTAATGATGAATTGGAATACCTCATCAGAGAAGGCTGGGAAAAAGCAGGAGTTACAGATAAAATCACGTTACACATCGGTGATGCCCTGCAAACCTTAAACACCCTAAAAGGAAACACTTACGATCTTGCTTACATTGATGCCAACAAAAGACAATACGCGGATTATTACAATACAGTAATAGATTTGGTGCGACCGGGAGGGGTAATCCTTACAGATGATGTATTGTGGGACGGAAAAGTATGCGAAATTCCTATGCCGCAAGATAAGCAAACCATTGGGATAGCAGCCTTCAATGATCTTGTCGCTTCCGACACTCGCGTAGAAGCAGTAATTCTGCCTATCCGAGATGGTCTTACCCTAATCCGAAAGAAATAAGACTACAACCTCTCTTTCTCAGACAATTCTCGATTTTTATGCTCGTTAGTCTGATTACCGATATTGAAATTCAATTTGATTCCTACCATACGAGATTGTCCATATCCCCATTGTTCCAAAGAGAAATCACCTTTCCTGCCATCTCCATTCCATCTTTGAGTATGCAGAATATCCGTCATATATACAGACAGACTTAGATGCTCGCCGAAATATCTATTCAATGATATATCTATGCTGCCGCTCGGATGAGCATACATATATCCGCTCGTAAGTTCGCGGCTCATTATTTTACCGTTAACATCCAATTTCAAATCCCAAGGGAGAGAAAAAGTATTATTTAGCGATAATACTCCTGAAATACCATTATACGTCTCAAGATATTTCTCATATTTAAGTTTATTCACCTTATAATAGCCTCCTATAAAAGCCTGAAAGCGCCACCAACGAAAAAACTTAAATGCAGCCGATAACTCCCCTCCCAACAAATGTTGTTTTCCTATATTTTTTGTTGTCATCACTACCACTCCCGGACCGTAAGGATCAGTAAGATAAGTGTAATAATCATTTAAATAATTATAATATAAAGAGAGATTTATCTTGCCGGAAGAAAAATTTAAAGCCACTTTATCATTGACTTGGGGACGTAAAAAAGGATTACCTTTCCAATATGTATATTCGTCCAACAAAAACTCTATGGGATTCAATGCTTCATAATGCGGCTTATCCTGTCTCCTGCTATATACACAAGAAAGTTTAAATTTATCTGAAAAATTATAAGATAAAGACAAATTAGGGAACAATCTCAACTTATCGGTTTTATTCCTGTCGACCAATTCCGACTTTCCTAAAGCATAAAGGCTTCCTGTACTATTCATAAACTCCATCCTTATACCGCCGGAAATAGAGAACTTGTCGAAGGTTCCGCTATATTGTACATATCCATCCGTATTATACTCATCATATACGAATTTCTTGCTTCTATCCTCTTTTAAATGACCGTCTGCAAAAAACGAAATATCATTATCGCTTCTAACAAAAGATACTTTGGTCCCGACCGAAAGATTTTGGTTTTCAGCAAGATTTGCTTCATAATCAGCAGAAAAGGCAACAATACCTATACCTCTATCGGTATTGTTTTGAAATAGATTTTTACGAATCAACGTACCGCTCGGAACAAACACTTTAATCGGTTGACGACTGCGATATACGCCTGAAAATCCTATACCGTCAATTATAAACTTCAATTTATGTGCTTCGGATATTTTCCATTTCCAAGCAAAAGACCCGCCATAACGAATATCCCATTGTTTGTAATAATCGCACTCGGCATTCAGACTTTCTTTTAGCACGTTTTCTCCCGTATAAATATTCGTCAACGTACTTG
The DNA here is from genome assembly GCA_052173975.1 of Candidatus Cryptobacteroides sp. Lineage (GTDB taxonomy): Bacteria > Bacteroidota > Bacteroidia > Bacteroidales > UBA932 > Cryptobacteroides. The sequence goes on along the minus strand of JBQMXN010000011.1, from coordinate 17,514 downwards.
TATATCCCGGCCCTCCTATCACATTGCAAAAGCCGGACAAGATAAAGCTATGCTTATCCCCTTGTAAATACTCTATATCAAAGTTGGTAGCATATGTGTTCCTGTTGTCCCAATCCCGAGTTTTTGTTTCCGTTTTATTGCCTTTGTGGTAACGCACATTACCATATTGAGCAGGATTATCGCCTATATTATGATTGTACCCCCAATTGGTACGCCAATTCTTTTTGTTATATACAAACATAAAATCCGATACCGAATGTATGCTTTCCCAAATAGACAAGCCTTGTCCGGTCTGAAATGCGAAACCTTGTAAATTATTCTTTTTCAAAATTATATTGATGATTCCGCCTGCTCCGTCTGATTCATAACGCGCATCGGCATTGGGCATTATTTCTATTTTTTCAATCATCGCCGGAGATAATGTTCTCAAATATGCCCCGAGAGCTTCACCTTTAAGATGCACTTTAGCCCCATTTACATACACTGCCGTTGCTCCGAGAGAAGACAAAGAAACATTACCTTTGCTGTCCACAGATACGCCCGGAGTATGTTTCAGAACATCCAATGAACTTTCCAACCGGGAGGCAAAAGTCCCGTTTACCATCACATTCATTTTACCGCCCTCAATCTTTAATAAATTCTGCACTTTCCTCGCAATCACTTTCGTTCCCTCCAACATCTGTGCATCTTCCTCCAACACAATCGTATCCAGTTCTTTATCACCATTCAACTCCACCTCTGTTTTAACACTTTTGTACCCTAAAAACGACACGGTCAAATCATATTTTCCGTTTTTCAAAGAAGCAAAAGAAAAATTACCCTGCGTATCTGTAATCGTGTGCTGCAACGATTTCGGCTTTTGAATATCTGCAATACTCACGACAACAAATTCAATAGGACTGTTTTGCCTGTCTTTTATGCATCCTTTAAGAGTATTTTGCGCTTTTAATGAAACTGAAATAGCAAAAAGGACTATGCAAAATAAAAAATCACGAGCCATCGCCAAACTCTAATAAAAATTACGACTAATTACAAATTTAATAAAAAAATTACGGTGACTAAAAATTACTTTTAGTCACCAAAAAAGAGCATCCGCGCTTAAAAAATCAATGGATTTTAAAATAAGGTCATATCACGTGATGCGCCTCCGCATCACGATTTTAATAACAAAGGGGGAAAGAGTTTTTGTGGAACTCTTTCCCTTCCTTTTGAGTTTTTTTCTGCGGACGAAGTCGGCAGAAAGTTCTGCTCGCGAAGCGAAGCAAAAAATATTATTTATTTAATTTTCTCGTAGACATAGAGCTCGTGTACTTCGCCGGTGTAGCCTTCTTTTTTGAATGGGCCTTGCGACATTCCGAGGATAATCTGTGTTCCGCGGTTGTTGAGTACGACCAAGTCATCGTTTGTAGGGTCTACTGAAAGGCCTTCGATTTCGCCTGCACGACGGAAGTCAACCATTTCGCGGAAGAGATTCAAGCGACCTGCTTTTGCTCCGCCTGCGATAAGACCTGTGCGAGTAACGACTTTGCCGTTTTTCACCTCAACGCTGTATGGGTCTTTTTTTACCGGTTCCGTGCCTTCTACCAAGCCTGTGTATGCTACGTCAGCGATGTCGGCAATGTAAAGGTTGTCTGCAATGTGGAATGTGGATTCTCCGTCATCGGCAGCGAAAAGCATTTTACCGTCGGTGATGTAGATACCTTGGCACCAGTAAGGAGTAGGGCGGCACTGCATTTTCGTATAGTATTGACCTGTTTCGAGGCTGTAGCAATACACGTAACGGCTGTCTACCCAGTCACTCATCCATACCATTTTCTTATCTCTGTCGATGGCAAGACCGGAGCATTCTACCTGTCCTGATTCTGCACACCAAGGAATAGAACGTTCCCACTGCAAAGTGTTTGCATCGTAGACGTCTATAGAGATATTGTAACCTCTACCGTATTCGAATTTCTCGTTACCGGTATAAATCTCGCCTTCATAAATATCAATATCTCCGAAATGGTTTGCTTTTTCAGGATTACGGAAAGGCTTATCGTTTTTCATGATCATATTGCCTTCCTTGTCGTATTTATAAAGCGCTCTCGTATCGCTGACATAATAGTAGTTTTCATCGATAGCGATACCCTGACGGCCTGCTACGGGAATTACTTTCTTTAGACGATACTCTGTACCCAAGTGTTGAGCGAACGCTGACATTGTGAAACAAGCCAACGCCAATAGAGTTAAAATCTTTTTCATAATAAATCGCAATTAGTTATTAATTAGTGTTATTTTATTAAAATTTAAATATTCCCATCAACTGAACGTGTTCCATAGATTTGACAGGAACCGTACTGCTATAGAAGAAGTGTCCGTAGTTCAACTGGAATTTTACATTTTTGCAAAGTTCATAAGTAAGACCTACAAGAATTCTATTGTAGTTAGCTGCTGCAAGAGCATTGTGTACAGTGTCTTTGTACATATCCCAACGTACCATAGGCAGGAATTTACCCAAATGATAACCTGCAAATACGTAAGCGCCGATTTCATCTACGAATACCGTACTTCCGACTTTTGATTTTACCAAGCCGAATTCCGAACGGATATCCAAGCCCTTAGGGTCGTTGTACCAACCGCCTGCTACGAAACGGTGCATTGTGTTGTCATTTCCTCCGGGAACACCTAAACCTCCGCCACGGTTTGTGGTATTGTATTTACCCCAGTTGTAAGTAGCCTTGAAGTTCAAATTCTTAATAGGACGTACCGTGAAACTTGCATAAATATCTTTATAGTTGTTCTTATCATCAGAGGTCGGCAATGAACCGTTGGTAAGAGCAACATCATAATGGAAATAACGGAACCCTTTTCCTGAATCGCCTATATCTCCCATAAACATAACTCCCAAATCACGTCCGTAATCTACGAAATTATAATCGTAAGGATTTCGGCAAGACATACGATACACGATATTTGAGAAATCCACTGTCTCCAAAGTAGCAGGAGAAATATCGTAGTTTTCATAACCGAGAGGCGTGTAGAATTGACCGAAACGCACCTTGAATTCAGGCATAATCTTCCATGTAGCGAAAGCATCCATCACCTGAATAGTCTTCTGGTCATTTCTGTTTATAGAACCGGCAATACCGTTAAAGGCTTCAATCTGCAAGCGAAAATCGATGTTTTCCGAAACTTTCCCGTCCATTAACAAACGAAGTCTTTTTGCTTGAAATGATGAAGTAGATTTACCGTTTTGGTAAGTGTAATTAAATCCTGTCTGTAAATAGCCTGAAAGTTTAGGGAGTTTAGCCAATATAGATGATTGGCAACTATGTTCTTCTGCTTTAGCTGAAGAACCGTTAGATGTTGAATTATCGGCAGCGTACATCGTAGATGTAAACATTGCTGCGCAACAAATTAAGGATAAAAGTTTTTTGTTCATAAGACAAACAATTAAGAAAATTAATATACCCTATATACTATTGGTTATAGTTTCTTCCATCTTCTACCCTAATCGAATTACTTCATCGCACCTCCCGCCAAATCAAGTAATTCATTAGTTATCTTCTGTTGCCGCCCCTTATTATACTCCAATGTCAAATCCTGCAACAAATCATCCCCGTTATCAGTAGCGAGTTGCATTGAAAAAGTCCTTGCTCCATGCTCTGCCGCCTTCGTATCAAACACAGTCTTGGCGAATCTCGCTTTCAAGCACTCAGGAAGCAATTTTTCCAAAATCTCCACAGAATTCGGTTCGGAAATATAAGCATTTTCTTGACAAAAAGAAACACTCTCACATGAAAAAGGAAGAAAAATTTCACGAACCGTCGGCTGATAAGCCATAGACTCAAAATGATTATACACCAACTCCACCCTATCGAAATTCCCGTTCAAAAAACCGTTTAAAATATTATAGGCCAGCGCATCCGCGCTGCCAAAAGTCGGATTCTCCGACAAAACATCGGAATTTAAAAAGGTAAAATCACCTGCTTTACGCAGGAAATCACCCACTTTGCTACCGACAGGGAAAATTTTGATATCCTTGTCCTCAAAACCTTTGGAGCGATACTCCTCTATCACCTCTAAAGCCTTATGTGCCACATTCGCATTAAAAGCGCCGCAAAGAGAGAAATTAGAAGAAAACGGCACAATCGCCACTGACGTCACTTCTCTAGTCTGCATCAAAGGACCGTTTAATGTATTCTTATCGATAACTTCATTCAACAACGTGTCTAAAATATCGAAAAGTCTTTCCTCATATACATTAATATCTTCCAAAACTTTCTGCATCTTGTGCAGTTTTGCCGAAGACACGATCTTCATCGAAGAAGTAATCTTCAATGTACTCTTTACAGAATCGATTCTGCCCTTTATTTCTTTTAACGAAGACATAACGACTTAAACAAGCAATTCAAGAACTTCTGCCGCCACTTTCTCTAACGTATTCACAATCTCATCATTCGTAACACCCGAAGCCAGCACATCTAAGACATCCTCCTGATGTTCCAAACGCATTTTCTGCAAAAACTTATCCTGAAACTCCGTGACTTTCTCAATTGCAATATCTTTCATCAAAGCATGAGTGCCGCAATATAAAATCGCAATCTGCTCTCCCAACGGCATAGGGCAACACTTAGGTTGGATTAATAAGCGATTGTTTTTTCTGCCTTTATCCAAAGCCATGGCCGTAATCTTATCCACGTCCGAACTGAACTTCGAGAACGCTTCCAACTCGTTGTACTGCGCCTGCTCAATTTTAAGCGTTCCCGCTATCTTCTTCATGCTCTTCACCTGTGCACTTCCTCCGACACGAGATACGGAAATACCTACATTGATAGCGGGACGAAATCCGCTATTGAACAATCCCGTTTCCAAGTAAATCTGACCGTCCGTAATAGAAATCACATTGGTAGGAATGTATGCAGACACATCGCCTGCCTGCGTTTCTATAATAGGTAAAGCGGTCAAGGAGCCTCCGGCTTTTACTTTTCCCTTTAAGGAATCCGGCAAATCATTCATATTTTCAGCAACTTCTTGTTGATTTATGATTTTTGCGGCTCTCTCCAAAAGACGGGAATGCAGATAAAAGACATCACCCGGATAAGCTTCACGACCTGAAGGCCGATGCAAAATCAAAGAAATCTCACGATAAGCCACGGCTTGCTTTGAAAGATCATCATAAACGACTAAGGCCGAACGTCCCGTATCACGGAAATACTCTCCGATAGCAGCTCCGGCAAAAGGAGCATAGTATTGCAACGCTGCCGGATCTGCAGCCGTAGATGCCACTACGATCGTATAATCCAAAGCCCCGTGTACTCTTAAGGTCTCAACAATACCCGCAATAGTAGAGCCTTTCTGTCCCACAGCAACATATATGCAGTACACAGGTTTCCCTGCCAAAAACGCTGATCTTTGATTAATAATAGTATCAATCGCAATAGAAGTCTTACCCGTCTGCCTATCACCTATTATCAACTCTCTCTGACCCCTGCCGATAGGGATCATGGCATCGACCGATTTTATACCTGTCTGCAAAGGCTCTGTAACGGGTTGCCTGAAAATAACTCCCGGAGCCTTTCTCTCCAAAGGCATTTCAAAGAGTTCTCCTCCTATCTCGGGTTTTCCGTCCAAAGACTTTCCAAGCGGATTTACCACCCTGCCTATCATTTCTTCTCCCACATTTATAGAGACAATTCTACCGGTCCTCTTGACTGACATTCTTTCTTTGACCAAATATGTTGGTCCGAGAAGCACTGCTCCGACATTATCTTCTTCGAGGTTCATCACCACCCCCTCAACACCGCAATCAAACTCCAAAAGTTCTCCCGATTCTGCATTTTCCAAACCGTATATTCTTGCCACGCCATCGCTGACCTGCATTACAGTTCCGGTCTCTTCGAATCTTATTGAAGTTCGGATTGATTTGAGTTGCTCAAAAAGCATCTCTGATATTTCACTCGATTTGATATTATTATTCATTCGATAATCTATTTGCGACCGTTGTCGATCAATTCCACTTCGGTCTTTTGAATAAATTCTTTACGTATTTCCTGCAAACTCCTCAATACTGAAGCATCTATACGAAATCCGTCCATTTCCAAAACAAAACCGCCTATCAAATCAGGATCTACTTCAGCACTGATTTTTGATTCACATCCCGTATTAGAGAATATGAATGTTTCCAGTCTTTTTTCCAATTCTTCGGACGGAGATGCCGTCATCAAGTGTACCTGTTTGATTTTACGGCTTTTATAATACTTGTCCGAAAAGTAATGCAAGATGGATTTCAGCAGTTCCATTCTTTCATTTTTCAAAAGCAATACTATAAGCCTGTACAATTCATCTGAAAGGGGCTGAGGATATACAAGGGTTTTAAGCATCTCTTTTTTTTGCTGTAATGAGACGGAGTTGCTTTCTAAGGCTAATGCGATTTCTTTTTCTTCATACAAAAAAGACAACAAGACCTGAACCTGATTTATGACAAGTTCTCCCGTACCGGCAATCTCAACGTATCTCAAGAATGCCAATGCGTACCTTGATGCTACAAGCCCTGTGTTCATTTTGTCTTATTTAAAAATTTATCAGCATTTCCTGCCATCTCCTCAAACATTTTATCCGTAAAGTCTTTTTGTGCTTGCCTGTCTGCCAATTCTTTTTTTAGTATTTTCTCGGCAATATCTACGGATAGCATAGATACCTGACGATTTATATCTTTAATCGCAATATTTCTTTCTTTAGCTATCTCGTCTTTTGCTGAAATAATGATTTTCTCGGCTTCTTCAACTGCTTCTTTTTTTGCTTTTTCTATTATTTTAACTTTTTCTTGAGAAGCAATACCGATGATTTTTTCCTGCTCAAACTTTGTTCGGAGCAGGATTTGTTCTTGCTCTTGAGCAAAAGAACTGATTTTTTTCTCGGCTTCCTTGGCTTCGTCTAAGGCTTCATCGATTTTCCTGTTGCGTTTTTCGACAGTATCAGTGATGACAGGGAAGCCCCATTTTGCTAAAATGAAGAGTACGATACTGAAAATCAGCACCATCCAAAAAAGCAGACCGCTATCCGGCGTTAATAAAGACATTTCGGACTTTAATTAATAAGTATGGCAAGAAGGCAAACAATGATTGCAAAAAGAGCAGCGCCTTCTACCATTGCAGCAACCAAAATCATAGCAGTACGAAGTTCGCCTGAAGCCTCCGGTTGGCGTGCTATTGATTCCATAGCGGATTTTCCGATTTTTGACAAACCGAAAGCAGCTCCGATAACGACCAATGCCGCACTCAAAACAGCTGCGGTTTTTCCGATAGCCGCACCTACGGCAACTTGAAGTAAAACAGTTAGTAACATATTATATAATTTTAAAATTTAAGCATGTTCGCTTCTTGCCAAACCTATAAAAATAGCTGACAACATTGTAAAAACATATGCTTGTATAAAGGCTACAAGCAGTTCTATCATATCCATAAACACCCCGAACGCAACCGAGACCACACTCATTGAGCCAATCAGCACGCCCCCGTATTTCCCCACCACAAAAATTACGCATACCAAACTCAATATCAATATATGACCTGCAAGTATATTAGCAAACAACCTTATGGTCAATGATATAGGCTTCATAAGCGCACTGAAAAGTTCGATAATCTGGATTACAGGAATCGGAGCTTTCAAAAACCACGGCACGTCAGGCCAAAAAATCTCTTTATAGTAATGTTTGCTTCCGAACAAATTCACTGCCAAAAATGTAAATAAAGCCAATACGAATGTTACAGCAATATTTCCTGTAACATTTGCCCCTCCAGGAATAAAAGGTAATATACCCAAGACATTATTAAGGAAAATGAAGAAAAACGCAGTACAAAGATATGGCGAAAACCGTTTGTAATCGTTTGGGATATTGGTTTTAGCAATATCATGTACCATCATTATGACAGGTTCCGTAAAAGAAGCCAAACCTTTGGGTGCTGTTTCCATTGCTTCTTTTTTCCTGTACCATTTAGCCGAGCCGAGCGATAAAAGCACCAGCAGGACTGCGCTAAACATAATTGCAAGCACGTTTTTCGTTATCGATATATCAAAAGGCCTTATGACCGAGCCGTCGGAAAGACGTTCTACGATTTTACCTTCGTATTTTTCTCCCGTAGACGCTATATAAAAACCATTATAATCGGAATGCTCTACCTTTTTAGAAGAAAAAACATGCCAACCTGAAAATTTACTGTAAACTATTATAGGTAAATGCACTGCAATGCTATGTTTCCCGAAATCAGTAATATGCCATTCGTATGCATCTCCTATATGCCCGAAAATCACGGAAGGTATATCTACCTCTTCTTTCGCCTCAGCCTCGTGAGCAAAGCCATATACGGGAGCGATGCATAACATCGCGGCAATCAACATGAAATATATACCTATATGCAATTTTCTCATAACTCTACGCAAACATCGGCTTTGTTATCTTTCACGTGAGCAAAGCCGGACTTAATTTCGAGCGTTTTTTCTTTTCCTTCACACTCATACCTTATTTTCCCCGCAGACAAAACAGAAATAATAGGAGCATGATTTTTAAGTACTTCAAACCTGCCCGCACTTCCGGGGAACTCAACCCTGCTTACCTTTTCGCTCACCTGCACTCCTCCGCACGATACTATTTCCAAAAATATGCACTCCTTATTCTCCATAGATTACACTTGCGCTAATATGGCTTCTCCTTTCTTAATCGCATCCTCAATCGTACCTACATTTAAAAATGCCTGTTCGGGAAGATAATCCGTCTTGCCGTCCAAAATCATATTAAAACCCTTAATAGTATCCTCTATATCCACCATTACGCCAGGAATACCTGTAAACTGCTCTGCCACATAAAATGGCTGCGACAAAAAGCGTTGTACTTTTCTGGCACGGTTCACAGTCAACCTGTCCTCTTCAGAAAGCTCATCCATACCCAAAATAGCAATTATATCCTGCAACTCTCTATTGCGTTGAAGTATCTGTTTCACTCTCTGCGAGCAATCATAGTGCGCCTGTCCCACAATAGCCGGATCCAAAATACGCGAAGTGGACTCTAACGGGTCTACAGCCGGATATATTCCCAATTCAGTAATCTTCCTGCTAAGCACCGTAGTCGCATCCAAATGGGTAAATGTAGTAGCCGGCGCAGGATCTGTCAAATCATCCGCCGGGACATACACAGCCTGCACGGATGTTATCGAACCGTTCTTCGTAGAAGCAATTCTCTCCTGCATCTGCCCCATCTCCGAAGCCAAAGTAGGCTGATACCCCACTGCGGAAGGCATACGCCCGAGCAATGCCGAAACCTCCGAACCTGCCTGCGTAAAACGGAAAATATTATCTATGAAAAACAGAATATCTTTCGGATCTTCCGGATTTGCACTGTCCCTGAACGACTCTGCCAAAGTAAGCCCTGACAACGCCACCGACGCCCTCGCTCCCGGAGGCTCATTCATCTGCCCGAACACCATTGCCACCTGCGACTCCTTCAACTTCTCCTTATCCACCTTAGACAAATCCCAATGACCCTCTTCCATGCTCTTAACGAATTCCTCTCCGTATTTTATAACCCCCGACTCTATCATCTCGCGCAGCAAATCGTTCCCCTCACGCGTTCTCTCCCCCACTCCCGCAAAAATCGAAAAGCCGTTGTGTTTCTTCGCTATATTGTTGATTAACTCCTTAATCAGTACTGTTTTCCCCACGCCTGCCCCTCCGAAAAGTCCGATTTTACCCCCTTTCAAATACGGCTCCAACAAATCTATCACCTTTATCCCCGTAAACAGCACCTCCTCCGAAGTCGTAAGGTCCTCAAACTTAGGCGGTTCCCTGTGAATCGGCAACGCTCCCTCGCTCTTCAGCCTCTCCAACCCGTCTATCTCCTCCCCAACCACATTCATCACCCTCCCCCTTATCTGCGCTCCCACCGGCATAGACAGCGGAGCAGCCGTATTAACCACCTCCATACCCCTTTGCAAGCCATCCGTCGAATCCATTGCCACCGTTCTCACCGTGTCCTCTCCGATATGCTGCTGCACCTCCACCACCAACTTCCTCCCATCCTTCCGCTCAATCGAAAGTGCATCATGGATTCTCGGTAACTTAAAAACATCTCCATCTCCGGCAAGTTCAAAATGCACATCCACCACCGGTCCGATAATCTGAGAAATATATCCTTTAATCTCCGCCATTGTCAAAAACAAAACTTAATTCTTACAAAGATAAAAAATTCTAACAACAATTTATACGGGACTGCCGTCCCTCTAACTTTTGCTACGCAAAAAAATAAAAGAAGAACATAATGTGCGGAAAAACCGCACATTATGCCGTAGTACTACCCTCTGCGACGCTAAGATGCGTCGCAGGAGGGGGCTTCGTGACGAGGGTGAAGATACCGTCGTCACGATGGTTTAGAGGGATTGGTCGGCGGCTCGTGCCCGCTGCCAATCTTCTTCTTGAAAGTTCAGCAGGCGCGAGCAGCGGCTGCGCTTTTCCCTGAGCAGACCGAGGGAGGGCAGACAGCTGCCGTCAGATAGGGATGCGAACGGGGGAATAACAAATCTTCTGTCGCAAAATTTTCTTAAAACGCATTTCAGGCAGGAATGACAAAATAAAATGTTATTTTTGTAATTTGGAACCCCTAATTAATAGCATTAAGGATTATGGCGACACAAAGCGAGGCAGCATTGGAAAACGGTTTAATTAAAACTCTTGTAAGCAATGGTTATGAGAGAGTTGAAATTAAAGAAGAAGATAATCTTAAAGAGAATTTCAAGGCTCAACTTGAGAAGCATAATGTGAAAGAACTTGCGGCACACGGACGTAAACACTTCACTGACAGAGAATTTGATAGGATCTTAACTCACCTTGAGGGAGGTACGCGTTTTGAGAAAGCAAAAAAATTACGTGATTTATTCCCATTAGAAACAGAAGACGGCGAGCGCATTTGGGTAAGTTTTCTAAATACTAAGAGTTGGTGCCAAAATGAATTTCAGGTGGCAAATCAAATTACGTTGGAAGGAAGAAATAAATGTCGTTATGATGTGACTATTTTGATTAACGGTTTGCCTTTGGTTCAGATTGAATTAAAAAAGCGGGGTGTCGAACTGAAACAAGCGTACAATCAAGTTCAGAGGTATCACAAAACCTCTTTCCACGGACTATTCGATTATATACAAATTTTTGTAATCTCGAATGGAGTAAATACACGTTATTTTGCTAATAATCCCAATTGCGGATATAAGTTTACATTCAATTGGACAGATGCCCAAAATAATCCTTTCAATGACCTCAGTATGTTTGCGAACTTCTTTCTCGAAAAATGTACTTTGGGAAAGATTATAAGCAAGTATATTGTATTGCATGAGGGGGATAAAGCGTTGATGGTATTGCGTCCATATCAGTATTATGCGGTAGAACAGATAATCGATAAGGTTTCTAATACCAACAAAAACGGTTATGTCTGGCATACGACAGGGGCCGGGAAAACTCTTACATCTTTTAAGGCTGCGCAATTGGTAAGTGAAATAGACGGAATAGACAAAGTCCTCTTCGTTGTTGACAGGCACGATTTGGATACGCAGACAAAAAGTGAATATGAGGCATTTGAAGCAGGGGCGGTAGATGGTACGGATAATACTACAGAACTTATCGGCAAGTTGACAGGAAATTCAAAAATCCTTATCACCACTATTCAGAAACTCAATTGTGCTGTAACCAAAGAGTACTACAATAAGCATTTACAAGATCTGCGAAACAAAAAAGTCGTAATGATTTTTGATGAATGCCATCGCAGCCATTTTGGAGATTGTCATAAAAATATAGTAAACTTTTTCCATAATCTTCAGATTTTCGGCTTTACCGGGACACCTATTTTTGTAGAAAATGCCAAACAGGAACATACTACAAAGGAGGTATTTGGAGAGTGCCTGCATAAATATCTTATTAAAGATGCCATTGCAGATGAAAATGTTTTAGGTTTTCTGGTTGAGTATTATATAGGTGATGCAAACATTGATTTGACGGCGGAACCGAGAATGCAAGAAATTGCTCAATTTATTTTGAATAATTATAATAAATCCACATTTGACGGTGAATACAATGCACTTTTTGCTGTTCAATCCGTACCGATGCTTGTACAATATTATAAGATATTCAAACGACTTGATCCCAAAATCAATATCGGAGCTATCTTCACTTATGCCGCAAACGATAGTCAGGATGATGAATTGACAGGTATGTCACAAGGTTTCCAGAATGAGAAAGTGACTGCTGATGATTTGCAAATGATTATGAATGACTATAATGGTACGTTCGGAACAGCATATACCACTGATAATTTCGGGGCATACTATGATGACGTGAACGAACGTATGAAAAAGCGTAAAAAGGATATGAAGCCTCTTGATTTGCTTTTGGTAGTGGGTATGTTTCTGACAGGATTTGATGCTAAAAAGCTCAATACATTATATGTTGATAAAAATCTTGAATATCATAGTTTGCTACAAGCATTCAGTCGTACCAACCGAATACTGAATGAGAAGAAAAGGTTCGGAAAAATAGTCTGTTTCAGGGATCTTAAATCAAATGTCGATGCTGCAATTAAGTTATTCAGTGACAATGCACCAAACGAAACAATAATTAGAGAACCCTACGAAAAAGTTCGCAAGGAGCTCAATATCAAAATGGAGGATTTCCTGACAAAATATCATAGTCCGGAATTCATCGACTCATTGAAAAGTGAAAATGATAAGAGGGATTTCGTACTTGCTTTCAGAGATATAATAAGAGGGAAAATAGACCTTCAGATTTATGAGGACTATAATGCTGATGATCCATACTTCATTATGAGTGAACAGGAGTATATGGATTTCCGCAGTAAATATCTTGACATAACCATAGGTGTTATTGACACGCATGGCAACAAAGAAAAATTAGAAGAACCTCAAACGGAATACGGTGCAGCTAAATTAGAGGATATTGACTTTTGTTTAGAGTTGTTGCATAGCGATATTGTTAATGTGGCATATATTTTAGCATTGATAGAAGATCTTGATCCTGCAAGTCCGGATTATGAGCAAAAAAGGCAGCATATTCTGGATACTATGATTAAAGATGCGGAAATGAGAAATAAGACTAAACTCATTGATGGATTTATTCGAAAAAATATAGATAACAATGGTGAAGCCTTTAAAAAATCAAAGGCCGATGGCTCTATGGATTTGGAAAGCAGACTTAGCGAATACATATCCAAAGAAAGGGATAATGCTATTATAGATCTTGCGAATGAAGAAAATATAAGCGAAGAAGCTGTCAGAAATTTTTTAAAGGAATATAATTATATACAAAGAGAGCAGCAGGACATCATACAAGAGGCTTTGAAGGAGAAGCATCTCGGTCTTATCGAAAGAAGAAAAACTTTGACAAGAATAATGGAAAAATTGCGCAATATCATAAAAACGTATAATTGGGAGTAAATTATGTCAACATATAAAATCTGTAATGAGCAACTAATGCTTATAAAGGAGAAACCATTTAAGTTGGAGAAAGAAATTCAAAATATTGTTGAAAAAAATCTGCATACATTACTTGGGCTTGAATTTATCAAAACAGAATTTGCTCTTAACTCATTCCGAATAGATTCTTTGGCTTTTGATTCGGAGAAAAAATCTTTTGTCATAATAGAATATAAAAGAGACAAGAATTTTAGCGTAATAGATCAAGGTTATGCTTACTTATCTGTAATGCTGAATAATAAGGCAGAACTCATTTTGGAATACAACGAGTCTAAATCGGAATCTTTAAAACGAACCGATGTTGATTGGTCACAGTCAAAAGTGCTTTTCATTTCTCCAAATTTTACAACGTACCAAAAGGAGGCAATTAATTTTAAGGATTTGCCTATAGAATTATGGGAAATTAAGCGTTTCACAAATGATACACTTTCCTTTGAGCATATAATCAACCATTCAAGTAAGGAAAGTATTAAAACAGTCTCTAATAGTGATACAATAACTACAGTAAGCAAGGAAATTAAGGTATATAGTGAACAAGAGCATTTGGAAAATATAGAAGATGATTTTCTGAATATATACTCGGAAATAAAAGAGTTTTTGCTCTCTTTAGGGGAAGATATTACAATATACCCTAAGAAGAAGACTATAGGCTTCAAGATTGGAAATAAAGTATTTTGTGATATTGTTATGCAAAATAAAGGTATAAGACTATTTCTCAATGTTAAGAAAGGAAAGCTCAAAGATCCTGAAGGTATTACCCGTGATGTATCAGAAGTAGGACACTGGGGTAACGGGGCTTATGAAGTTCATTTCCCCTTGAAAAAAGATGTTGAAATAGATTATGTTTTTAATTTACTGCGACAGACAATAAACAATAATAGAGAATAAAATATATGCCTTAAATAGGTAAATTAATAAGTTAAGATTATGAGCGAAGAATTACAACAGAAACTCCGTGACCAACTTTGGGAGGTGGCAAACCGTTTGCGTGGCAATATGTCGGCAAGTGACTTTATGTATTTTACATTGGGGTTTATTTTTTATAAATACTTGTCGGAGAAAATCGAAACTTATGCCAATAAGGCCTTGGAGAATGACGAAATAACCTTTAAGAAATTATGGGAGAATGACGATGTCGATGCGGCAGAACTGCAAAAGGAAGTAAAGAACCAATGCTTGGAAAATATAGGTTATTTTATAGAACCGACATTTTTGTTTTCGTCAATAATAGAGGCGGTTAAGCACAAAGAAAATATCTTGCCTATGCTTGAACGCTCTTTGAAGCGAATTGAAGATAGTACTTTGGGACAGGATAGCGAAGAAGATTTTGGCGGATTGTTTTCGGATATAGACTTGGCTTCGCCTAAATTGGGCAAGACAGCCGATGACAAAAACACACTCGTTAGCAACGTACTTCTTGCATTGGATGATATAAATTTCGGTATAGAGGCATCGCAAGAGATTGATATTTTGGGAGATGCTTACGAATATATGATTTCTCAATTTGCTGCAGGAGCAGGGAAAAAGGCAGGAGAGTTCTATACTCCGCAAGAAGTAAGCCGTATTTTATCAGAAATTGTTTCAATCGGTCACCAACGCCTACGCAATGTTTATGACCCTACTTGCGGTAGCGGCTCGTTGTTACTTCGTGCGGCAAGTATAGGTAAGGCGGTGGATATTTACGGACAGGAAAAGAATCCGACAACCTATAATCTTGCCAGAATGAATATGTTGCTTCATGGTATCAAATTCAGCAACTTCAAGATCGAAAACGGTGATACGCTTGAATGGGATGCCTTCGGTGACACCCAATTCGATGCCGTAATTGCCAATCCTCCATTTTCTGCCGAATGGAGCGCTGCCGATAAATTTAATAATGATGACAGGTTTAGTAAAGCAGGTGTGCTTGCTCCGAAATCAAAAGCCGATTATGCCTTTATTTTACATATGATTTATCATTTGAATGATGGAGGAACTATGGCTTGTGTGGCTCCTCACGGCGTCCTATTTAGAGGCTCTGCGGAAGGCAAAATTCGTAGGTATCTTATTGAAAAGAAGAACTACATAGATGCAATCATAGGACTGCCTGCAAATATATTTTACGGTACAAGTATTCCTACTTGTATTCTTGTGATGAAAAAGTGCAGAAAGGAAGATGAAAACATACTTTTTATAGACGCAAGTAAAGAATTTGAAAAGGTAAAAACACAGAATAAATTGCGTCAAGAGCATATCGGCAAAATTATTGATACCTATCGAAATCGTACGGAAATTGATAAATACAGCCATTTGGCAAGCCTTGAGGAAATAAAAGAGAATGATTATAACCTCAATATTCCTCGTTACGTGGATACTTTTGAGGAGGAGGAAGAAATAGATATTAAAGCCGTAATGGCGGAAATAAAAGAGTTAGAAGCAAAAAGGACAGAGCTTGATGCTCAGATTGAGGTCTATCTTAAAGAATTGGGTATTGTCGAATAGAGAGATATTGAAGTAATTGCAAAATGGGTAAAAATAACAATATACCTCAGATGACTACATCATTTGAGAATATCCTGCGTAAGGATGAAAACGGAAACGAATATTGGAGTTCCCGTGATCTTTGCTATGCAATGGGCTACTCTGCTTATTGGAAATTCCAACGAGTCATCGACAAAGCTATCAATGTGGCCGTGGATAAAGGAATGAATTTAAACGAACATTTCAACCAAGCGGTTGATATGTCCAAAATTGGAAACGGCTCATTCCGCAAAGTAAATATATTCCGCTTATCTCGTATGGCGTGTATGATTATTGCAGAGAATGCAGATGATAGGAAACTACTTGTACAGCAAGCAAAAGAATATTTCGGACAGTCTGTTTCTACAGCTGAACTTATGTATAATTCTTTAAGTTCTAATATATTACTATATAAAACAGCACAAGGAGAAGCACGAATAGAAGTCATTTTTAATAGCGAAACATTCTGGATGTCACAAAAAAGAATGGCAGATTTATTTGGAGTGGATGTAAGAACTATTAACTATCACCTTGGGCAGATTTATGAAACCGGAGAACTTACCAAAGAGGCAACTATCCGAAAAATTGGGATAGTTCAATCGGAAGGAGACAGGGAGGTGGAAAGGGCTCCGCTATTCTATAATCTTGACGCCATTATAGCCGTAGGATATAGGGTGAATAGCTATCAGGCAACGCAATTCCGCATTTGGACTACACATGTACTGAAAGAATTTATCATAAAAGGATATGTCCTTGATGATGAGCGACTTAAACAAGGTAAACATTTTGGAAGAGATTATTTTGACGATTTGCTGGAGCGTATTCGTGAAATACGCGCATCAGAGCGCAGATACTATCAAAAGATAACAGATATTTATGCTGAATGCAGTTCAGACTACGATCCTAAGTCAGAAAGCACAAAATTATTTTTCCAGATGGTTCAGAATACGATGCACCTTGCCGTTACTAATCACACAGCAGCGGAAATCATCTATCAACGTGCAGACTCTGAACAACCGTGTATGGGACTTACTTCTTGGAAGAAAGCTCCAAACGGCAGAATACAAAAGTCTGATACTATCGTAGCAAAAAATTACTTTTCAGATGTAGAATTATCGCAACTAAACCTCATTACGACAGCTTTCCTTGATATGGCGGAATCACGCGCTGAACGTAATATTGTTTCCACAATGGAGGATTGGAAGAAATTCCTTCAACAATATCTTGAGACTATGGACTATAAGGCATATGATACTTCCGGGAAAGTTTCACAAGAGGATGCCAGAGATAAAGCTTATCGCGAATACGAAAAATATAAACTTATTCAAGACAAATCATACATATCGGACTTTGACCGCTTTAATGATGAAGATGGTGGAAATAACTTGCTGCCCTTTGACTTGAAACCTACAAAATAATGACAACTATGACAAAAGATAATAAAAATAAAGTCCTCAATGTACCAACTTTGCGATTTCCCGAGTTCAGCGGGGAGTGGGAGAAATGTAAA
>JBQMXN010000010.1:0-59789 GCA_052173975.1 Candidatus Cryptobacteroides sp. | reverse complement strand
AGGATACTACTTTTGTGTTGGAAGCAGCTGTGTCAGGAGAAGCAAAGTATGACGGTAGCGGAGATTTGAGTTATACTGTGAAGAGTATAAGAAAAATAGATAATAAAGAAGAGTTCATGCCGTGGACAATGGAGTTCTCTATGGATGGTGGTAATACTTGGAAAGCAGAGAAACCGGACTATCTTACTTTGACAGTAAAAGAAGACAACGGAGGGATAGAAGCCAAGAGTTATAATGCCACCTTTGCCCCACAGGAGAAGACATTGCAGACGAGCGATATTATCTTGAAAGCGAAACCTGTGTTGAGCAACGTAGACTTATCAATGGTTAATATCAAAGGTGAAGCTCTTGCTTCTAAGAATACTGCTAACTGTTATGTAATACACAATCCCGGAACATATAAGTTCCCTACGGTGTACGGTAACTCTATTAAGAACGGAGCAACAAATACAAAGGCTTATACTTCGACAAAGACCGGTCCTAATATCTTGACTAAATTCCTCAAAGCAGACGGTACAGAGATTACTAAACCTGAGATAGACGGAATCGCTAATGCGTGCCTAATTTGGCAGGATACCAAGGACTTGATTAGTGAGATTAAGTACGAGAATAACTACGTATCGTTTGCCGTTAAGAAAGAGACTATCCATAACGGCAATGCAATCATTGCTGTAAGAGATAACTCAAACACCATCCTGTGGAGTTGGCATATATGGGTGACGGAGAGAGATTTGCATCCGGTGGAGGTTACCAATTTCCAAGGTAAGACGTATAAATTTTTACCTGTTAATTTGGGCTGGTGTGGCTTCGGTAATGAATGGTACGCTCCTCGTGAAGTTAGGACCCGTTTAAAACAGGCCGGTGGTAAGAGCGTGGAGCTTGCGTTTAACCAGAAACAAGAGGTTCTTAATAACGACTACGATATTAAGAACGGCAATAACCCTTACTTCCAGTGGGGCCGTAAGGACCCTATGCTGCCGAGTAATGGGACAGCAGATAATACAGATAAGGACTGCTTCCCTGGCGAAGATCAATATCAGTTTGCTTATAAAGGACATGGAGAAGGCCTGAACACTGATGATATTAAGGAGTACATCCGTAACCCCCATAAGTACAACATCAAGCATGAGATGGACAATCGGTATTATAACTTGTGGAGTACGGATAATGATAAGACTGATGCCAATGATGATGTGGTGCTAAAGACGGTGTATGACCCATCGCCTGTGGGATACACTGTCCCTACACCTAATGCTTTTACCGGGTTTACTACTACGGGGCAGAATAGTGAGAACGCTTCCGAGTTTAATGTTGAAGGTGATTTCGCTAAGGGATGGCTGTTCTATACTAAACCTAATAAAGCAGGCACTACGATGTTCTTCCCGGCTTCGGGCTATCGTCTCAACAGTAGCGGTTCGTTGAGCTACGTGACGACGAGCGGCTTCTATTGGGTTGCCGGTCCTCTCGATAGTGACGGAGGTCGCTACTTTTACTTCAGCTCGGACTACGTATACCCCCTGATCAACGCGATCCGTAGTTTCGGGTTGTCGGTTCGTCCTGCTATGGAAAAACAATAGGAGGATAATTCGCTGAAGATATAAATCTCGTTGTATTATCATTTGTTTACGATTTATGCCACATGGTACATATTTTCTCAATGGCAAAGATCTAAAACAATTCTGATTGTTTCCGCATAGCATTTCAAAAAAGTGCCAATTGTGGCACTTTTTTGAAATATAGCAAAAGAAAAACGTTCACTGAATGTGAGGATTCGTGTCTGCGACTATGGTAGGTAAAGACAGACGAGCGAGAGCGAGGAAGGACACGTGAGGGCTGCTAAGATGCAGCTCTCACGATGATGAACAGGGATTGGCAGCGGCTCGTGTCCGCTGCCAATCTTCTTCTTGAGAGTTCAGCAGGCGCGAAAAGCGGCTGCGGCTTTCCCGAAGCAGACCGAATGGGCTGCGGATGGGGAATTTTTCTATTGATGCATTTTAAAAAGATGTACGCCGTATGTTTCACAACGCACGGCATACGAATTCTAACCTAAAACTTAACCTATGAAAAAACTATTCGAAATAAGTATTACAATGTTCGTGCCAAACTTTAAAAGTCCGACAAAAAACTACTTATTTTTTCAATGAAATTTTTATTATTCGTACATCATTTAGAGGCAAATCGCGCGCATTCGTCTTCACACCGGCGATCGCATCGATGACATCGAAGCCCTCCACCGTCTCTCCGAACACAGTATATGCCCCGTCAAGTTGCCTGCAAGTGCGTTCATCCTGAACGATATAGAACTGCGAGCCGGATGACTCCCTCTTCGGGTTGGCAGCATCACTGCGTCTTGCCGCAGCCAAAGCCCCTTTCTTATGCCTGTACTCCGGAACGAACTCCGCAGGGACAGTATAATCAGGACCTCCCTGACCATATTTTGCCACAGCCTCAGGCGAATTGTCCCTCGTGTTAGGATCTCCGCCCTGAATCATAAAACCATCAATCACCCTGTGGAAAAGCAAACCGTCATAATAGCCGGAAAGAGCCAATTTCGCAAAGTTCTCACGATGCTTAGGCGTTTTGCTATACAGTTTCACTTTAATAGTCCCCAAATTCGTTTCAATCTCGAAAACCGGTTCTGCCGGCAATTCTGCTAATGTAACCATAATATTTTTTTCTTTTTCCGCATTAATCGAATCAATCCTTGCAAGCGCCACCGAATCCTCTACTGCCTCTGCACTGCCCTTTTTAGCCGTATTTTTACAACCGGACACCAGCAACGCCAACAAAGAGACAATCAATAAAAATCTTTTCATAACACATAAATTTAACATTCCGCAAATTTAACAATTGTTTTGTAACTTTGTTATAACGAAATTACACATTCAAATGGCAAATCCATTAAAACAATTAGCCGGAGAAACAGCGATATACGGACTAAGCACGATTTTAGCACGAGTAATCAACTTCTTGCTCGTACCTATGTACACAAGAATGCTATCCACTCAGCAATACGGCATCTTCACAGAATTTATGTCCTACATAGCCGTACTCCAAGTAGTTCTCGTTTTAGGACTTGAAACCGGCTGCTTCAGATTTGCCAACAAAGAAGGCGAAAACGCAAAAAACGTATTCACCACAGCCTTTAACACCGTCCTTATACTAAACATCGCTTTTCTTGCCTTAATCACAGTCTTTTCCGGTCAAATCACCTCATTCTTAGGGTACGAAGGCTACAGAAACGTAATCATCTATATGGCAGGCATCCTTGTCCTGGACAATAGCACAGCCATCCTCTTCTCCAAACTGCGCCAAGAACGAAAATCCATCAAATTCGTCATCATCAAGTCCGCCAAAATACTCACCGAGATGGCGGTCAACATCTTCCTCTTCACCGCATTTACTCAACATTTCCAAAGCACTCACGCAGGCGCATTCCTGCTGCACTTTGTCTCCCCTACCCCCGACTTCTCCTACCCTATATTCTCCGTCTTCGCCAGCAGCATTCTCTGTGCAATAATGTTCATCCCCGACCTATTCCGGCTGAACTACACCTTCGACAAACAACTATTCAAAAAGGTCCTCGCCTACTCGCTTCCGCTCATGATTGCCGCACTCCCGGGCTGTATAAACGAATTCGTAGACAGGCTCCTGTTCAGATACTACGACACAAGCGCAGACGTATGGCAATCCAGCCTCGGCATCTTCCAAGCCTCCGTCAAATTAGCCGTCATTATGAACCTGTTCATACAAATGTTCCGGTACGCAGCCGAGCCATTCTTCTTCCAACGCTCCAAAGAAAAAGGCTCTATCGCCCTCTACGCCAAAGTAATGGACTACTTCACAGCATTCTGCGGCTTGATCTTCCTCGGCGTCATCCTCTACATCGACATCCTCTCCCTCATCCTCGGGCAGAACTTCCGCAGCGGCATCGGCGTAGTCCCCATCATGCTCCTCTCCTACATGATTCTCGGAATGCTTTTCAACGTAAATATGTGGTACAAACTCTCCGAAAAGACCAACCTTGCCATCTGGATCACCCTCGCCGGACTGATCGTCACTATCATTATCAACATCCTGTTCATGCCTCGCTACTCCTATTGGGCCGCCGCATTCGGACACCTCGCCAGCTACATCATAATGTTCATCATCAGCGCAGCCCTCGGAGCCAAATACTACCCCATTCCCTACCGCTGGGGCCGCCTAACCCTCATTTTCCTCGCAATGGGTCTCATCTACGCCCTCACCCTCATCACCGACAAACTACTCTTCAACGGCGGCGTCCAAATCGGCATCACCTCCACCGGCACCGTCCTCGCCGAACTAAGCCTTCACACCCTTTACCTCCTCCTCTACCTCGCTCTCTGCTACCTTATTCTAAAAAATTATGCCTCTACGCAGTCTCGCTGAAGTCCCCTACGGAGACTTCACTCGCTGCTATGGCAAAAGCGCAGCCACTCCCGTGCCTGCTAAAACAAAATAAGAACTCACGCAGAACCGAAACTTCTGCGTGAGCCCCTATAAAACCTATTAATCAACTACCAAGCAGTCTCAATATCCTCGCTCGACACTCCAACCTTCCAAGTAAATGGTTTACTTGTAAAAAGGTCACGTCCATGTCCTGTCAGATCCTTGAACACATTCTTATCTGCATCATACGTAGACTTTGTAAGTTTCCAATAACCCTCAAGACCCGCACTCGTCGGAGCAACAGACTTTATACTATTTTTAACCTGCTCCTCATTTCTGCAGACCGACCAAACTCGCACTTCACTTACAAGCACCTTGCATCTTCCCCACCAGCGATCTCCCGGCTCCCAATAGCCATTATTACCGCCTACGCCCATAAATGTCATATAATCATACTCTCCGTCCAAAACTACGGAAGGTTCGAATGATTTACTCCCTGCAGGAGCTCCGTTAACATAAATAGAAATCTTGCTTCCATCATAAGTAACGGCGTAATGCTGCCATTTATTTACATCGATTGCCAAATCAGGATTAAGATAACCGCCTGCGCCTTGGAACTGTACCAGCGAATGAGCCTTAACACCATTTTCATCTCTTTGAGGGTCCTCAAATCTTAACATAAAAGACCCCTTACTATTGTTCGTATAGAAAATATCCCTATTACGATTTCTCGTATTTTCAACCTGAAACCTCATTTCTATCGTAAACTGAGGTAGAGAGAATTTCGTATTTGTACGTAATCCCGTAGCGCTTGTGAACAACGGCAGATCATCTATCACCTCTGAAGAAATCACATATACGAAACTTGAAGTTTTTGATGTGACTTCTGCATTACCCTTTACTTTTTCCATACGTAAAGGAAGAGCAAAAGGTGTTCCCAACAAATCCAAAGGTAAAGGACTCACAGAAACCATAAAAGGATCAGAAGAAAATTTGCCTGCGCCAATAGTAACATCCTTATTGATTTTTATGAAATCTTTTGGAAGAAGTGCATAACTCGTACCTTCTTTCTGATTGAATCTTTTCAATAAATCTTCATCAATCACAAGTTTGTAAGAAACCTCCTCTTTAGATTTATCGGTCAAAGAAGGTGTCAATGTAAGATTTGTAACTGCTCCGCCGGACAAGGTCACAGTACTGTTCGCAATTCCGGGAGCCGTCATACTTTCTACAAGAAAAGCATGTAACCCGAGTTTATCGTTGTTTTTGCCTGCAATTCCGTATTCGGCATCATTACAACTTATTGTTGCCAAAGCTAAAAAAGCTATTGAAATATATTTTATTATTCTTTTCATAATAATATTATTTTGCCGTTATTATCTTATGACCTGGAGAAGGATTCTGTTGCTGGATTGCCCTTCTCATCCATTTGTAAGGAGGGTTATTTACGTTTTCATTACTGAAACGATATGCTCCGAATCCTCCTTTTCTAAAGCCGTTCTTTGGCTTCCAATCGGCATAACCTACAAGAGAAGGCATTACGGCCTTATCCCAAGAGTGATTATTCGCATCTGTCCATGGATAGCCCCCGTTAAGACAGTCTATTGCACTCTCCAAGTTATCCGTCACAATGAACTTGTTTGTAAATTCTTCCTTTGACATAAGAGAAGAGAATGGCGTATAATGAGAAGAAAGTCTTGATTCAAGAGCATTCGGACTACTTGATTTATACGCTTGTTCAACGAAATAGTCAAAATATTTGCCAAGTACTCCCGGAGTAGGAATATTCCAAAAATAACCGTCAACCACAAATATTTTTTTAGTACCTGATTGAGGTCCTATATATTTGCCCATTTCTTCTACAAACCATGTAAAATATTGAGCATTCCTACATAGAGGTCCGCCATATTCTCCAGGCTCGTAGTCAATGTCTATACCGCTGAATCCATAAGCATTGAGAGAGTCGGCAATATTCTTTGTATATTTAGCAATAGCGCTATGAATAGATTCATTATCTCCGTCTTTCCAACCATAGTAGGCCTTTTTTGCTTCAAGCGTTGCATTATGAGGTGCAGGAGTATACATATCTCCAATCTCTTTTATGAAAGAGCAAATAAGCACCTTTGTGCCTTTTACTTCTGTAACAAACTTCAAATCGGCGCTTTTACCTACTGTAAGATGGGCATTATTCCATAGTGAAATAATATCCATTGAATCGGGAACAGCCTGAAGCATAGAAGATGTCGATGCTCCTCCCTCTCCCCATTCGCTGAACCAGCCGAAAGCTACCGAATGAGGACCGGCTTTGTAATCGCGCAATGCTTTATAATACGCTTCGTCCTTTGTTATTTGAGTCAAAGGAGAATCATATGATTTAGGAGTCGGCTCCAACCATTTCTTACAACTTACGAGTGCAGAAAATGACAATCCGACTATTATTGATTTGGTTATAATATTTTTCATAAAAATCCGATTTTATTATTTTTTTGCCCAAAACAGATCCACGGATTCGTTATCAACACCTCCGAGCATCTTTACGGCTTGTTCGTAATTCTGTTTATTAAGCGTTTTTTCATTAAATGAATATCTGAGTCTTCTGAGTCCGCGAGCATTATTGGTAATCACACCTTTTGAAAGATTATCAATTGCCGGTGCCAATTCAGGATAGCCAGTCCTTCTATATTCAGCCCAAGCCTCAAGCCCCATAGGATATTGAGCAATCCATTTTTGAGTAATTATCCTTTCCAATTTTGTTTCTTCATTTGCACCATTATCCCAAGCCACTGTCAATTCTGTGTTACGGGAATATTCAGGGAAACCCGCAATAGGATCGGAATAATCATCCGGAACTTTAGTATTGTTCGAAATATATTCATCTATTCCGTACCAAACATTCCATTGCCCCATAGACAATCTTATTCCTTCCTCATAAAAAGATTTGATATTTCCGCTAATCCAGCCTTTAAGCACTGCTTCCGCCTTAAGGAAACTTGACTCGGCAGCCACGAACACAGGCAGTTTTCCTGTCTCACCGAAATTACATTGAGAAAAACCTGAAACGGAAGATTTCTCGAAGACCGCTTTTCCTGAACGCATTCCGGTATATTTACCGGCACTTGACTTCGTGAAATAATATTTCATTCTCGGATCATCGTAACCGTTCATATAATCAACGATAGAAGAACCGGCTCTAAGATCACCCCATGAAGCGCTTGCCAAATCATAAGGATTCCTTTGCGAACCGCATGACATCATTGCATTGTCTGAATTTGCATTGATATAACCGTAAGGTGAATTAAATGCTTCTACAAAGGCTTCCTTATTGCCTGAACGCATAGCCGCTCTCATAATATATGAGTTGGCTAATTTTGCCCACTTAGCATAATCACCGCCAAAAATAGGATCCTGTGCAGCCAAAGGTTTTTTATCAGGATACTCGGCAGCAAAAGAAGCTAAAATACTTGCGGAACTTTTCAGATCATTGATGATATTTTTATATACATCCTCATTAGAATCGTAAGCAACGTACATTTTGCCGTCTTTTACCTGACTATACGGTATAGGACCATAACAATCCGCTACTCTCATCATTGCTGCCGCGCGTAAAAGATTGGCAATAGCAAAATAGTGTCCCGAGCCGTTGGTATATTTTTCGACTTCGAAATAATTGGCATAAATCTTCAAAAACGGATTTTCGTATGGTATGGCATTCCATCCGTCAGAAGCATTGAATGTATCGAAATTTTGCCCTCCCCATCTGTTCGAAAGAGTGAAATAGCCACCGAGACTGCCTACCATTTGGTCAATCATCTGTGAGTTATTCTGCTGCACGTACATAAGAGTTTCTATCATCGTAGGGATTACGATTGACGGTTCTGAACTCTTTATTGCATATTGATCTGTATTGTATTTCTCAAAATTGCCTGTGCAACCTAGTACAACAGTTGCAACTGAAGCAAACAAGAGACTTCTAATAATCTTATTCATAATTATTACCTGTTTAGAATTGTAACTTGACATTGAAGCCCATATTTCTTGAGCTTGGTTGCATAAAGTAATCTACTCCTTGATAGTAGTTATTGCCTGTAGCAGCAGATAGCTCCGGATCAAACGGCGCTTTGCAATAAATCATTGCAATATTGCGAGCTACAAATCCAAGTGTCAGATTGAACTTGTTCCCAAGCCATTTCTTAGGGAATGTATAGTTGAGAGATAGCTCTTGCAAACGAACATTCGTAGCATCATATATATAGAAAGCGCCATATCCGCCCTGTGCAGTAGATATCGCAGTATAATATTTTTGAGCATCAATCTTACCATAGTTTACAGGTACTCCTCCTGCATTTCTTACATCCGCAGTTACTTTTGAAACTCCGTAATAGTCAAGAATACCTTGTGTTGCAGAATAAACCACTCCGCCGATTCTTGCTGTTATGAGAGCGCCCAAAGCAAAACCTTTGTATGAGAAAGTATTGCTCCAACCCAAGTTGCCTTTGGCTGCAAGTTGACCTGCTTTGAAAGGTTTAACTTCTTTCAGGCTGATATTTCCGTTCTTATCTATAGCGACATTTCCGTTAGCATCTCTTGCTATTTGATGTTTCACATACACATCAGTCATTGAACCTCCTTCACGAAGCATTACCTGAGGCGCTACATTCGATGCTCCGAGATAATCTTTTTCAATCTCCGTAACATCGACAGGCGCACCTGTTACAGGGTCGGGAATACCGTGTGCAAGTTTCTTAATGGTATTTTTATTGAAAGTGTATGTAAAATTGCTATTCCACTCGAAATCTCCCCATTTACGGTCGTAAGACAAAGCAAGCTCAATACCGTTATTTTGGATATTTCCTGTCTGAGCCACAAATTTTTTATATCCTGCGGAAGCAGAAAGCGGAGCATAGATGGTCTGGTTGTATGTATTTGATTTATAATATGTGACATTAAGTCCGAAACCATAAAGGAAACGCATACTCATACCAATCTCCCAAGATTTTGTATCCTCCGATTTAAGATTGTTAGCAGGGTATATTTCGCTCTTACTCCAATTATGCGTCTGATCATTATATTTATAACTCGGATTGGATAAGAATCTGTCGAAAGGAGAAGCTACTTGCGCATAAGAACCTCTTAACTTCAAGAAAGGAAACCAATCCGGCATTTTGACCATATCTGAAATAATCATTGAAAGCCCCACTGAAGGATAGAAGAAAGAAGGATGAGATGTGAAAGCAAGCTGAGAAGCCCAATCATTTCTTCCTGTAATCGTCAAGTAAATCAAATTTCTCCAACTTCCTTCAAAAGAAGCAAAAACAGATTGAGTCTGATCATGCCATCCTTCTTGATTGCCCTTGTAGTTTACAGCCGTGTTAACATTGTTCAGAGCGAAATGATTAGGGATAATCAAATCTCCGGCTGCTTTTGACATTTCGTAACGCTGATCCATTATAGATGTTCCGATATTCGCTACAATATGCCAATCTCCCCATCTCTTGTCTATATTTGCAATAGCATCCGCATAGAAAGTTCTGTCACTCATTTTATTAAATGAGTACCCTCCGTTGTCTCCTGCAAAAGTTGTAAGAGTTGTGGCGTAGTATTTCGTAGTTTGCTTGTAATTAGACTCATCTATTCTTACTCTGCCTACAATATTGATCCAATCGGCGATATCGTACTTTAATGAAGCGTTAAGCATGTAACGGCGCTTTTTGTTCTCCCTTATATTTCTGTATTGAATCCAGTAAGGGTTTTGCATATTATGAGAACCTTCGGAGAATGGCCAATACTGTGTCATCATTCCGCTTACAGGATTCCAGCGTTCAAACATTCTTATTTCATTAAAGTCTTCACCTCTTGGGAAAAGATAAAGAGAAGGTAAAGGATTGAAATACGAACCCTGTGAAACGAAGTTATTGTCATTCTGAATGATAAAACTTGCGCCCATATCAAGGGTAAGTTTATTATTGGCAAAGGTTGCAGTATTGCGTCCTGTAAAATTATACCTGTCATAACTGCTACCTGGCATAGTACCTCTTGTGTTGGTAGTCGTAGCAGAGATATATGTTTGATTTTTAGAAGTTCCCGTAGAAAGAGATACCGAGTTGATGACATTAGTGCCCGTATTGAAGAACTTTCTCGGATCATAACTATAAGAAGAATCTAATTTTCCTCCCCAAGAGCTATAACCGTTGCTTCTCGCATAAGAATTCTGCATTTCAGGCATCATATATACTTTTGAGAATGTAGTACTATTGCTGATTGATACCTTAGTACTTCCTGCAGAACCTTTTTTAGTATTAATTATGATTACTCCATTTGCTGCATCTGAACCGTAAAGGGCTGCTGCAGAAGGACCTGTAAGCATATTCACGGATTCAATATCTTCAGGATTGATGTCTGCGGCAGCCTCCGAACCTACAGCCGAAGCCATTACTCCGCCACTTCCTCCGAAACTTTTGTTATACATAGGAATACCGTCAATCACATATAGAACAGCATTGTTCTTCTCAATTGATTTCATTCCTCGCATAACTACCCTTACGGAACCACCTGTTCCTACTGCTGAAGAGTTGATGACAACTCCGGCAACCTTACCGCTTAAAGCATTTACAAAGTTTGCATCCTTTACAGTAGTAAGCTGCTCGGAACTTACTTGCTGTACATTGTAAGACAATGCTTTTTCCGATCTCTTTATACCCAATGCCGCAGTAACTACGACTTCTGACAATTGTTCGGTATCTTCTCTCATAATCACATTGATCACATCTTTGTCAGCTTTTACAGATTGTGAAATGAAACCTAGATAAGAGAACTGGAGAATTTCGCCTTTAGGAATAATAATACTGTAATTCCCTTCGGTATCTGTTACAGATCCTTCTGTCCCTGCTTTAATACTAACCCCTATAAGAGGAATACCATTTATATCCGTAACTTTCCCTTTTACGACAGGTTGAACCGAAGATGTTGCAGTTTTACCGCTTTTTGAAAGATAAACGACATTTTTATCGATTCGGTAAGAGATTTCCGAATTTTCAAAAACAGTATCAAGAATTTGTTCAATCGTTCCGTTTTCGATGTTTGATACTGTAATCATTACCGAAGCAATGTCATCGTTGTAAAAAAATTTGTAGGAGGATTGCGCGGAAATCCTTTTTGCTATTTCCTGCAAACTCATCTTTGAGTTGGGCAAGTTTATCTGAGCAGATAAAGTAAGAAAAGGTACTACGAGCAAAGTCGCAATAATCGCAATTCTAGATAAACGTGCCAAAAAATTTTTGGTCATAGATATTTGTGATTATTAGTTAGTAATTAGTATCAGTATCGGCATTTTAGCCTCCCGATTATACCTAATTAACACGCAATGACCAAAAACTACTTACTCCAAAATTAATTTATTGTCAGAAAAGTTATTTTTCATCGTAATAGTAACATTCGAACCGTTTATTGAATATATAAAAGGGATAGAGTAGGATAATGCTTTCAACGCTTCTTCAATAGTTTCATTTTGACTTATGAAACCCGAATATGTAGATTGATAGTTGTTGCCCCCTATAACTTTTATTTTTACGCCATAAATATTTTCAAAAATACCGGCAATATCATTTATCGTAACATTGTTTAATGGAGCAAAACGATTATGCCAATATGCTTCTATGCCCGAACGTATTTGCTCCGTTCGCATCATTTTCGTTTTTTTGTCAAGTATTACTTTTTGGTAAGGGACAATCATAATTTCTCCTTCATTCTTATTGCCTTGTACGTAAACACTACCTTCCAATAGGGCAACTTCTTCGATTTCATTTGAAATTCTTGTGTTGAAATTAAAAGCAGTACCAACGGCTGTGACTTTCAAACCATTGCTGCTGACAATAAAGGGAAAGTCTTTATTGGCTCCTACTTCAAAATATGCCTCACCGATAAGGCCTACTTTACGTATTCCTCCTTTAAAGATTTTGGGATAATGCAATTCCGAATTCTTGTTGAGCCAAACTTTAGAACCGTCCGAAAGGTTTATTACCTTAACTTCATTACCGGAACGAGCTACCAACATTGTTTCATTGATATTCTTATTCCAAAATAAAAATCCTGCAAAGCCTACTACGACAGCTGCAGCCATTCCTATGGCATACCTGAAAAATCTATTATAAAATCTTATTTTCCTATTCAATTTCCGATACGCTTCTTCTACATTTTCAGGAGAAGTTTTGGCTTTTACACATTCGGATGCCAAAATCTGCTCAAGTTCGATGAGCATGCAAGCATTTTTAGGAGATTTTTCAGTCCATTCAAAAATTGCCTTAGCAACTTTATCGCTCCTATCTCCATCCAAATATGCTTTTAACACAGTATCTATTGTATCTTTATTATTCATCTTCATATTTTATTAAAGAACAACCAAATATGCAAAACTACTTACTTGATTTATTAAATTAACAAAAAATATAAATATTATTCTGCCAATTTCTCACGCAGAAAATGAAGAGCACGGTAAATATGCACTTCAACTGTCCTTACTGAAATCCCCATCAATTCGGCTATCTCAATCTCCTTTATTCCATAAATATAACTTAGAGTGAATGCTTCCCTGCTTTTTGGTGGCAATGAGTCTATGGCTTCTTTTATTTTATTCCCAAGTTGCTTATTTTCAATTGCAGAAATGGCTTCATACCTATCAGGGTCATAGTACTCCAATCTCGTCTTATTGAAATACCTTACTGCATCGGAGTATTCTGCCGATATTTTATTGTGCCGACAAACATTAAGCGCCCTGTTATAGACTGAACGGAAAAGTATTTTTTCTGCTTGCTCCTCATCTTTAATTTTGTAATTGCTCATCCATAAATTCATAAATACTTCTTGTACTATATCTTCAGCCTCATTCTCACCTACAAGATAGCAGGTATATTGAAAGAGTTTAGGATACACTTTAACAAATAGTTTATGAAATTCTACCGTTTCCATTCTTTACAAATTTAATACAATAGTCTATATTTGCACAAAGGCATATTATAAAAAATCATAAAAAAGGCCGGCCCTGAGGGGTCAGCCTACCTAAAATTCATAAATTGTAATGTAATCTCGTTAATCGCTAAGAGAAAATCTCTTGAAAGCAACGATTTTAGCATCCTTGACAGCTGACTGCACATACTGAAGTACAGACATCTTATTGTCCCAGATATAATCTTGAGCCTCAAGAGTCTGCTCTTTAAAGTATTTCTGCAATTTACCCTTTGCAATATTCTCCAACATTGCCTCCGGCTTACCTGCCATCTTCGGATCTTCAGCCATTTGCTGCTTGTACATAGCCATCTCTTTCTCAACAGCATCTTTCGGGCAATCCGCTTCAGAAACTGAAACAGGATTCATAGCCGTTACCTGCTGCGATACGTTCTTACCGATCTCCTCAGGGACTTCTTTATTGAAAGCCACGATAGAAGCGACCTTATTGTTGTTATGAACGTACTGAGCGATATACGGAGCCTCTAATACAGCATAATACGCCAAAATATGCTTCTCGCCTGTCTTTCCTGTTTGAGCGGAAATCTCCTCCTCCACAGTGTGGCCGTCTGCCAATTTCACTGCTTTAAGAGCCTCAACATCTGCAGGAAGACTATTGATAGCAGCATCTGCTATATTGTTTGCCAAAGTCTGGAAATCAGGTGTAGCGGATACGAAGTCCGTTTCGCAACCAAGGCAAACGATAATCGCTTTACCTCCATTGATACGAACACGAACAGCACCCTCGGTTGTCTCACGATCAGCCCTCTTTGCTGCAACCAATTTACCTTTCTCGCGTATGATTTCGATTGCTTTTTCGAAATTACCCTCAGCCTCTGTAAGAGCCTGCTTGCAATCCATCATACCGGCGCTTGTCATCTTACGTAATTTCATTACGTCAGCTGCTTTTATCTCCATTGTTAATTTTCTTTTTAAGATTAGTACTATTCCTCTTCTTTCTTTGAAGACTTTTTGACTTTTTTAGCCTTAGGAGCTTTCTCCTCTACATCTTCAATATCCTCCAATACTACAGGAGCAGCGACAACTTCTACTTCTTCCTCTTCTGGTTTTGCACCTTTACGAGCGCGAAGTTTTTTGCCTGCCGGTTTAGCAGAATCCTCTGCAGGAACCTCCTTTTCTTTCTCAAGTTTTCTTTCGTCCAGACCTTCCTGAATAGCTTTGCAAAGAATATCTGTAATAAGTTCTATAGACTTTGTAGCGTCATCATTTGCCGGAATCACGTAATCAATAGGTGTAGGATCGCAACAAGTATCAACCAATGCGAATACCGGGATATTCAGACGATTAGCCTCTTTTACAGCATTTGCTTCTTTCTGAACGTCTACAACGAAAAGGGCTGAAGGGAGACGACTCATATCTTTGATCGAACCCAAGTTTTTCTCAAGTTTTTCTCTCTGACGATCTACTTGAAGACGCTCTCTCTTAGCCAATTTATCAAAATTACCATCTTCTTTCATTTTGTCGATGGTATTCATCTTCTTTACAGCCTTACGGATGGTAGGAAAATTGGTAAGCATACCGCCTGCCCATCTCTCTGTAATAGAAGGCATATTTACTGATTGAGCTTTCTGTGCAACAATCTCTTTAGCCTGTTTTTTGGTAGCCACGAAAAGAATCTTACGACCTGAACGTGCAAGTTCTTTCATTACCTGTGCAGCTTCCTCTATCTTAACTGCTGACTTGTGCAAGTCAATGATGTGAATCCCGTTCCTTTCAATGAAAATATAAGGAGCCATTTTAGGATTCCATTTCCTGGCTAAGTGTCCGAAATGAACACCTGCGTCAAGCAATTCTTGGAAATTTGTTCTTGGCATTTTCTTTAAATTTTTCTTGTTTTAATACTATCCTTGCGGGATTTGCCTTTCCCGAAAGGTCTCTTTTCGTCAATCCGAAGCAGCCACTATACAGTGAGTCTTCCGGATTTTCCGCAGTCTCGGCAATTCTAAAGGTAGCTTATATAAAGGTCCTAGAATTTGGCACCGGACTGTGCTTCGATGTAAATCAAAAATCGTAATACTAACGTTTACTGAACTGGAAGCGTCTACGAGCACTAGGCTGTCCGGGTTTCTTTCTTTCCACTTCACGTGCATCACGTGTAAGGAACCCTGCAGTCTTAAGGGCAGAACGATATGCTTCAGTATTCACTTCGCAAAGAGCGCGAGCGATACCAAGCCTTATAGCCTCTGCCTGTCCGTTTGTTCCGCCACCTACGATGGTGACTTTAACATCAAACTGACCTTCTGTGCTTGTAACACTGAATGGTTGGTTTACAATAAAACGAAGCGACTCCTCTTTGAAATACTCATCAAGAGTGCGATCGTTAATTGTAACATTGCCTTTTCCAGCTACGAGATAAACGCGAGCTACGGCTGATTTACGTCTTCCAAGGGCGTTGATTTGTTCCATTTGCTCTGTTTAAATTTCGTTTAACTTAATTTCTCTTGGTTGTTGTGCCTGGTGAGGATGCTCAGGACCTGCATAGATATACAGGTTATTGATAATCTTATCACCAAGACGGGTCTTAGGAAGCATTCCTTTTACTGCTCTCCTGACCAATTCCGTAGGTCTTTTAGCCAAGATCTCTTTTGGAGTCGTGAAACGCTGTCCGCCCGGATATCCGGTGTAACGAACGTAAACACGATCTGTCATCTTCTTACCTGAAAGCGCCACTTTTTCAGCATTGACAACGATTACATTATCACCGCAGTCAACGTTGGGAGTGAAACCCGGTTTGTTCTTTCCGCGAAGGACAAGAGCCAACCTGGCTGCAAGACGACCAAGTGCAAGATCCGTAGCATCAATGACAACCCACTCTTTTTGTACAGTTGCCTTGTTCAGGGATACTGTTTTGTAACTTTGTGTGTTCACTGTCTTGATCTTTAATGGTTTATAAAATAAATTGCGATCCCTACACATCATAGGGGTCGCAAAGGTACATAATATTTCTATTTTATCAAAATCTATATAGAAAGAACACCAAGAACATTGATTAATTCTTTATCAATCGGCTTATCTTGCTTAATCGCTCTATCAATAGGAACATAAATTATTCTGTCGTTAGAAATACCTATCATCACATTCCTTTGGTTTTCCTTCAAAGCCTCTATGCTCGCATACCCGAGGCGGCTTGCCAAGATTCTGTCAAATGCGCTCGGCTTCCCTCCCCTTTGCAAATGTCCTAAAATAGTAACCCTCACATCATATTGAGGATATTCTTTACGTACTCTTTCTGCATAATTCATTGCACCCCCATTCTTCTGACTCTCAGAAACAATCACGATTGAACTGTTCTTGCTCTTACGCACGCCGTGGCTTATGAATTGAGCAAGCTGGTCTACATCCGTCTGATCCTCAGGTATAATCGCGGCTTCTGCTCCTGAAGCAATGGCGCTGTTTTGTGCCAGGAAGCCGGCATCACGCCCCATCACCTCAACAAAAAATATTCTATCGTGCGAATTTGCCGTATCCCTTATCTTATCTACACACTCAACTATCGTATTGAGAGCAGTATCATATCCTATCGTAGAATCCGTACCGAAAAGATCATTATCTATCGTCCCCGGAAGACCTATAACCGGGAAATCATACTCTTTCGCCAAATCACGGGCTCCTGTCAACGACCCGTTACCTCCTATTACGATAAGGGCATCCACCCCGAATTTCATAAGATTATCATATGCCTTTTTTTGTCCCTCGGCAGTTCTGAATTCCTCGCTCCTTGCTGTTTTAAGGATTGTACCGCCCCTTTGGATTATATTGCTGACACTCTCCGTAGTCAACTCCTTAAGTTCTCCATTAACAAGCCCCTCAAAGCCCCTGTAAACACCGAAAACTTTCCAACCATTAAAAATAGCCGTCCTTGCAACGGATCTGATACAAGCATTCATACCCGGAGCATCTCCTCCGGAAGTCATAACACCGATAGTTTTAATCTCTTTCATATTTTAACCTCCAATGAAATCATTAATTTACAAATATCGCACTCTTTT
This sequence comes from Candidatus Cryptobacteroides sp., assembly GCA_052173975.1. GTDB lineage: Bacteria > Bacteroidota > Bacteroidia > Bacteroidales > UBA932 > Cryptobacteroides. The sequence continues at coordinate 42,372 of JBQMXN010000010.1, read as the reverse complement.
TGTAATTTTGCCAAAATCTTTTTGAATATGTATATAGGAAACATCAATCTCGGAGAAAAACCTGTTTTACTTGCACCTATGGAAGACGTTACCGACGCATCTTTCCGTATTCTGTGCAAAGAACAAGGGGCAGATATGGTATATACCGAATTTATCCCATCAGACGGATTGATACGCGATGCACAGAAAGCCATCGACAAGATGAAAACCTCAGAAGAAGAATCTCCTATAGGGATACAGATATACGGCAACAACCCTGAAGCAATGGTAGAAGCTGCTAAAATGGCTGATAATGCAGTACAAATAGCAGGCGGACACGGTTGTGACCTCATAGACATCAATTTCGGCTGCCCCGTCAATAAAATCGCAGGACGCGGTGCCGGTTCAGGGATGATGAAAGAGCCTGACAAAATGGTAATGATTACCAAAATGATTGTTGATGCCGTAAAAAAGCCTGTAACAGTCAAAACACGTTTGGGTTGGGACGAGAAATCCAAAATCATCCCCGAATTAGCGGAAAGACTCCAAGACGTAGGTATAAAAGCCCTGACAATTCACGGACGGACGCGCTGCCAAATGTATAAAGGAGAAGCAGACTGGACTCTCATCGGAGAAATCAAAAACAACCCACGCATAAAAATCCCGATTATCGGTAACGGAGATATTACCACCCCCGAAAAAGCCAAAGAATATTTCGATAAATACGGCGTAGACGGAATAATGATAGGGCGCGCCTCTTTCGGGAGACCTTGGATATTTCACGAAGTGAAAGAATATATAAGAACAGGTACGCTCGTTCCTCCATTGAGCGTTCCTGAACGAGTAAAATTGGCTAAACGCCAAATCCAACTTTCTCTTACGCTCAAAGGCTATGTTCGCGGAGTATATGAAATGAGAAGACACTTATCCTGCTATTTCAAAGGATTACCCGATTTCAAAGAAACGAGGATTAAATTGGTAACACTCAATTCTCCTGAAGAAATAACGGAGACTTTGGATTTTATAGAGAAAAATTGGGGAAATTACATTTTGGAAGAGAGAACAAACGTATATGGCGTTTAATTTTTTTCTATATTTGCAAACTTATGTTAGATAAAATCATTCTTGCACCATATTATCTGATACTTAAACTCAGACACGCTCTTTACAATAGCGGAATTTTCAAAGTCCACACTTGTAAAGAAGTCCCTACTATTTGTATCGGTAATATAACAGCAGGAGGTACCGGCAAAACTCCTCATACGGAAATGATAATTAAAACCCTTTTGGACAACCCCAAATGGGCAGACAAGAATATAGCCGTTTTGTCAAGAGGACATAAACGCAAAAGCAGCGGCTTCCAGCAGGTTTACACGACAGACAGGGCGGCAGCAGTAGGAGATGAACCTCTACAAATAAAGAAGAAATTCCCTAACATCACAGTTGCAGTAGACAGGACCAGGGTGGAGGGTATCAATTTTCTCCTGAACAGAGAGAAAATGATGGAAACAAAGCGTGGTCGCAAATGTAAAAATAAAGACTATCCTAAAAGCGATATAATCATTTTAGACGATGCTTTCCAGTACCGCTCTCTGAAAGCGCTCTTTAATATCGTATTGGTAGATTATAACAGACCTACATATAAAGATATGCTCCTTCCTTTCGGAAGATTGAGAGACTTGCCGGAAAGATTACATTATGCGGATATTATAATCGTCACCAAATGTCCCCCTTACCTTAACGAATGGGAAAAGAGCAAATGGGCTCAATCTTTAGGAATAGACAATTACAATACTTCATCTTGCAGCGGAATAGATAAAAAAGGCAAACAGCAAACAGTGTTGTTCACTTCGATCAATTACTGCCCTTTACAACCTATCTTTGAAAATGGAGATGCAAGATATGTGTATTCAAAGAAATTGATACTATTCTCGGGAATTGCCAAAGATACACCTCTGCGTCAATATTTGAGTGATCATTACAAAATCATTCGCCGTTTCAACTTCGCAGACCACCATAAATACGGAGCATTCGACATAATGAAGATACAAGCTTCTACCAAAGGCAGCCCTACCGCTGTGGTGGCCACTACGGAGAAAGACAGCCAAAGGATTCTCGATTATAAGAAAATACCTGACTCTTTGAAGAAAAAGATGTTTATGGTACCAATAGAAGTCTCATTCCTTTCTTTGCACGAAAAAGAAGTATTTGAAACTTTATTATCAGACGCTTTGGACAAGTTCTACGAATAGTTCTACCTGAATTTATCGAATCCGGGCATTGCCAATCCTGATGTAAACTCTTTGAATGATTTATCTTCTTTTGGACAAATCATAAGAACATCATCCGTATCCACTACGATATAATCTTTTAATCCCTTTATGGCAATAAGTTTATTCTTGTTGTTTGAAACAGCAATTGTGCCGTAATTATCTTCTTCAAGGATTTCTTTGCATTCAAACACATTTCCTCTTGCATCTTTCTCAGGAGCCACTCTATACAAGGTCTCCCACGTCCCCATATCTGTCCAACTGAATTTTGCAGGATAAAGCCAGGCTCTCTCCGTTTTTTCCATCACTCCATAATCAATGGATATTTTTTCGCAATCGGTATATGCCTTTTCCAAAAAATTTCTTTCAAACGGACCTCCTATTTCCATCTCCCAACCTTTAAACAAAGTAGTGATTTCAGGAATATGTGTTTCCATTTCTTCTTTAATGGTATTCGTCTTCCATATATAAATCCCGGAATTCCAGAAAAATTCCCCGGTCTTCAAAAATACCTTAGCAAGTTCGGCATCAGGCTTTTCTGTAAAGGTTTTCACTTTGGATGGCTTGCAACTACCATTATCGACCCTGCCGCCTGCCACTTGAATATATCCGTAATTGGTATCGGGACGATCCGGAGTAATACCGATAGTCATAAGTACATCATTCTCTTCTACATACTCCATCGCCTCCATCATTGTCGTATAAAACATATCTTCATCCGGAATAAGATGATCTGCCGGAGTTGCCACCATTATGGCATTAGGATTTTTTTTCATCAAACTATATGTAGCATAAGCTATACACGGAGAAGTATTACGACTGTATGGTTCCAAAAGTATATTTTCTTCTTTTATTTCGGGTAATTGTTCCATTAACATCTCCTTATATTTAGAAAGAGTTACCACGAAAATATTCTCTTTGGGGACTATCTTAGAGAAACGAGCATACGTCCGTTTAATGAAAGTGTTCCCTGTCCCATCAAAATCCAAGAATTGTTTAGGTTTGCTTTCTCGGCTGAGCGGCCAGAAACGAGTACCTGAACCTCCTGCCATTATTATACAATATCTGTTGTTATTCATAGTGTTATATAATTAGTCAAATATACACAGGCATATAAGCCTGCGGAAAATAATGTATTTCAAATTTATCTCTATCAAATACCACCGTCAATACATCGAAAAAAACTTCTGCAGAAGGGCTTTTCTCATTAATATATCTCAATGCCGCCCTTTCTATCCTTTTCTGTTTTATCTTATTCACCTTTTCTTCAGGTTGCACATCATAGGGAGCAGTCTTGCTTTTCACTTCCACAAAATGTACACCATCACTGTTTATGGAAATAATATCCACTTCCAAATGACCTGCCCTCCAATTCCTTTCCAATATTCGGTGCCCTTTTTCTGACAAATATTTGCTTGCCATGTCTTCTCCTATATCTCCCAACCGCTTTAACTTTCCTCCTCTAATCATCTCTTTACTATTTAAAAGAGACCACTGTAACTCCTGAGCCTCCTAATTGTATTTGTTCATCCTTAACGGAAAGCACTCCCGGTATTGTCTTTATATATTTTTGCAATTCTTCTCTCAACACTCCTGTCCCTTTACCGTGTATTATCCGCACTGAATTCATATCCAACATTATAGCATCATCTATATATCTGGTAACCTCTTCTAATGCCTCAGATAGTCTATGTCCTCTCACATCTATTTCCAATTTGAATGCAAGCCTGCGCTCTGTCAAAGAGGTGTCTACTTTTTGGGAAACAGGGGTAATCGTCTTTCTGACAGTTTCCTTATATTCATTAGAAGAAATCCGCTCCACTTTATCCAAAGGAAGTTTGGTAGTGATATTGCCAACTATCACCGTTACTGCTTTATCGGAGACTTTAAGTACTTCTCCCGCCATTCCGTTGGTCTTTATCCTGACTTTTTCACCTACGGCAATCGGACCCGATCTGAATTTTTCTTTTTCAGGTTCAACGGTCGGTTTTGTCCCAATTTTACGGTTACGAGTCTCCAATTTTTTTAGTTTCTCGTTGAGGTACTCCTCTTTATTTTTTTGTTCGGAAACCTTTCTTTGTTCGATTGCCCCAATGAAGAGTTCCAAGCCTTTTCTCGCCTCTTTGGTCGCAGATTTCTCTGCTTGTGCTTCTTTGATGGTACGAATCGTATTTTCGACTTTGCGATTTGCCTCCTTTATAATTGTTTCCGCCTCTTTTTTCGCTTCATCCAAAATCTCGTCACGTTTTTGCTTTATCTCTTCTAATTCTTTTTGATATTTCCCTGTGATGTTTTCAAGGTTCTTGTTTGTGAACTTGATTTTTTGGAGTTTCTCATCCAATGCTTTCCTATTGCGAGCAATACGTCTCAAATTACGTTCGATTCCTACATATTCTTCGCCTGCACGGTCCTCTGCATTTTTGATTATATCTTCCGGCAGTCCCATCTTGCGAGCAAGTTCGAAAGCAAAAGAGTTACCGGGCAGTCCCATATCCAATTTGAATAGAGGTGCTATATTCTTAACATCGAATTGCATTGCTCCATTGATAACGCCGGTGTCTTTACCTGATGCGTAAAGTTTCAAATTCGTATAATGAGTGGTAATCACTCCGTAAGCGCCACGCCTATCCAACTCACTCAATATAGCCTCTGCTATCGCTCCTCCGGCAGCAGGTTCAGTTCCGGAGCCGAATTCGTCTATCAGTACCAAAGTATTTGAATCGCTTTGCGATAACATACTTTTCATATCTGCAAGAAACGAACTGTATGTACTCAAATCATTATCGATACTTTGGTTATCTCCTATGCTTACCATTATCCTATCGAAGATCGTCATTTCTGAAGATTCGGAAGTCGGTATAAGCATTCCCCACTGAAACATATACTGCAAAAGACCTACTGTTTTCAGGCAAACGGATTTACCTCCAGCATTAGGACCCGAAATCAAAAGGATACGCTTTTTCGGAGAAAGAGTAACGGTCAAAGGGACTATTTCTTTATTTTCTTTTTTCAGAGCTTTTTCAAGTAAAGGATGACGTGCTTTACGAATATTCATTTCTCCGTCTTTGGAAATAATAGGTATTCCTGCAATAAAATCCAATGCTACTTGCGCTTTGGCATATAAGAAATCTATTTCGCCCAAATACCTTGCAGAAGTCCTTAAATCCGGAACATAAGGTCTTACAAAATCACTGAATTCCGATAGTATTCGCACGATCTCGGCGGATTCTGCAAATCTTAATTCATTCAGTTCGTTTTCTATCTCTACTATTTCGGCAGGGAGAATAAATGTAGTCTTTCCTGAAGCAGATTCTTCATAAACAAATCCGGAGATTTTTCTTTTATTTGCCGTACTTACGGGGATAAGCATTTTACCATCTCTTATTGCCACATTTGCTTCCGTATCCACCAAGCCTTCTTGCTGGGCTTTCTTCAATATGGCATTTGCTCTCTTGGAGATTGCGCCTTCTTTGTCTTTAATGGATTTTCTTATATCATACAGGGTATCTGAAGCCGTATCTTTTATATTACCGAATTTATCCAATATCACATCGATACGCCTTTGTACCTCAGGAAAAGAAATGATAGGAGAAGACATCCTTTTTAGATGAGGATAGACACCGTCTTTTATTCCTGAAAAAAAGATTATGATTTTGCGTACGGTATCCAACATAGTCCTCAACTTGCCAAGAGACAGTAAATCAATGTTATACCCTTCTTTTTCCAAGAGAAGAAGAAAATCCAAACAATCTATATAACCTCCTGTCGGGAAACGGTCTTCAAACATTACGATAAGACGCATTTCATCCGTAAGTAAAAGCCTTTCAGCTATTTGGGAGGCATCATTAATAAATTTCTCATTTTTTGCCTTTTCTGAGGCATACTCCGTAGAACAGCGATTGGAAATAATTTCTCTTACCCTGTCAAATCCCAATTTAGATTCCAATCTTAGGTCTATATTCTCTTCCACTTATTTTTCTTCTTTTAGATTCGCCTCTTCTTCTCTTTCATTATGAAATGAAGAACTCAGCAACAATTTCAACTCATTTATATTCTTGATAGGGGTTACATTCCCCCCTCTTACGAAAGAGACTTTCCCGGTTTGCTCAGATACCACTATTACATCCGCATCTGTCTCTTCAGATATGCCGATAGCAGCCTTATGCCTCATCCCGAAACGAGCCGGAATATCATTTCTCTGTGTAATCGGAAGCGTACATCTTGCTGCAACAATCCTATCGTTTTGCATTATCACAGCGCCATCGTGCAAAGGAGAGTTTTTAAAAAACAGATTCATAATCAATCTTCTGTTGATTGCTGCATCTATCCTATCACCCGTCTCTATGATATTATCCAAAGATGTTTCGTGAGGCAACACTATAAGAGCGCCGGTCTTATCATCAGACATACTTTTACAAGCCTCCGTAATCTCTTTTACGGATTCCTGCCCAATATGTTTATCACTAAAACCTAAAATACGGTTAATGAGTTTTCTTCCCCTTATACCATAACTACTTCCAAAACGTATCAGAAAATGTCTTATTTCAGGCTGAAAAATTATGAGCAAAGCCAGCACCCCGACATCCATCACCGTCCCAATAAGGGCAGACATCATCTCCATCTTCACAGCGGAGACCAATACCCTTATTACAAAAAGGAAAAGTATCGCTAAAAAAATATTAACTGCTGCGGACCCTTTTATCCAGTGGAATACCGAATAAATAATCACAGCAACCATAAAGATGTCGAGAACATCTATAAACGACACGTTCAGGAAGCCTAAAATATCATTCATAATAAATTATCTATGTATGAGAGAACGTCTGTCATCCTAATGCAAAGATAATATTTTACCTTGAATAATTAAGACCTCCGATTTATTTTTATTTTAAAGTTTGATTGCAAATCAAACAAAATATAACTATATTTATAACAATTCCTAAAAACAGAGGAAAAATTATTACTAATCTTTAAAAACACTAATATTATGGCAGGAAAAACTGATACTTTCATTAAAGAAGTAAAAGATGTTTTAGAAAACAATATCTTGAATTTCTGGGCAGGAATGGAAGATCCGAAAGGAGGAATATACGGCAAATTCACTGAAGACGGAACTCCTGTTAAAGATGCTCCAAGAAGCGTGATCACCAATGCCAGATTACTATGGGCATTATCCGCAGCATACAAACATTTGAGAAAAAAAGAATATATGGTCCGAGCAGCAAACGTCAAGGACTATTTTTTTACCCGTTTCGTTGACCATAAATACGGTGGAGTGTACTCTTCCGTGAATGCAGATGGCGAGAGACTCGATACGTATGTGGATTTGTTGGGTCAGGGCAGTGCAATCTTCGGTTTGAGCCGGTATTATTCAGCAACAAAAGACGAGGACGCATTGAAAATCGCCCTCAATATCTACGAAATAGTAGAAAAAGAATTCCGCAAATCAGACGACTCTTATTCCTTTGTTCTGACAAGGGATTTCAAGCCTGCTCCCGATAAGCCATTGAACGAAGAAGAAAAGTCAACAGCACTGTTATATCTTCTCGAAGGCTATATCGAACTTTACAAAATACACGAGGACGAAACACTACGCCAAAACATTAAATCCCTTTTGAAAACCGTTCCTACACTTATGCTGAACAAAAAAGCCTCCGAAACCTCTTGGATTATTTTGGATGGAGCCTTTGCGATTAAGGATATGGAAACGGTAAACGAAGTTCGCCCTGTTGCCGAGAAGCTATACAAATTCGGTATAGAAAAAGGACAAGTGTTCTGCGATACGACAGGTTTCTGTAAATGTAAAATGCATTCAGAAACGCTCAACAGCCACCTTTGGGCTTGGAAGTACCTCAACATCCCGGCAAGTGCAGAAGAAGCCTTTAAAGAATGGGAACAGCTCAAACAAAACAAATGTATTTGCTGCAGTCCTCTTCATTACTCACGAGCTTGCATCAACGCACTTTCGTTATTCGAATAAATTAGAAACTAAACCCCGAAAGGTATTAATAGCCTTTCGGGGTTGTTTCAAACGTCGCTAACGCTCCTAAAAATTCAAAGGTAGAGAAGCTTCGCTTCCGGAAGGTAAATTTATTTGCGTTTATCGGAGGAATATGCCAACTTTGCCAAATCTAAAGTTGAACTTTAAATTTGGCTGAATTATGGTAAAGGAATTGATAGACAGGGTGATGGCGAGGTCCATAAGTGGGCTTTTTCGTTATTTTCCGGTGATTACGTTGACGGGACCGCGCCAATCGGGAAAGACAACTTTGTGCAGAAAGGCATTCCCGAATCTTCCTTACGCCAATCTGGAGGACATTTCTACGCTTGCAGAGGCTCGTATGGACCCAAAGGCTTTTCTTGGTAAATATGAACAGGGTGCAATAATTGATGAGGCGCAGAATTTCAAGGAGATTTTTTCTTATTTGCAGGTGGCAGTGGATGAGGACCGAATGAGTGGCATTTCAGATATTTATTCGTCTTGCGGCAGGGAGAATAGGGCAGGAGTTTAATGCTTCGGCAATGGCTACTGAGGTAGGTGTAAGTTTGCCTACGATAAAGAATTGGTTGAGCGTGCTTTCGGCATCATACGTGGTGTATATGCTTCAGCCTTATTATGCAAACATCGGCAAGAGGCTTACGAAAACTCCGAAATTGTATTTTTATGATACAGGGCTGGCAAGTTTCCTGCTTGGTATTAGTACGGTAGAGCAGATGGATGTGCATCCGTTGAGAGGCAGTTTATTTGAAAATATGGTGGTAAATGATATGTTGAAGTATGGGGCGAATAGAGGACAGCAGGAGAGCCTTTTTTTCTATCGGGATAAGTCGCAAAGGGAGGTGGATATTTTAAGGCTTCTGCCTGATAACAGTTTGGAGGCATACGAGATAAAGGCAGGAAAGACTTTCAACTCTGATTATTTTAAGCATTTACATTACCTGCATTCGCTTTTGGGTGATAAAATCGTGCGGACGGCAGTGGCTTATGATGGAGAGCAGGAAAATACCCAAGGAATCGATGGGTATTTTAATTTTCGCAATTTGAAGTTATAGTAAGGGGATTGGTCAGCGGCTTGTGCCCGCTGCCAATCTTCCTATTGAGAGTTCAGCAGGCATTTTTTAATGACTGCGGCTTTTGCCGTAGCTGTCTCCTTGGAGTCCTTTTCAGGGACTTCAAGGAGAAGGCTTAAAGGCGTAATTATTTTTCTGCTTTTTTCGTTCGGGCGCGGATTGCGGAGATGAGGAGAAGGAGCAGCAGAAGGGTTGAGCCAGCGACAGACAGGGCGCGACCTATGTTGTAAGACGTTGGTTCAAAACGCATTATGAGGTCGTATTCGCCTGCGGGAAGGATGGCTCCGCGTAGTGTCCAGTTGGCGTTGAACAGGTCGATTTGTGTGTGTTCGGCATTGTTGAGAGTGGCTTTCCAGCCGTCTTTGTAGTAGATTTCGCTGAAGATGGCAGGGCGAGCAGTGGCGGATTTGTAGTGATAGCGGAGTTCTTTGGGCGAGTAAAAGGTGAGTGCAATGGTGTCGCCGGGGGTGGAAGTATAATTTTCCGTTTTTCCTATACGTGCTACGGCTTCGTTGCGCAGATCTATTTGTTTGAGGGTTGTTATTTCTTGGTCAGGCGTGTTTACGGCAATTAGTTTGTCGACAAACCAAGCATTTCCGTATGCGTATTTGTTTTGGACGGGCGGATAGGCTTCTCCGAGGATGATATAGCGGAGATTGAGCATGGAGAGAACGGGCAGATAAGGTAAATCTGCCTGAAATTCGGAAACGGTTTTTACTTTACTTAATTGTTTATATAGTACGTCTATTTCGCCTTTAAGGTAATGCGATATAAGGTCTTGGTAGCGTTGGAGTTTTGCCGGACTGTAACCGCCTATGTTTTTGTGCAGATAGGATGGGCGTGAGTCGTTGAAAATGTCTGTTGTGAGATCCAACACCCTATAAGACAGGTCTTTATCTTCTAATATCATTTTGTCTACCGGGCGAGTGGTGAATTTGCTTGTAAATGTGCGTTTTGCTACGAAATTATCGCTGTTCAGATAACGTTTACCGACAGAGAACATATTGATAAACACCAAGATAGAGATACCGGCAGCAACTATCCGTTTTTTCTGCTGTGTCGGAGAGGTTTGATGCCACCAAATGAGTCCTGCGGCAAGTGTGATGAAGATAAAGGAGCCAAGCGCATCATTGATAAGGAGTTGACGCCTGTCGGCTTTCAACGCTTCTACGAGGACCTCGGGGAAAGACCGATCCGCAGCCCCGTCAAAAGAGCCGGCAATACCGGGCAGCAATACGCAGATTATGCAAAAGCCTGCTGTAAGGGCGTAGGCTAAAATCAGGGAGTATGCGGATTGTTTTTTGTGTTCGGGATTGTTCAGGATTTCGTTTAAAATTTTGAAGCCGAGCAGAGGGAGGGTGAATTGCAGCAGCACTAATGCCATCGACACCGTCCTGAATTTGTTGTACATCGGGACGTAGTCGAACCACAGTCTTGTAAACCACATAAAATGATTGCCGAGTGCAAGCAGAATTGCGATAATAGTTGTTACCAAAAGCCACCATTTTTCTTTGCCTTTATAGAGGAAGAGACCTAAAATAAAGAGGAATATTGTGATGGCTCCCATATACATAGGCCCGGCGGTGAATGGTTGAGGTCCCCAATACAGAGGTAATGATTTGGAAATCTGCTTTATATCGGTTTGCCCTGATTGCCTTAGCAGTTTGCAGGTCTCGGATTTGTCAGGGTTGATTGCTCCTGCGGATGATCCTCCGTTGTAGTTCGGTATCATCATATTAGGGAGTTCTTCTATGCCGTAAGACCAAGCTGTGGCATAATCTATTGAAAGGCCTTTGGCGTTGATTTCTTCTCCGTCTTTGGATTCTGATAATTCCGAGCCTCCTCTCATAGTTTGTTCTGTATATTTATATAGAGGTAGAAGTTTGTTGGCATTCGAGAGTATGCCTAAACTGCCGGTAAAAAGAAGCAAAGCGGATGCGATGAAAAAGGATTTAAGAAGTGTCCTTTTGGATTTTAGAATATCGATAAATACCGCTATGGCGTAAATGAAAATCATTATAGCCAAGTAGTAGGTGATTTGTTGATGGTTAGCCTTTATTTGCAGACTTAGCGTCAAGCCGAAAAGCGCTGCTCCTAAAATGGTTTTCCATAAATTAGGCTTTTCTATGCTTTTATATGTATAAATGATAGACGCAAGCACCCAAGGGAGGAAGGCCAAAGCTTGCATCTTGGTGTTATGCCCCACTGTGATAATCTGCATATTATATGAGCAGAAGGTAATCGCTATTGCTCCTCCGATGGCAAGTACACCTTCTATACCGAATGAAAGCATAAGCAGGAAGGCTCCTAACAAGGAGATAAAGAGGTATGTGGCAGGACGGCTTCCGAGAAGTAAAAAATCGTATATACGCTGCGTCAAATCGCCTTTTGTTTCTAAAGCAAAAGAAGTGGTGGGCATCCCCGAGAACATAGAGCCGGTCCAGGCTGTCGGATCTTCGGGATGGGCTGCATTATAAAGAGATGATTCTCTTGACATACCGATATAGCCTGAAATATCGCTTTGGTTAACGACTTTGCCTTCCAAAACAGGATATACGAAAACGTATGATAGTGCAAGGAAGAATATTATAATACCTGTATATTTTAATATTTTGTTCAGTAATGCTTTATTCATTTTCTAATATTTCGATTAGTTTTTTCGTTAAATTTTTACGCGTATATTGTTCTATATCAGCGTTTATCGTATTATCTATATCGAGAAGATATTCTTTCCATACCGTATCTATCATCTTTTTGATACCATCGGCATTGTTCCAATCACAAACGTTTCCTGCTCCGGCATTATGAATAACTGAAGCCATTACTCCATTTTCTTGTCCTATACCTAATATCGGACGTTTTGATGCCAAGTATTCAAAGACTTTACCTGGCAGTACTGCAATATTATCAGGGTCGTTTCTTAATGGAAGCAATAGTAGAGATGCTGCAATTTGCTCTCTTACGGCAAATCTATGTTCTTTATATCCTAAATCAATAGTATTTTGTTCTAAACCTGCATTTTTAATGGAGGCGATAATATTAGAGTCTGTCTTCCCTACCAGCCTTATTCTCATTCTTTTTTTGAATTCCGGTTCGTTAAGGCATTTTTGTTTTAGGATTTCCCAAAGTATTTCCGGGTTGCCGTCCATTGGGAAAAGCCCTGTATGCACAATATTGAAGTTGCCGTCTGGCTCTACGATTTGATTAAAATCTTCTTCATCGTATCCGTTTGTAATAAGGTGAACGGGAGTTTTTGTCATAGCCTGAAAATCTTTCTGCACGAAAGGATTTACGGCGATGATGCCTGTTGCATTATCCAAGATCTCTTTTTCTAAAGCATTATTTTTCTTCTTTGCAAAATTGCATAAAGGCATTTTCTTATACCAGTACATTTTGGTCCAAGGATCGCGGAAATCGGCAAACCAAGGAGAGCCTGTTGCTTTGGAGAGTTTAAGTCCTATAAGGTGCATGGATTGAGGCGGTCCGGTAGTTATAATCGCATCAACAGGGTTTTCCTCAAGATATTTTTTTAGAAACTTTACGGATTTATTTACCCACCATACTCTTGGGTCCGGAATAAAAAAATTGCTTCTTATAAACAAAGAAATTTTATTTTTCCAAGAGGGTTTCTTATCTTTTGAGGTCAGAACTTTTAAATCAGTGGAACTTTGAGTTCCAAAAAGACGTCTATAAATATTGTATGGCTCTATAATTTTAGTTTTAATAACTTCTATTTCTTTTGGCAATTCTTCTGCTAATTGTTTGTCAATAGAGGTCATCTCCGGATTTTCCGGAGTGTAGATTATGGGCTTCCAACCCATTTCAGGCAAATATTTAGCAAATTTTGCCCATCTTTGAACTCCTGATCCTCCTACGGGAGGCCAATAATATGTTATTATCAGAACCTTTTTCATCTTTTTTGCTTTTGAGCAATGCTCTTATGTTTTACAAAATTAGCAATTTTGAAAGTATTTTTTGTTAATTTTGTCTTGTTATAACATTAAATCTACAATATGCAGATTCTTTTACAGGCTCTGACGCTTTTGGGAGCAATGGCTATGTTCCTTTATGGTATGACCCTTATGAGCGAGGGACTTCAAAAAGCAGCAGGAGACAAATTGAGGTCTTTTCTTTATTCTATGACCTCTACTCCGTTAAAGGGTATTATTACAGGTGTCATTATCACAGCTTTAATCCAGTCTTCAAGCGGAACTTCCGTAATGGTTGTAAGTATGGTTAATGCCGGTATCCTTTCTCTTGCAAATGCAATCGGAGTAATTATGGGCGCAAATATCGGTACTACGATTACAGCTTGGCTGATTTCTTTATTCGGTTTCAGTTTCGACATCGCTGTTTTTGCGATTCCGTTTATTTCCATAGGTTTTGTTCTGACTGTAATGAAAAACAGCAAAACGAAGAGTATAGGAGAATTTATTATCGGTTTTGCTTTATTGATTATAGGTCTTGGTACGATGAAGACCTCTGTGCCTGATTTGAATCAGTATCCTGAAGCATTGGCTTTCGTGCAGAATTTAACAGGTTTTGGTTTCGGCTCGGTGGTGATTTTTATGTTTATCGGAGCGGCTATTACTTGTCTTTTGCAAGCATCTAGTGCGGCTATGGCTCTCACAATGGTTTTCGTGACTAACGGGTGGATAAATTTTGAAATGGCTGCAGCAATGGTTTTAGGAGAGAATATCGGTACAACCATTACAGCAAATCTCGCAGCGGTCGTCGCGAATTATTCTGCAAAAAGGACTGCCGTAGCGCATACTTTATTTAACGTAATTGGTGTCATATTGGCATTGATTTTCTTCAGCCCTTTTATGAAATTAATTACATTTTCGATTACGTCAATTGGACTTCCTGACCCAATTTCAGCGTTTCATAATACAGAAGATATTAAGGCAGGAGGGTTGTCGCAGGCATTACAAAATTCTGTTTTGTACAGTACCTGTATTCTGCACACTGTTTTCAATTTTGGTAATACTTTGATTTTGGTATGGTTCATTCCTCAAATTGAAGCTCTTGTTAAAAAATTGGTTCCTACTCCAAAAGGAGAGGAGGAAGTTTTCCGTTTGAAATTCATACAGGGAGGCCCGCTTTCTACGGCAGAGCTTTCGTTAGATGAGGCAAAACAAGAAATTATACATTTCGGAGAAATTTGCTGCAAAGGTTTTGCTTATGTGAGAAAAGCAATAAATTCAAACACACCTGAAATGTACGAAGAGAATTATGGAAAGCTTAGTAAGTATGAAGGCATTACGGATAGAATAGAATATGAAATTGCTACATACTTGAATGAGGTATCTAAAGGCGAAATAAGTAGTATCTCTTCGAGCAGGATAAAAGGAATGTATAGGATAATAGGTGAAATGGAGAGTTTGGGGGATTCCGGAGAGGCTATAGGAAGAATGTTAAAACGCACTTCTGATTATGGGAAGAAGTTCGATGAGACTATGATAAAGAAGTTAAACAAGATGATGGATTTACTTGATGAAGCATACAAAGCAATGATGGTCAATCTGCAAACTCCTTATTCAGGTCTGAAAGACATTACTAATTCAAAAATTGCAGAATACAATATTAATGAGTACAGGAATACTTTGAGGGAGGAGCATATAGTAAATATTGAAGAACAAACATCCTATGATTACCAAAAAGGCGTTTTCTATATGGATGTGGTAGCAGAGCTTGAAAAAATGGGCGATTTCATTATAAATATTTCTGAAGCTCAGATAGCTGAAAATGAGGTATAAAAATACATAAAATGAAAATAGAAAAAGAACTTTGGGGTCTAACCCCTATGCGGAAACAAATATTTAAATATACCATTACAAACGAGAAAGGTGCAAGTGTAGTACTTTCAGATATTGGTGCTGGTATAGTGTCTGTGAATATTCCTGACAGAAAGGGTATTTTAGATGATGTGGTTTTAGGTTATGATAAACCGGAGTCCTATTTCAGCGACGGTCCTTGTGCCGGTAAATGTCCCGGAAGATATGCTAACCGTATAGCCGGAGGGGCTTTTTCTATTGATGGAAAAACTTATACTTTACCTATAAACAATGGCCCTAATCATTTGCATGGAGGACCTGATGGTTTCCAAAACAAAGTTTGGGAAAGTCGCATTACAGGAGATGCTGTAGAGTTTATGTATTTCTCCGAGGATGGAGAAGCCGGTTATCCCGGAAATCTGAAAGTTGTGGCTCATTACGAATGGAGTGAGGAGAATGAGTTAAAATTGACTTTTACGGCTGAAGCGGATAAAACGACTGTAATTAATCTTACAAATCACGTTTACTTCAATCTGGATGGTTTCAACGGATCAGAGGGGATTAAAAGCCATATTCTGAAATTAAATGCTTCTGAATACTTGCCGACAGATGAGAGTTTGATTCCTTTCGGTGAATCAGTCTCCGTTTCAGGCACACCTATGGATTTTACCGTAGAAAAGCCACTTGGAAAAGACTTAAAAACGGATTTTCAGGCCTTGAACTATGGAAAAGGTTATGATGCTTGCTATGTAATAGATGGCTATGTTGAGGGACAACTTCAACAAGCGGCAGAACTTTATTCTCCTTCAAGCGGACGTTTTGTGGAAATATTCACTACACAGCCCGGAGTACAAATATATACGGGAAACTGGCTTAATGGTTGTCCTGAAGGTAAAAAAGGTAAAACATATAAGGATTATGATGCAGTAGCTCTGGAATGTCAGCATTTCCCTGATTCACCTAATCATTCTGATTATCCTAATACGGTTCTGCAGCCTGATGAAGTTTATACGCAAGCTATAATTTGGTCTTTCGGAGTAAAATAGAATATTATGCAACAATACTTGAATCTTTTAAAACACATAAGGACAAACGGAGTAATACGTACCGATCGTACAGGAGTAGGAACGCAGGGAGTGTTCGGTTATCAAATGAGGTTTGATTTATCTAAAGGGTTTCCTCTCCTCACTACCAAGAAAGTGCATTTAAAGTCTGTGATACATGAACTGCTATGGTTTATTGCCGGAGATACGAATATAAAATACCTTAAAGATAACGGGGTTTCGATTTGGGATGAATGGGCGGATGAAAATGGCGATTTGGGTCCTGTTTACGGTCATCAATGGAGAAGTTGGACCTCGGCAAATGGCACTACGATAGATCAATTAAAAAACGTAGTAGAAACACTAAAATATAATCCTGATTCTCGTAGAATGATTGTTTCAGCATGGAATCCTGGTGATATTGAAAAAATGGCTCTTCCTCCCTGCCATTGCCTTTTCCAATTTTATGTAGCAGAGGAAAAACTTTCATGTCAATTATATCAGCGTAGTGCGGATTCGTTTCTTGGAGTACCTTTTAATATTGCATCTTATTCTTTGTTGACTATGATGCTGGCTCAAGTATGTGATTTGAAGCCGGGAGAATTTATTCACACAACTGGAGATACTCATATTTATCTCAATCATTTTGAGCAAGTGGATTTACAACTTACACGTACACCTCGTAATCTTCCCATTATGAAGATAAATCCTGAAATAAAAGATTTATTCAATTTCAAATATGAGGATTTCACGCTTGAGGGTTATGACCCATACCCTGCTATAAAAGCTCCTGTTGCGGTATAAAATTCAGAAAAAAAATGATAAAATGTATTATAGCTGCAGTTGCAGAGAACGGAGCAATCGGTAAAAACAATAGTTTGCTTTGGCATATTGCAGAAGATATGAAATTCTTCAGGCAAACGACAACCGGCTATCCTGTAATAATGGGATATAAGACTTTTAAGTCTTTGAATTTCAAATTATTGCCAAAAAGAAAAAATATCGTTGTAGTCTCACGGCCTTATGAGAATGCTCCGGAGGAATTAATTGTGGTAAATTCTTTGGAAGAAGCATATAATTCAATATATGAGGAGAAGTGCTTTATAATAGGAGGCGGAAAAATCTATGCAGAAGCGATAAATAAGGTAGATGAAATGTACCTTACTCATATACACACTTCAATAAATACGGCAGACACTTTTTTCCCTCAATTCAATCCTAAAGATTGGGATATCTTCACGGTAAAAGAGTTAACAAGAGATCCTGAAACAGGTTATGATTTTGAAATAAAATTTTATCGTAGAAAAATAACGATTTAGAGTCCGAGTTCTTCTTTCATTGAACGCAATAGATCAAATGCCTGTAAAGGAGAAAGGCTATTCAAATCTGCATTTTTAAGTTTATCTCTTAAGGACTCCAAAGTCGGATCGTCTAGTTGGAAGAATGATAACTGTAAACTTCCGTCTTTTTCAATTTTTCCTTCTCTTGTATTTTTGACCTTTGATTTCTTCTCGTCTTCTCGTTGCTTTTCAAGTTTAGCAAGAGTCTTCTCTGCACATTCCAATACGGCTTTAGGCATTCCTGCCATTTTTGCAACGTGAATACCGAAACTCTTTTCTACCCCGCCCTCTTTCATCTTTCTTAAAAAGATTATTTTATTATCTATTTCTTTTACTGCAATATGAAAATTGCGAATTCCGGAATAAATATTTTCCAAATCGTTGAGTTCGTGATAGTGAGTAGCAAATAAGGTTTTTGCCCCTTTACCGTAATTATGTATATATTCAACAATTGCTCTCGCTATGGACATTCCGTCATATGTAGATGTACCACGGCCTATTTCATCTAAAAGTACCAAAGAGCGTTGAGAAAGATTATGCAATATCATAGAGGTCTCCAACATTTCCACCATAAATGTAGATTCTCCTCTTGAAATATTGTCTGAAGCTCCTACACGAGTGAAAATCTTATCAAAATATCCTATTTTAGCAGAAGTTGCAGGTACAAAACTCCCTATTTGAGCCATCAATACGATTATCGCTGTTTGACGGAGTAAGGCTGATTTTCCTGCCATATTAGGACCGGTTAGAATGATTATTTGCTGCTTTTTCTCGTCAAGATATACATCATTCGGAATATATTCTTCTCCTGGAGGCATCAATGTTTCTATCACCGGATGTCTTCCTCCTATGATTTCAAGTGTATGCCCATCGTTAATCTCCGGTTTTGAGTAATGATTATTTACTGCGGTCCAAGCAAAACAAGATAATAGATCAAGCCTTGCTATTATCCTGGAGTTATTCTGGATTACTGCAATATTTTGTTGTATTTGACCTATAAGTTCATTGAATATTTTGGATTCTAAAGCATATATCTTTTCTTCTGCTCCTAAAATCTTTTCTTCATAGTTTTTAAGTTCTTCGGTTATATATCTTTCGGCATTAACAAGAGTCTGCTTTCTAATCCATTCTGTCGGGACTTTTTCTTTGAATGTATTTCGGACTTCTATATAATACCCGAAGACATTATTATAACTTATTTTTAATGAAGTGATTCCTGTTCTCTCAATCTCTCGTTGCTGCATCTCCAAGAGATATTGTTTACTGTGATGAGCAATATTTCTTAACTCATCCAATTCTTCATTAGCGCCCGAGGCGATTACGTCTCCTTTTCCGATGGCGGCGGCAGGCTCGTTACTTAAAATATGTTTTATATTTGAAAGCAATTCGGAGCAGCTTTGCATTCCGCTCATCATATCGTTTAAGTGCGGCAATTCCGCACTTCTACAAATACCTATTATTGGTTCAAGTTGGGATAAACCTCTGCCAAGTTGCAAAACTTCACGTGGGGCGATTTTGCCTGCCGCCGCCCTCGAAATAATGCGTTCCAAATCCCCAATATCACCAATCCGTTCTCTGATTTTATATAGTTTTTCCTGATTGTCTATAAAATATTGAACAACGGAATATCGACTCTCCAATTCATTTATATCTACAACAGGCATAGACAACCAAGTCCTTAACAACCTCGCACCCATTGGAGATGTACATTTGTCTAAAACGCTTATTAATGAAACGCCTTCCGGACCTCCTATAGAAGAAAAGATTTCAAGATTTCGAATGGTAAACCTATCCATCCATACAAAAGAGCCGCTATCTATACGTGATATTGAGCATATATTTTGTAAACCGGAATGAAGGGTTTGTTCCAAATATACAATCAAAGCTCCGGCAGAGCATACTCCAAGTCTATAATTTTCAACTCCGAATCCTTTTAAAGAATCGACATTAAGTTGTCTTTTCAATTTCTCTATAGAGGAATCATACACAAAAGCCCATTCATCAATAGACGTTATATAGTAATCCATACCGAATTGCTCTTTCACGTCTTTTTCATATCCTCTCTGAACAATGATTTCTTTAGGATTCATTGAAGAGAATAGAGTCTTTATATAATCCAAAGGACCTTGTGCTATTTGAAAAGAGCCTGTAGAAACATCCAAAAATGCAGCACCGCATTGACTTTTCTCAAAGAACAGACCTGCCAAGAAATTGTTCTCTTTTTGGTTAAGCAATTGATCATTAAATGCAACTCCGGGGGTTACAAGTTCAGTAACTCCTCTTTTTACCAACTTCTTTCCGGCAGTTTTCGGATCTTCCAATTGATCGCAAATAGCAACTTTACATCCGGCTCTCACTAATTTTGGCAAATAGATATCCAATGAATGGTGAGGAAATCCTGCCATCGCGATTCTACCTTTCTCACCATTAGATTTATTGGTAAGAACCAAGCCCAAAATCTTACTTGCAACTTCCGCATCATCCGAATAAGTTTCATAGAAATCTCCGACCCTGTATAGCAGAATTGCCTCAGGATGCTGCGCTTTTACAGAAAAGAACTGTTTTATCAGCGGCGTATCTTCGACTTCTTTTTTACTCATCTCTTTTCGGTTTTGAATTATACAAAATTAAAAAATTTTTTTGATTATAATTAGGCAAGACTGTTTAGCACACTGTTAAAAAGTAGTTGCAAAAGTAAATTTTTGCCTATAACTTTGTTTGTATTGAGGTTTCTTATTTAATTAAACCAATCAATATGAAGTATTTGAAATTTATTGTGGCTGTACTTTTTCTTTTTTGGGAAATACTCTCTAATGCTCAATTTCAGCTTTCCGGGAATGATCCTGATTATGTGAATTGGTATTTTCGCGAGACACCGTCATATAAAATTTTATATCCTGAAGGAGCAGACAGCTTGGTATGGAAATACGGACTTGCTTTAGAGCAAAGCAGGATAAAAGTGGGATTAAGTGCAGGATATACTCCAGGAGAGATGTACAAAAAGAAAATGCCTGTCATACTTCATTGTTTCCAAAATTTCTCAAATGGATTGGTAGTTTGGGCACCTCAAAGAATGGAACTTTATACTTCTCCTGACACGTACAACATCACCCCGACACCAAATATCGAACATCTCTCTATGCACGAATCCAGACACGTTGCACAAATGCAATTCGGAAGAAACGGTATTTTTAAGCCGTTCCACTATTTATTCGGTGAGATGTTCGCAGGAGGACTCGCCGGTCTTTATCCAAATAAAACTTTTTTGGAAGGAGATGCAGTGGTCGCAGAAACGGCACTGACACTATCCGGCAGAGGCAGAAAATTCTCTTTTTTAGAATATTATATGCCGTCTTTCGATAGCGGAGATTACAGAAACAAATACCGTTGGGAATATGGCTCACAAAGATGGTATGCTCCTGATTATTATACTGTCGGATATATGACTATCGGAGGAATACGATACCTTTACAATGAACCTCTTTTTACAAAAAAATATTTTAACAGGATACAAAAAAATCCTATTCGGATTTTCAATTTTCAAAAAACATTAAAAGAGATTTCCGGTAAAAAGCAGAGCGCGGTTTGGAAAGAAATAACCGAAGCCTTCCAAAAAGAATGGAACAAAAATGCACAAGAACGCGCTCCTTTTATGCCTGCGGAAATAATCAACAAACTTCCTCATTGGCATACGGAATATCATTCTCCCTTTATTTCTAAAAAAGGTGAAATATACGCAATAAAAAAAGGATTAGCCGAAAGTACATCGTTGATAAAAATAACTCCGGATGGAAAAGAAAAACATATTAGGGCATTTTCAGGAGCAGTTGGGCACTTACATTATGATCCTAATACCGATCGGATATATTTTTCTGAAAGCATACCTGATATCAGATGGACATTAAAAAGAGAATCTATTATTAGATATATATACACGGACAATCCACAAAAGATTCATAATTTAACTTCAGAAGAAAGCCTTCACAATCCTTCTCCATCTGAAAAAGGAGATAAAATAGCCGCAATCGAATATCCTCAAAAAGGAGGCAGTAATATAGTATTACTTGATACGGAAACAGGGAAAAGAATAAAAACCATAACAGCGCCCGATACCGTACAAATTACCGAAGCGGCTTGGATAAAAGACAGTATTTATATATCCGGGCTTTCAGAACACGGTTTTGGAATTTACAGCATAACGAAAAATGGCAAATTTGCCAATCATTTACAGCCTCAACCCGTTCAAATACAGCACTTAGAGGGAGAAAATGGTAATTTGTATTTTGAATGCGACCGTACGGGAGTAAATGAATTCTATTCTTGGAAGCCCGATAATAAAGAATTAACACAAATCACTTCTTCAAAATACGGCATACACGATGCAATATTCAACAAGACAAGAGATGCTCTATATTATTCTTCTTTAGCCCCTGCCGAAAAACCGGAAATGCATAAATACGGTAAACTCCTTTACAAAACAAACCTAAAAGGACTTACTGTAAAAAAAGCCGAATGGGAGCAATATTATAAGTATCCTATTGCTGATACGCTTTCTAACCAAGAAAAAAGGTTACAAAAAGGCATTTTATTATCAACCGATTACAAAATTTCAGATGCTCAGCCTTATTTACAAAAGCCACGCCTATCCTATATTCATTCTTGGGTCCCTTTCTATTTCAATTACGATAAAATTCCAAATATTTCCTTTGATTATTTATCAAAGACCATTTCTCCGGGATTGATGTTAATGATACAAAATACTCTCGGTAATTTTTCAGGAATTTTCGGATTTTCTTATGAGAAAAGTCCTATAAATGGCAAAAGAAGACCGGTAGCTATTGCAAAATTCAATTACAAAAAATTCTATCCTGTTTTTGATATATCTCTGGAGTTTAACAGACGTTCTTCTTTTGATGTCTTCAAAAAAATAGAAAAAGGGAACATCAAAATCGAATCGAGAACCACTGAAAGGCCTTATTTTCTTGCTAATATAAAGACTTATATTCCTCTTAATTTTTCTTCAGGAGGATGGCAAAGAGGTATTATTCCTCAACTGAATTATAATATTTCTAATGATTTTTTGGATACGGGAATAATGCATAAAAGTGGGAATTCAGTTCCCTTTAATAGATTAGGTTTTTCTGTGCGAGGCTATATATCCAAAATAAAAGCGCCTTCTGAAATATACCCTGATTTCGGTATAGGAGCAGAGATAGGAGCGGTTTCTTATCCTTTCTTAAAGGATTATTTTAATCCTGCAATCTTCGGATATGTTTACGGTTATCTTCCCGGAATAAGAAAAGATCAGGGTTTAAGATTGACGGCAAAAATACAAATGATTCCTGAAATAAGCAGATATGCAAAAGGAAAGAATGCCTTGAATATCTTACCGAGGGGTTTTGCAGGCAATGAATTACTAAATCAATATATAGGATTAAAAGAGAGTTTTCAATATTCTTTCACGGCTGATTACGGCATACCGATCTATGTAGGAGATTTATGGTATTTATCTCCTTTGATTTACATCAAAAACTTTGTCTTAAAGCCTTTTGCAGATTTTTCTTTCTACGGGAAAAACAACTTTTTCAGCACGGGATGCGCTTTCTCTTTAAGAGCAGCTAACATCGCCTGGTTTCCATTTGAAACAGAATTAGGAATTTCAATTGCTTATAATGGAGGTAGTTATTTCAAAGATCTGACAATACAGAAAATTTCTTTACAAAGGACACATTTAGGTTTTATATTCAACACCGTTTTCTGATACTATCTTAGCTTTCCCGAAAGCCATAAAGAATCTACAACATCAAATCCTTTAATATTTTTCAATGAAGGATTTCTCATTACGATACCCCTACAATCCTCATAAACATTAAAACCGATATTAACGGCAAGCATTGAACTTTCAAAAGGATAAGACAAAGTTATCGTGTTATCAGCACCACTCATTTTATAAAATCTAAAATCGGAATTAATTATCATATCCCCTTTTGACGCATTTTGCCGAGCAAGTTCCATTTTAGTAACATACTTGCACATCTCCATCACAACATCATCCAATCCGGTATCGGAAATATTTATTTTTTCTATCAAAGAGCCTACATCTTTAACTCTTCTAAAAACATAATCAGAAAGATATTCCTCTGTTATTTGTTCTTGCAGAGCTTTTTTTACAGCTTCCATTTGAGCTGGCGGCAATGCGCCATCAGGCAAAAGCCAAATCATCAATTTTTGTTCAGGATCGTGATATAAAGTTTGATATACGGAAAGATTTCTTGTTCCACAATGAGGACACTCCCACATAAATAAAGAACCATCTTTAATCTTCTCTTTAAGTTGAGGTTCGTTTTGAACATTTATGCCTGAGTAAACTTCCACTTTATGTTCTTCTCCACAGTTCGAACAAGTACCTATATTCTCTTTTATATTTAACATTCTACCTAATTTTATTGGTTTTATGCTCTACCCATTTCCATAACAGAAACATAAGATATCCCCATATAATGAATAAAATTACATATACTATATAAGGTAGACTTTTCCCTGTTTCTTTTGTAAAAACATATTTTTCAAATTCAGGAATATCTGCATAATAATATGCACCGGCACCAAAATCAAGTCCTTCTACAAGCCCTTTTTTAGTAGCCATAACATAAATACAAGCAAGCAGAATTACTATAAATAAAATTATAGTAAAAATTCTGCCTGCATTATTTTTTTTTATCATTCTAATCAAGAACAGGAATTTCAAAAAGCACTCCTGATAATAACAGCCATACGGCAAAATAAGTCAACAGAATATTAAACAACTGACCTACAATATAAAGCCACAAAACTTTCCCTCCATGCATCTGTTTAACTATTTCTTTGAAATTTGTATCCAATCCGATACTTGTAAATGCCAATACGAATGCCCAGTTTTTATACTGATCCAAAACTTTATTAATTGCACCCACTTGATTTGCGCCAAAAACAGGTTGAATAACAAAAGAAGCAATAAGAGATGCAGCAAAAAATCCTATAAGAAATTTCGGAAACCTTTTCCATATTTCAGATGGTCCGACTTCACTTTTACCTGTCTTTTCTACATTAGCAGCAAAAAATACTGCTACTCCGAAAGCAATAAAACCTATAAGAATATTTTGAATGGATTTAACTAAGACAGCTGCTGTCTGTGCCTCTCCTCCAAGAGCCGTACCTGCAACAACAACGGCACCGGTACTGTCCACAGTACCTCCAATAAGAGCGCCACCCATTATTGGAGACATTCCTAAAGCCTTAATAATCATAGGCTCAAATACCATCATCAGTACCGTAAAGATGATAGAAATAGAGACAGCAAGAGACAAATCTGTTTTTCTTGCTTTAGCTGCAGCACCGGTAGCAATAGCGGCACTTGTTCCGCATACACTCGTTGCTGTAGCCAAAGTAATTACAAGTGGTTTATTATCTATTTTTAAAACCCTTGTGCCGAAATACCACATAAAAATAATAACGATAGGCGTTACAATCCACGCTATACCAAGACCGTAAAGACCAAATTTTGCGATATTCGAAAATAACACAGAGAAACCCATCACCACAAGACCTGTCTTTATATAGAATTCTGTCTTTATTGCAGGTTTCAACCAATCAGGAACACCTATAGTATTTGAAATAAAAAGCCCAATTATTAATGCCCAAAAAGCCCATTCCAAATATCTGTTTAATGTAAATTCCGCACTTACTATCCTAACCGCTACTGCTATAATGTACAAAGCAATAAAAGCAGGAAGGAATCTTTTAATTTCTACTCCTTGAAGCTTTGCTCCGATGGAAAATAATAATGTAAAAATAATTCCTGTCAAGAAAAACTTCAAACCAAGACCAAAAGTAAGCTGATCTAACAAAGATTTTTTATCCGCAACATTCTCCCATAAATGCCAAGTAGAAAATTTCAAAGCTTTGAAATCAAATGCTCCGGTCAAAACAGATATGCATGCTGCAATTATAAGTATAGCTCCTATCCATATAGATAGCCAATCTTCATTTTTCAAAAGGGCCGACAGACCGTTTCTCTTTGGGTTTTGCTCCATAAATTTAAGTATTTATTTTAATTGATTTGTCTCGCGCCATTGCTGATTACTACATCATAAATTTTGGGTTCGTGACCGAACTTTGTTTTGAATTGTTCTTTTGCTTCTTTTATGAAAGGATCATAAAGTTCTTCTTTTACAAGG
Organism: Candidatus Cryptobacteroides sp.; assembly: GCA_052173975.1. Classification (GTDB taxonomy): domain Bacteria; phylum Bacteroidota; class Bacteroidia; order Bacteroidales; family UBA932; genus Cryptobacteroides. The sequence continues at coordinate 16,676 of JBQMXN010000010.1, read as the reverse complement.
TTAATCGTACATCCTCCGAAACCACCTCCCATTACGCGAGATCCTGTAACATCACATTTACGAGCAAGTTTATTTAAGAAATCCAATTCCTCACAACTTACCTCATAAAGTTTGCTAAGTCCGAAATGGGTTTGATACATCATCTCTCCTACTGTCTCATAATCGCCTCTTTCCAAAGCATCACACACGTCCAAGACACGTTGAACTTCACCTATTACATATTCCGCCCTCAAGAAGTCTTCTTGAGGAATCTCTTCACGTACCTCATCCAACCACAATCTTTTAGCATCACTCAAAAATTCTACTTCAGGATGATTTTTGCGAATCGCTGCAGCGGCATTTTCACAAGACTGCCTACGTTTATTGTACGCAGAAGAAGCCAACTCGTGCTTCACGCAAGAGTCAATCAAGACCAATTTATATCCTTTATGATCAAATGGAAAATATTTATATTCCAGAGTCTTGCAATTCAATCTTATAAGATATCCTTTTTTACCAAAAACAGACGCAAACTGATCCATAATACCGCATTTAACTCCACAATAATTATGTTCAGTTGATTGTCCTATTTTTGCCAATTCAAATTTATCTATTCCATTTTCGAATAGCGTATTAATCGCAAAAGCAAATGTACTTTCCAATGCAGCAGAAGAAGAAAGACCGGCGCCAAGAGGAACATCTCCTGCAAAAACACAGCTAAAACCTCCTACTTTTCCACCTCTTTTAATAGTTTCCCTGCAAACACCGAAAATATAACGCGCCCAACTTTGCTCGGGTTTATCTTCTTCATTTAATCCGAATTCAACATATTCGTCATAATCTATAGAAAAGGCTTGCACCCTTTGCGTTCCATTAAGTTTGATTTCCAAGAATATACCTTTATCTATTGCTCCGGGGAAAACATAGCCACCATTATAATCAGTATGCTCACCTATTAGATTTATACGACCGGCAGAAGAGAACATTTCTCCTTTACCTCCGAACAAAGTCGCGAATTTTTCATTTGTTTTTTCTAAAATAGCCATAATTATGTGTGTGTTTAGTTAAGAGTTTACAAAGTAATAAAAAAAATCAGATAGGAGCAATAATTATAGGACAATGATCGCTTACTCCACCGGCATAACGAGGACCAATATATGTACGAAACGGCTTCATGCCTGCATGTACGTTATCTCTGACCATTAAAAAAGGAATTTTCACGATTTCCATTACAGGAGAAGTATCCAAACACTCTTCTGATAAGAAAAACATATCTATAAGTTCCCATTTACCATCGAAACGTATTGTACCCTCTCCTTTTTTGTACAACTGTTCTGACATATTGAAAAGAGGCTTTTCTTCTTTCAGGATTTCAAATACCGGATTCTCGGGGGTATCATTAAAATCTCCCATTGCTATTATTTTCCCACCGGAAAGGCTATCGGTTAGATTTTTAAGGCGATTAATCGCAAGATTTCTGGCAGTACCGCCATCTCCTCCGAATTTAGATGGATGATGATTTACAAATAATTTATAATTATTTTCTTCTCCTTTCTTTTCTTTCAAATGGACATATAAAATATCTCTTGTGCGAAGGAAACGCCCATTACTATTTTTGATTTTGAAAGCTTTGCTTTCTACCAAATCAAAAATAGATTTCCTGTAAATAAGTCCCACATCTATTCCTCTATGATCCTGTGAATCAAAATGCACTACCGAATAATCATATTTCTTAAGTAGAGTAGAATTTATCAGACTTCTCAAAACAAACCCATTCTCGATTTCAGCAACACCAATAATATCAGGCATTCTACCATACTTATCGCATATCCAGAATATGCTTTTTGACACCAAAACACATTTATCGTAAAATTTCTTTTTGGTCCAATGCCTCATTCCGAAAGGTGAAAACTCAAAATCAGAATTTATCTTTCCTTTCTGTACAACGGTATCAACACATTTGTAATCAAAAAAGTTTTCCAAATTCCAAAACATTACCAAATGCCCTTTATCGTTTTGAGCATAAGCCTCATAACAGGTCAAATAGCACAATAGCACTATTATATAAAACAATTTCTTCATTCCGGAAAGATAGGCACACGAAACTTAAAATAAGTTTTAAAACGTATATTTTACCTTTTTAACTAAAAACGCCCCTTATAATGAATTTTTTTAATGTACCTTTGTACAAATTCGCTTCAAGAAGAAGCTAAAATCAGAAAAAGATGTCATTGAAATGCGGTATCGTCGGACTTCCTAATGTAGGTAAATCCACACTATTCAACTGTATAAGTTCAGGGAAAGCACAAAGCGCAAACTTTCCTTTCTGTACCATAGAGCCGAATTTAGGCTCAACCAATGTTCCTGACAAGCGTTTGGAAATAATTTCTGAAATTTGTAAACCGCAAAGGACAATTCCTGCAACAGTGGATATTGTAGATATTGCAGGTTTGGTAAAAGGAGCAAGCAGAGGGGAAGGACTCGGTAACCAGTTCCTGGCAAATATCCGCGAAACAGATGCAATTCTTCACGTTGTGCGCTGCTTTGATGATGATAATATAGTACACGTAGACGGAAACATAGACCCGGTACGCGATAAGGAGGTAATAGATACAGAGCTGCAAATCAAGGACTTGGAAACGGTGGAAGCGCGATTAGCAAAAGTAAAAAAACAGGCTCAAACAGGAGGAGACAAAGATGCTAAAAAACTCGTTGATATACTCGAAAGATACAGAGGAGCATTGCTACAAGGAAAATCCTGCAGGACAGTGGAACTTATAAATACCGAAGAAGAAGCATTGGCACAAGATCTGTTTTTACTTACAAATAAACCCGTAATGTATGTCTGCAATGTAGACGATGCCTCTGCAGTAAAAGGCAATAAATATGTTGATGCTATGCGAGAAGCAGTAAAAGATGAGCAGGCAGAAATACTTATCATCTCAGCAAAAACGGAATCGGAAATCGCAGAGATGGAAAATTACGAAGACAGGCAGATGTTCTTGCAAGAAATGGGATTACAAGAATCCGGAGTCGTAAGACTAATCCAAAGCGCCTATCACCTCTTGGGTCTGCAAACCTACTTCACGGCAGGAGCAGATGAATGCCGTGCTTGGACCATCAATAAAGGCGATAAAGCCCCTAAAGCGGCAGGAGTAATACATAGCGACTTTGAGAGAGGCTTCATCCGTGCAGAAGTCATAAAGTATGAAGACTTTATGAAATACCGTTCAGAAAGCGCAGTCAGAGCGGCAGGTAAACTAAACACAGAAGGTAAAGAATATATAGTACAAGACGGAGACATAATGCATTTCCTCTTCAACGTATAAAAATGGCACTCGATTTTCATTCAGTATTCAAAGAATTATACCCTAAACTGCTCTTCCTCGGCACACGTCTTGTAGGGGAAGCGGACGCTGAAGACATACTACAAGATGTTTTTGCAGAATACTGGAAAAAATCCGAAAACTTCACTGCCATAGAACAAGCCTACGCATACCTTTACAAATCAATGCACAACCGTTGCCTGAATATAATCAAGCACAAAACAATAGCAGATAAGTACGCAAAACTCGAACAAGAACTAAGCCTCAAACGACTAGAATACTACTCACCGGAACATTCCGACGCCCTCAAAAACATAGAAATCAAAGAACTGCGCAAAAAACTGACCAACGCCATCGGAATGCTCCCTGATAAATGCCGCCAAGCCTTTATACTCAGTTACTTATACGATATGCCGAACAAAGAAATCGCTACGGTTATGAATGTTTCCAAACGCACAATAGATGTCCATATCTACAAAGCCCTCAAAATCCTACGGGAACGCCTTGCTATTATAGCATTTCTAATATTTTTTCACTTTATCCGGTAAGTATTTTACCCGCTTCGGTTGTTTATAAATCATACGCGAAAATACATGAAAAACAAAATAATAAAAGACTACCTGCTCGGCAAATGCACCGAAAGCGAATTGCAAGAACTGCTTAATTGGATCAACTCCTCCGAACAAAACGCAGCGGAATTTTTCCAACTCGAAAAACTCTACTTTGCCGGCAAGAGCGATGTCAAAATAGATAATGCCAAGATTATGTCCGCTGATTCTCGGCTCAAAAATAAAATCAGCGGAATTAGAAAGGCAAATTCATTTAAAAAGATCTTCAGTTACGCTGCCATAGCAGCTTGCTTCACTATCGGAATCGTCTTAGGGACATTCAAATTCCTTCAAAAGCCGCAAATGATACTTGCAGAAGCGACCAACGAAGTAACAACAATAACACTTCCCGACAACTCCAAAGTATGGCTCAATGACAACTCCAAGTTAGAATACCCTAAAACCTTTTCTTCTGAACAAAGAGAAGTAAAACTAATCGGAGAGGCATACTTCGAAATAACGCCAGACGAACATACACCTTTTATCGTTCAGAGTAATGGTATGAAGGTCAAAGTATTAGGTACAGTCTTTAACTTCAACGCCCGTAATGCTGAAAACGAAGAAGTAACGCTCATCAAAGGCAAAATCCAAGTAAGCGGCAACAACGATGAAGGCAAAATCACCCTTAGCCCGGGACAAAAAGTCATTTTAGACAGAAAACAAGTTTCTCTGACAGTAGAACAGGTACACTCCGCCGAATTGGACGCCGTTTGGCACGACAAGATGATTCCTTTCAGAAATGCCAACATCAAAGAAATCTGCGAAGTCCTCGAACGCTTCTACAATGTAAGAATCTACGTCAGCCCAACCGTAAACGGCAAAATCACCTACTCGGGACTCATTGAGCAAAGCAACAGCATCGAATCCGTCCTCGAAGCATTGGCATACTCTATACCAATGAGTTACACCATCTTAGACAACAACATCTACATCGGCAAGAAATAGAATACGGCGCAAGCGCCAAAACCGGTAATTTACGCATTCATGGACAAAAAGAAGAAAAGAAACGTAAAAAGTACGTTTCTTATGTCTAATATTTACGTTTTTTATGTGTCGGTTTTATTGCTTCCGTAGCGAAGCGTAGGAAGTTTTAGGAGGGGATTGGTCAGCGGCTCGTGCCCGCTGCCAATCTTCTTTTTGAGATTTCAGCAGGCGCGTGAGCGGCTGCTTTTTGCCGAACGGCGTAAATTTTATATTTTTGTAAATGCAACAGTAAAATTTCAGCGTATGCTCAAAGCTATTATTCTTCAAGATTTTTTTTCTTTCAGAGGAGAAACTATTGTAAAGCTCAATAAAGAAATTAACCTCCTGTTAGGCATAAATGGTAGCGGTAAAACATCCTTTATCAATGCGTTGCGTATTCTCAGCGAAGGAGTTTCGGGGGAAGGACTCAGGAAACTCATTCAAGAGCAATGGGGAGGATTTGATCAAATAGTAAATTTCAGCGGAGAAAACAGGGCTTCATACACGCAAATAACATACATTTTCGACTGCAATAAGTTGAACGAGTTAAACCCTGACGTGCTTTTCCCCGCAGATGTCCATTACTGTATTACCATAAACCGCTCCGGTACAAGCTACACACTCACAGAGCAAGCATACACGACTGAAAAAGAACAAATTACCTACTTGGACTTCAACAACGGCAAAGGAAGCATAGCTATGCTATCAAGAGAAGGTAAAGTGGGCATCCAAGAGTACACAAGCAGCGATTTTTCAGGGCAAGAACTGATTTTGAGACAAATAAACGATCCGATACACTACGTATATACGAACACTTTACGCAAAGCTATCGAAGACATTGCCATTTACAACAATTTCGATGTCAGCGAGGGCAGCAAAGTCAGGACGACATCCGAATTTTCAACAGATACACGTCTAAGGAAAACGGGAGAGAACCTCACTCAAATATTAAACCACCTCAAACTAAATCACATTTTCGATTTCGAGCGTTTGGAAGAGACTTTCCGTAATGTCAATCCGTACATCAAAGACATAGAAATCAGTAACTTATATGGACAATCATACCTCTCTGTCAGGGAAAAGAACATGAGCAGAACCATAGGTGCGCAACACCTCTCCGATGGTACCCTCCGCTTCCTCCTTTTAGAAAGCATTTTCTACAACCCGGACAAAGGATCATTCATAGCAATCGACGAACCAGAACGCGGTATGCACCCCGACATGATACGCTCCGTTGCCGAAATGATGAAAACAGCCTCTAAACAAAGCCAGCTCATCATCGCCTCCCACTCACCGCACCTTCTGAACCAATTCGACCTTGAAGACATACTCATTTTTGAGAAAAACGAAGAGAACTCCACTATAGTACACACAATCTCAGAAGACGACCTGAACAGCGATGAAGAATGCCTGCCCGGTCAGATGTGGTTATCAGGACAAATCGGCGGCAAACGATGGTAAAATTGCACCTCATAATAGAAGGAGGCACATATGATAACGCTTCCGTAGATACAGCCAACAATGTTGAAGCTCTACGGCAATCCCTGCATAAATTTTTCACAAAAGTGCTCTGCAGAGAAGACATCCAAGTCTCTATTTATATGGGAAGCGGCTATCGTAACGCAGCAAAAAAATTCATCACAGCACCAACACCCATTTACTTTTTCGTCGACTCCGATTGTCCGCCCGACGAACTTTGCAATTGGTTTAATAAATTAAAAAATGACTTCCACCCCGAAAAATCCATCATAATCCCGGACAAACGAAAGCAAAACATTTTCTTCATGATACAAGAAATGGAAGCATGGTTTCTAAAACAACCTGAATGTATCGAAAAATGGGCAGAAAAAGAGGGATTAACTCATATCCATGAGCAAAAAATAAAAAACATCGGTATTTTGAAGAATCAAAATATTGAAAAAATAAATAAACCGTCTCAGAAATTAGCCGCTCTGCTGAAAAGCGTCTTTACTAAAAAGAATAAACCCGTAAAATACGGCAAACTACGCACTGCACCCGCTCTTTTAGACTCGATAGACGTAGGAAAACTAATCCGGTACGATGCCGAATTAAGACGCTTCATCGACATAATAAACATAGATTTTAGATAAGTAAGGTACTTTTTTACGTTTTTAAAGTCAAAAAGATAAGTATTTTACGACTTTTCGTTGTTATATATATTGTAATTACGGAAAATAGCTATTAAAACGTTTTTCTGAACACTAATAACCATTTGTTTAACTTTTAAAAAGTCTTATGAATAAAACAAACAATTCGAAAAGAGGCTTATCGATATTGAAAGCTGTCTTTGTTCTTATTCTGACGACTGTTCCTCTAAAATGGGCAAATGCACAGCTCAATTTGCAGATGAAACAGCCGACCCTATCAAAAGTTGCAGAACGCATCAAAACACAGTCAAACTACCAATTCTTCTATGAAGATAAAATGGCAGGAATGACGCTAAACGATGTTAAAGTCAAAGGCGCCGACATTCAAAGTCTTTTGAATCAACTCTTCCAAGGAAAAGGAATAACCTACAAAATAGTAGGAGACATAATATACCTCTCCGATGAGAAGACCGCAGCTCAAAATCTGAACAAACCGAAATACATTCTCAAAGGGAAAGTAACCGATGTTACAGGCTCTCCTCTTATCGGAGTGGGCATTCAGAGTGCAACTGACGGAGTTACGACAGATTTGGATGGCAATTACAGTATTTCCACCACAGAAGGCGAAATGCTCGTATTCTCTTACATCGGATTTGCTTCAAAAGCAGTAAAAGCCACCGGTAGCGTCCTTAATTTAGTATTGCAAGAAAACACAGAATTGCTAGATGGAGTAGTGGTAACGGCTCTCGGTATCAAAAGAGAGGAAAAAGCGTTGAGTTACAATGTACAAAAAATAGATAATGAAAAACTCACGAGTATAAAAGACGCCAACTTTATCAATTCCATCAGCGGAAAAGTAGCAGGTGTAGTTGTAAATTCTTCATCAGCCGGTGCAGGTGCGGCAGCCCGTGTAGTAATGCGTGGTACGAAATCACTCGAAAAAGACGATAACGCCTTGTATGTAATCGACGGTATTCCTATGTTCAATATCAATTCCGGAAATAATGCAGGAGGCACAATGTCTTCTCAACCGGGTACGAGCAGTGTTGCCGATATCAACCCGGAAGATGTAGAAAATATGACAGTCCTTACAGGTCCTTCTGCAGCTGCTCTTTACGGTTCAGAAGCGGCAAACGGAGTTATCCTTATTACTACAAAGAAAGGTTCTGAGGGAAAAGCAAGAGTTACATATAGCAATAATACGACTTTCTCTAACCCTCTTATGATGCCTCGTTTCCAAAACACTTACGGCAACAAAGAAGGTAGTTCAGACAGCTGGGGGGGGCAGAAATTAGCTAATCCAAGCTCTTATAATCCTGCTGATTTTTTCAATACAGGAGTTACTGAAATCAATGCTGTTACTTTTACGGTAGGTAATACAAACAATCAGACCTACGCTTCTGTTTCTACAACCAACAGCAAAGGAATTCTTCCTAACAACGCTTACAACCGTTATAATTTTTCTATCAGAAATACGGCGAAGTTCTTGGACAACAAGATGACTTTCGATGTAGGCGCACAATACATTATACAAGACAATAAAAATATGGTGGGTAGTGGTGCATACTTCAACCCTCTTGCTTCATTATATCTTTTCCCGAGAGGTGAAAACTTTCAGGAAGTACAAATGTTCGAGAGATTCGATGAAGGTCGCGCTATTATGACACAGTATTGGCCGAACTCTATCTACAGTACGGATATGAGTATGCAGAACCCTTATTGGATTATGCACAGAATGGTTAATACTATGAATAAACGCCGTTATATGTTCAACGCAAGTCTCAAATATGACATTACAGATTGGTTTAATATTGCAGGACGTGTAAGAGTTGACAATTCTGATTTTGACAGTTATGATAAGCGCTATGCTACCACTAACCCTACATTCACAGAAGGTAGTAATAAAGGTTTTTACGGTCATGCGAAACAGAATGACAGGACAGTCTATGGAGATATTATAGCAAGCATTTCCAAGAATTTTGTAGAGGACAAACTATCTATGAACATCAACTTGGGAGCATCCATCAATGATCAAAGAGAAGATCTTATGTCTATATCAGGTGGTCTTGACAAATTACCTAACTTTTTCCACGTAGGAAACATTGCCATCAACAAAGCAAAAAGAAACGAAAAAGCGTGGCACGATCAGACACAAAGTATTTTCGCCAGCGCAGAATTCGGATGGGATCGTTGGATATATCTTACACTCACAGGAAGAAACGACTGGGCTTCACCGCTCGCTTTCACAAGCAAAAAATCATATTTCTATCCATCGGTAGGTCTTTCATTCATCCTTACCGAATTGGTAAAACTGCCTGAGCCTATTTCATACGTAAAAGTCAGAGGTTCTTGGGCTGAGGTAGCTTCTGCTCCTGCTCGTTATTTAACAAGAATGCAGTACAATTACAATGAGAAAGATAATATCTACGAGTTCCCTAAGGATCACTACAATACGGATTTGAAACCTGAAAACACAAAGTCTTGGGAGTTCGGACTTAACACGAAATTCTTTAAGAATAGAGTGAATTTCGACCTCACGTGGTATAAATCAAACACATTCAATCAGACTTTCAAAGTTGAGGCTTCCAAATCATCAGGATATGCCTACAATCTTGTACAGACCGGAAATATAAGCAATAGCGGTATTGAAGTCGGTTTGGGTTATTCAGATAGTTGGGGAGATTTCAGATTCTCTACGAATTTTACATACACATTCAACGAAAACCGAATCGTAAAACTTGCCAATGGTGCAATCAATCCTGAGACAAAAGAACTTATCAAAATGGATTATTATTCCAAAGGTACGCTTGGCATCAGCGGAGGTCCTACAATCCGTTTGACGGAAGGCGGTACAATGGGAGATCTTTATATCAATCAAAGGCTCCGCCAATCTCCTAACGGATATATCTGGATGAAAGACGGTAAAGTGGAACTGGAAACCACCGGATACAAAAAAATCGGAAGCCTCCTTCCTAAACATCATTTAGGTTGGAGCGGAAACTTCGGTTGGAGAGGTCTTAATTTCGGTTTTGTATTCACAGGCCGCGTAGGAGGTCTTGTAGTATCAGACACACAGGCAATGCTTGACAAATACGGAGTTTCCGAAACTACGGCGAAAGCACGCGAAAAAGGATTTGTTCCTCTCGGAGATCTTTCTGCAGACGTAGAGAATTATTACAGCACAATCTCTTCTGCTCCCGGTACATACTATACTTATTCTGCAACCAACTTCCGTCTTTCGGAATTAAGTTTAAGCTATGCTCTTCCAAAGAAATGGTTTGCAAATAAAGTAGGGATGACACTTGGAATAACAGGTAAAAATCTGTGGATGATCTATTGTAAAGCTCCTTTCGACCCTGAAAGCACGTCTTCTGTAACAAGTAACTTCTATCAGGGAGTTGACTTCTTCCAACAGCCGAGCCTAAGAGGTATAGGATTTAATGTTAAACTTTCATTTTAGTACACTATGAATATCAATATAAAATTGAAAACCGTTGCGTTATTAATCGCAGGTGTAGCAATTGCTTCAAGTTGTACAAAAGCATTTGAGGAATATAATACTAATCCTTATGCACCTACGGAGCAACAAATGTTGGGAGATAATGCCAATGTAGGCTCTCTCATCGAAGCTATGCAGGATGTCCTTGTTCAAGGAGGCCAGAATGATTCGCAGATGCTGGATCAAATGATAGGAGGAGAATACGGAGGATGTATTTCAAACATAAACCCTTGGGGTAATGCAGGAAACTTCTATACCTACAATCCGAGAAAGGGTTGGATAGCAACTCCGTTCAATACCTTAATGCCTCAAATATACACCAACTATAAGAAAATCAAAGAATATACGGGAGCAAAAGGTCCTATGTTCGCATGGGCGAAATTGCTTAGAGTCTTCGGAACTCTTCGTCTCAGTGACATATACGGTCCTATGCCTTATTCGCAGGTAACAGGAGATAAATTCACTGTCGCTTATGATGATATGCCGAATCTATATAAGAATATGTTCAAAGATTTGGATGAAGCCATTTCAACTTTGGAAACATTCAATGCCGGAGCGGCATACGCAGATTTCGATCATGTGTACAATGGAGATTTCAAAAAATGGGTAAAATTTGCCAATACATTGAAGCTCCGAATGGCTTTACGTATTTCAAATGCAGATCCTGATTTTGCAAAAACAAAAGCGGTAGAGTCAGTAAATCATTCTATAGGAGTGATGACAGAACCCGGAGATGCCGCTTGGTCGGATAAAAATGATGGAATGAACCCATTATATCGTGCAGGTTTCACATGGCAGACTCACGGAGATTTCTCTATAAGTGCAAATATCGTAAGTTATCTCGTAGGATTTAACGACCCGAGACTCGACAAATATGTGACAAAATCTACACACAATACTCATAAGAACCAATTTCTCGGTGTGAGAAACGGTATTTATGCTATGTCTTATACATTCAGCAACTATCAGAAATACTCTAAACCTAATATAAAAGAGACAGATAAACTTCTTATCATGTCAGCGGCAGAAGCCTATTTCCTACAAGCGGAAGCAGCTCTCAAAACATGGAGTATGAAAGGTCAATCTTCTGAGGATCTTTACAAGAAAGGTGTGGAAGTGGCAATGAAAGAAAGAGGAGCAGATTTTAACACCTCTTATTTCTCCGCTACGAATGTTCCGGGAGGTTATACTGACCCGTTAGAGTCAAGTAATAATATAGCGGCAGCCTCTGATGTTTCTACTTTATACAACATCGGTGAAGACGAGAAAAATCTTGAAAGAATTATCGTACAGAAATGGATTGCCAATTTCCCTAACGGCTGGGAAGCATGGGCGGATTTCAGAAGAACAGGCTATCCTAAATTCTTCCCTATTGTAGAAAATCATAGTACGGAAGGAGTAACGCTTACGCGTCGCATGAGACGTTTGCCATTCCCTGAAGGAGAATATAATACCAATGCAGAGAATGTGCAAGCTGCCGTTACTATGTTAGGAGGCAAAGACAACTCTGCAACAGATCTATGGTGGGCAAAAAAAGATTAACAATATAATTAAATAGAAATGAAACAGAATAACATATTAGGACATTTAATGCTTGGTCTCGGCGTTGCAGCTGCTGTAGTTTCGATTTTCGTATCTTCTTGCAGCAAATGGACAGAGCCGCAGGCTGAAAATTACTATGTAGCTCCTTCACAAGCATATAAAAGTAATCTTAAAGATTATTTCAAATCTCCGCACAAAGTTATGTTCGGATGGTTCGGTAACTGGGGAGGTAAAGGAGGCGGTTCAAAACAATACGCCCTTTGCGGGCTTCCTGACAGTGTGGATTTCGTGAGCCTTTGGCTTATGTTAGGGAACATCACACCGGCACAACAAGCCGATTTGGACGATTTCCATGCAAGAGGTTCAAAAGCCGTATATTGCTTTACCAGCAATGATATAGGTAAATGGTCAACCCCGAAAGATGTTGTAGATGTACCTAAATTCTGGGGTTTCGATTCAGGTAAAGAAGAAGACTTTATCAAAGCATCTGAAAAATATGCAATGGCAATAGTCGATTCTTGCAAGAAATATCGCGTAGACGGATTCGATATAGACCTCGAACTTACGGGAACTCTTATAAACTTTGACAAGCCTGAAAGGCTGAATGCTTTTATGAGGGTTCTAAGAAAAGAATTTGATAAATTCAACGGTCTTTTGGTAGCGGATATTCCGGCAGGCTGGAATAGCTATTATACAATGCTTGACAAAGATGTTTTGCTAAGTCTGGATTATATTATCTGGCAGACTTATAGTGAAGCGGGAAGCCACACGACTCTTGATAATATGTTCTTAGGATTAAAGAGTTATCACGGAGGCGATTTGGATTTATGGGAGAAAGTGGTTAAGAAGAGTATCGTTACCGCAACATTTGAAAGAGCTATAGATAAGCCTAAATTCAACAATCTTCCGATATATCATCCTTCTTTCGGAATAGAGCATGCCGGGATAGGTGCATATCATATTGAATATGATTACCCGGGTAATCCGGATTATGCAATGGTAAGAAAGGCTTCAAGCATTCAAAATCCACCGATTAACGAATAAAATCAAGATTATTATGAACTACAAAATATCAATCATATCGGGCATTTTATTGGCTGCTACATTATTCACAGCTTGCAATAATGCCAAGAAACCTATAATTGAGAATTTAGTGTATTTCAGTGATGCCTCAACGAGTAAGAGTAAAGACATTACTTTGGAGAATGGAGCAACTACGATTGCTAATATCACTGTCCGCCTTGCAAAACCGCTTCCGACTGATGTAAAAGTTCGTTTGGGAGTGGATGAAGAACTTCTCAAAACTTACAACAAACGTAATGAGGCTGACTTGCAGCTTGTAAAAAAGGAAAACTTGACCATACCGACAGAGACTGTAATCAAAGCAGGAGCGGTGAGTTCTACTGCAGTAGCTATCGAAATCAAATCTTTTGAGACAAAAGGAGCTCAATTTGCAATTCCTCTTACAATCACTTCCGTAGAAGGAAATGTGAAGAAAAGCGAGGTGTCTTCAAAAATCATTTTGAATCTAGTTAAACCGTTAAGCCAATCGGTTCCGGCATTCACAAGTAAGAATAAAATGGCGGCCTTACCTCTCGAGGATTGGAACTTGCAATTAATGAATTATACTTTGGAATGGTGGTGTAGAGTAACTCTCGACGGCAATAGCGGCGGATTTACCAATAACAATCAGGCAGTATTCGATTCAGGAAGCAGTACTACCGAAATGTATATCCGTTTCGGAGACCTTATCTATGCACAAGGATACACCTATCTTAATAATTTCCTTCAGGTAAAAACTATGGGTTCTCAATTCGATACAGGTAATCCTGTTAAAGGTTTTGGACTTACGGGCGGCGTTTGGATACACTTTGCTCTGACTTATGATGGAACAAGCGGTACCAGCCTGCTTTACAAGGACGGGAAACAAGTGGCAACATTAAATACGGGAGGAGGCAGACCTATGATTATCAATCATTTTGATATGATTAGCTCAGGCTCATATTTCAGAAATGTTTGCGAGATGTGTCAGGTAAGGCTTTGGAAAGTAACCCGTACTGCAGGACAAATCCAGAAATGTATGTATACGGAAGTGAAATACAATGATCCTGACTTGGAGTTGTATCTTCCTATGAATGAAGAATCCGGCAATTTATTGAAAGATGTTACCGGTAATGGGCACAATGTTACCATCGGTAACAAATCAGGCGCTGCAAATAAAGACCAAGTAACGAGGAAGAAATATAATTTCAAAAAATAAACAATAAGATATCATGAAGAATAAATATATTTCATCATTTATTATTTTTGCCATTTGTACAGGTTTTACAGCTTGCACGGATAAGGAAAACTTAAATAGTGATCCTTATAGCAGGAATATAGTTTATATGAAACAGAAGACAGATGTTAATAAAATCATTAAATCTAAACCTGACGGTACTTTTATCACGGAAGTAAAAGCAACTGACAGACTTATACCTGTATATTGTACAAAACCGGCTCCTAATGATATTCAAGTTAATTTTGAAATTGACAAGGAGTATTTAACAAAGTACAATGAAATTCATAAGACTAATTATGAGATTCTTCCCGGTGTAAGCCTAAATTCAATAACTATCCCGCAAGGGAAATATGAGTCTAAAGACACTTTGAAAGCAACTATTGCTGATTTGAAAGTATTAGCGAAAGAGGATAAAAAATATATGCTGCCTATCAAAATCAGTTCAAGCAGTGCTTTTACGGCAAGTAAAAAGTATAATCATTACGTGATTACATACGAAACGGCTGTACAATTGATAGAAGTGCAGGATAAAACACATGTTGTAGGTAAAGAAGTAACAGACTATACCAATTGGACTTATTATTTAATGGGGCAAAGTACGGAAGATTATGGAGCAAAATTTGTAACATCGTTAACGGACAATCAAGAGAGTACATTTTACAACGGTTATGGCTCATCGATGTTCTTTGATGTGGATATGGGAGAAGAAAGAAATATTGCTTCTTACTCATTTAAAGCATTAAAGAATAAAGCTCCTCAAAAGATTTTCGTACAAGTCATTGAAAAACCGGGAAAAGATTCAAAGGTCATTAAAGAACTTGGCGAAATGAATTTTGATACTTCTCTTATAACAGGTGATTTTATACATGTTAATTTTGCAAATCCTGTAAAAACAAGATATCTAAGAGTGGGCTTTGCTGAATCTAATCATTATTATGGAGCAATCGTACTTTTTGAAATTCATTTCTACACTGCAAAATAATTAATTCTATATTCTGAATTATTGATTTTAAGAGCGGCTAAAGTTTCAGCCGCTCTTTTATATTTTTCTTATCATAAAAAACGTATTTTTTACGTTTCTTCTATGTTAAATATTAGTATTTCTATTTATTTTTACATTTGATAAGATAAAATAATATGACTATTAATGAAATACAACAACTGATTATTAAAGAAGAAACAAGAACTCTTGAAATGAAAAAATCTACCGGAGAATTGAAAGAAGCAATGCACACTGCTTGTGCTTTTCTCAATACTGATGGCGGTATGATTATTATCGGAATTTCTCCTAATTCTATGAAAATCATAGGACAAGATGTTACGGATGCAACACGCAGAGAAATAGCACAAGCTTTATCAGGCTTAGAGCCTACCATTGATATAAAACCTGAATATATAGAGATTCCTGAAACTAATGGTAAACAACTTGTAGTTATGAGTTTCAATGGTTGGAATTTTGGAGACAAACCATTCAGTTATAATGGTCGACCATATTATAGACTTGAAAGTTCGACAAAGGTAATGCCACGAGATCTGTTTGAAAATAGATTGAGAGCACATAGACCAATAGATTTTTCATGGGAATTACAGGAAGCTAAAGGAGTAGAAATTGTAGATCTTGACGAGAATAGAATTAATATAGGTATAAGAGCAGGTGTTGATGGAGGAAGACTTAATACAAGTGCATTAAAAGAAACACAGAACAAGGTATTAGAAAAACTTGGTCTTATAAATAATGGAAAGCTGAATAATGCAGCTATTGTTCTGTTTTCAAAAGAGCCCTATAATTATACTCAATTAAAAATCAGATTAGCAAGATTTGCCGGTACGGATAAAAATGAATTTATTGATAATCGACAAGTAAACGGTAATTTTTTCGATATTCTTGATGCTGCTATAGATTTCTGCTTTAAACACCTTAATTTAAATGGGAAAATTTCAGACTTAAAAAGAAAGGAAAAGCTTGAAATTCCTATTGTGGCTTTGAGAGAAGCCCTTGTAAATGCTTTGGCTCATAGAGATTATGAAAATCTCGGTACTTCTGTTGGATTAGCAATTTATGATGATAGAGTAGAGATCGAAAATCCCGGCAGGTTGCCAAAAGAACTTTCTCCTGAAACTATAAAACATTCTCATAACTCATTTCCTTATAACCCTAAAATAGCACAAGCTTTATATAAAATGACTTATTTGGAGAACTGGGGTTCAGGAATACAAAGAATAACCAAAAGTTGCAGAGAATCAGGAGTTCCTGAACCTGAATACAAAGATAAAAGAGGATTTGTTACAGTCTGTTTCAAAAGACCGTCTTTTATTAATACCCAAACTAATACCCAAACTAATACCCAAACTAATACCCAAACTAATACC
>JBQMXN010000009.1:0-68000 GCA_052173975.1 Candidatus Cryptobacteroides sp. | reverse complement strand
TTTCTTTGCATATAAAAGAGATGTCGTTGCTTCCATTCGTTGAGCCGTACTCTTCTAGTGTGTTCTTCATACAAGCTTGTAATGAGAGTACCGTTGCCACTGCTGCGGCAGCAAATATTGTCTTCAATGATGCTGATGCACTAATAGACTTCTCTTTCATGCCTTTGAGAGCCTTCAAATATTGAATAAATGAATCTTTCATTGTATATATAATGTTTTATAATTCAAGAATAATCGGAAATATCCATTCCCCAAAACCTTATCCTCTTATACAAATATCGTGCAATAATAAATAGTAGTATAATTTTTTATCTATAATCATGATGAAGAATTTTAATATGATGATGTCTAAAGCAGATGATAGGAAAATCGGAAATTTTAGATTAACTTTGTACTCCTGTTAGGAGGGTTTTCTAAAACTTAAATTTAACATGAATACAAAATATGTTTTCGTCACCGGCGGTGTCGCATCTTCATTAGGAAAAGGTATTATAGCCGCTTCTTTGGCAAAACTTCTTCAGGCAAGAGGCTTGAGAGTAACGATTCAAAAATTCGATCCTTATATCAATGTCGATCCGGGAACCTTGAACCCGTACGAACATGGGGAGTGTTATGTGACTGATGATGGGGCGGAAACAGATCTTGATTTAGGCCACTATGAGAGATTTTTGGGTGTGCATATGTCTAAATCCAATAATGTTACGACAGGAAAGATCTATTATACGGTAATAAGTAAAGAGCGGGAGGGAGCATATCTTGGCAAAACCGTACAGATTGTTCCTCATATTACGGATGAAATCAAACGCAGGATGATGCTTTTGGGTAAGACCGGCAAATATGATGTGGTGGTAACAGAAGTCGGAGGTACTGTCGGAGATATGGAATCACAGCCTTTTATCGAGGCGATAAGGCAGTTGCAGTGGGAACTTCCGGATGAAGATTTGATCAGTATTCATCTTACATTGGTGCCTTATCTGAGAGCGGCAAAAGAGTTGAAGACAAAACCGACCCAGCATTCGGTACAGATGTTGCAACAGGCAGGTGTACATCCTGATATCATCGTTTGTCGTACAGAGATGGAATTATCTCCGGAACTTCGCAAGAAAGTCGCGCTTTTCTGCAATGTGAAACCGGGACACGTGATACAATCCATAGACGCTCCTTCCATTTATCAGGTGCCTCTTAATATGGAAGAAGAAAAATTGGACGAAATGGTATTGGCTCATTTCGGTATCAAACATTTGCCGTCTCCTGATTTTAAGAAACTGAAACATTTCCTTTCAAAATTATATAATCCGAAACATTCGGTGGATATTGCCTTGGTGGGTAAATATGTGGAGTTGCAGGATGCTTACAAGTCAATATTGGAATCCTTTGTTCATGCAGGTGCGGAGAATGAATGTCAGGTCAATGTTCATACTGTACATAGCGAGTATTTGAATTCATCGAATGCTGATGCGGTATTGGGTAATATGGATGGCATTTTGGTGGCTCCGGGATTCGGTGAGCGTGGATTGGAAGGTAAAATTGCTGCTGTAAAATATGCAAGAGAGCATAAAATTCCGTTTTTCGGAATTTGTCTGGGAATGCAGATGTGCGTAATAGAGTTTGCACGTAATGTGGCAGGAATTGCAAATGCAACTTCACGCGAACTGAATGTGAACGCGACAAATCCTGTTATAGATTTGATGGAAGATCAAAAGAGCACTACCATAAAAGGAGGGACCATGCGTCTTGGAGCATATGAGTGTAAATTGGAAAAAAATTCCCTTGCTTATAAAATATATGGGGAAGACCTTATTTCAGAGAGACACAGGCACCGTTATGAGTTTAATAACAGTTACTTGGAAGCAATCGAGAATGCAGGTATGAAGGCTACGGGCAGGAATCCGGAAACAGGTCTTGTGGAGATAGTGGAAATACCGGAGCATCCGTTCTTTATAGGTGTTCAATTCCATCCTGAACTTAAAAGTACTCCTGAACACCCTCAGCCTATTTTTGTTTCATTTGTAAATGCCGCAATGAAATTCAGAAAAGAAAGATTGGGCAATAATGATTACATTGCACCGTCATCAAAAGAAGAATAATAGTTTTGTTTTGAAAGTATTATTTATATTTATAACCTTGTCTTTTTTCTTTGCTTGTCCCGGCAATGCAAAGGTTAAAGAGTATAAACTGAAAGTCGTAAAAGAATATCCTCACGAAAGGAATGCTTATACTCAAGGGTTATTCTTTTATGATGGCGATTTATATGAAAGTACGGGGCAGTTCGGCGAATCTTCTTTCAGAAGAGTGGATCTGAATACAGGAAAGGCTGCTATTTGTGTGAAATTCAACAAAAAATATTTTGCAGAAGGTTCTGTAAGGATTGCTGATAATATTTACATTCTGACTTGGACAAACAGAGTTGCTTTTATATATGATGCTATTACTTTTGAGCGTAAATCTATTATTACTTATCCGCGCGAGGGTTGGGGATTGACGACGGATGGAAAAGATTTGATTGCATCGGATGGCAGTTCCCGTCTTTATTTTATGGATGAACGTTATAAATTGCGTAAAACTGTTAATGTTACTCTAAATCGCCGTTCATTGAATATGTTGAATGAATTGGAGTACATTGACGGAAAGATTTGGGCTAATGTTTATCTTACCGATATGTTAGTGATTATAAATCCTGAATCCGGTATTGTCGAGGGAATGATAGATTGTACTGATTTGCTTGGCAAAAAAGACAGGAACGGTAAAGAGGATGTACTGAACGGCATTGCATACGATGCTAAGACAAATAGAATTTTTTTAACGGGAAAATATTGGAATAAATTATTTGAAATAAGGCTGATAGAAAAACAGTAATTATATATATTTATTAACAAGCGGGGGTACTTCCATTGTATAATAGGAGGTTGAGAGAGTCCCAAAGAACCTGATACGGTCAATACCGTCGTAGGGAAAGCTTTGTTCTCAAAGCGTATTTTACGCACCCCTTGCATTAAATTTTTGATTTATGCAAGGTTCATTTTTTTCTTTAGCAGCTTTGCTGCTTCTGCCGATTTATTCGGCATCCCAAAATTTAACTTCATCTTTTGACGAAAAAAAAGAGCGTTTGGACAGTGTGATCGTGACTGCTTCGCGCGCCGGTGAGAATACGCCGATGACTTACACGATGATTGGAAAGGATGAAGTGAAACGATTTGATCAAATAAATTCCCTTCCTATGAATTTGAAGTTGCAGCCTTCGGTGGTGACTTATAATGAGGGCGGAAACGGGCTTGGAAACTCGTACATCACGGTTAGGGGCAGTAGCGGATCGCAGATAAACGTTACGTTGAACGGAATTACGTTGAATGATGCGGAGTCCCAGCAGGTGTTTTGGGTAAATATTCCGTCGTTGTCAGGTATTACGACTTCCGTGCAGCTCCAGAGGGGATTGGGGACTTCGGCAAACGGGGCAGGCGCTTTCGGGGCAAGTGTGAATATGAGTACTGCTTCTGTGGGCGAGCAACCATTTGGAGAGGCTAATGTAAGCGCCGGCTCTTTCGGAACTATCCTAACGTCAGTGTCGGCAGGAACCGGATTGACAAAATCGGGGTTGTATTTCAATGGAACATACTCAAAAGGCTATACGGATGGGTATATACGCAATGGAAAAGTTAATTCGCAGTCACTGTTTGCCGTTTTAGGTTGGATGAAAGGCGATAATTCGTTGCGTTTAACCTATCTTTCCGGTATGCAGAAAAGCGGTATTACGTGGGACGGTATCGATTTGGAGCAATATAAAAAGGATAGGCGGTACAACGGCTCGGGCAAGTACAAAGATGAGTTCGGGAACACGCATTATTATGACAATTCGACAGATAATTATGCACAGCACCATTTGCAGTTGAATTATACACATAGATTTAACAGTAAATTTACTTGGACGAGCACTTTCAATTATACGCGCGGAGATGGGTACGATGAGTACTATAAGGCTAAAAAAGCATTTAAAAAGTACGGGTTGCCTGAGAAAACCGAGGTTAACGGCAAAGAATATACTTCAGGCGATATAATTTACCGTAAGATGATGGGTAATAATTACTTTGTGTTAAATTCGGATTTGAAATTCATGTCCGCAAAAGCAAAGGCGGTCGGGGGAGTGAATATTTCAAAATATACAGGCAGGTATTTCGGTAAAGTCTTGTGGAGCAATGTGTTCGGGGACAAATACGACTATTCTACGGTCAAGTGGTATGAAAATAATTCCGTAAAATATGATTTGTCTGCGTTCATAAGGGCTGAATATATGCCTTTCGATCTGCTGAGTCTGTACTGCGATTTGCAATATCGTCATATAAATTTAGGTATGCAGGGCAAAGATGACGACAAAGCAGGTATAAATTATAAGAATAATTGGAATTTTTTTAATCCTCGTGCAGGGCTGCTGTTCAATATTTCTGACAGACAGCAGGTCTATATGTCGGCTGCTTTGGGGCATCGTGAGCCCGGCAGAAAAGATATAAAAGAAAATATTAAGGGCGCAATCTCGCCTATTCGTCCTGAAAAAATGCTTGATATGGAGTTTGGTTACAAATATGCTTCCGAACGTTTTGCATTTACCGGAAACGTTTATTTTATGGAGTATTGGGATATGTTGCTGGAAACAGGCAAATTAAGCAGTTCCGGGTACAAAATAAAAGAGAATGTCGCTCGCGGTTATCGCAGGGGAGTGGAGTTGGCAGCCTCGTACATTCCATTTAAATGGCTTAAAATAGAAGGCAATACTGCATTCAGCATGAATAGGTTAAACAATTATAATTCATACGTGGATGTGAAGGGTGGTGTGCCATACGAAACAAAGGTGTTTAACTATAAGAATACCAATATGTTGATGTCTCCGTCTTTTGTAGGTATGGCTCAACTCTCTTTCTATCCCGTTAAGCGTATGTCACTGTCTGTCAATGGAAAATATGTCGGGAAACAATATATTGACAACACTTCGAGGGACGAGATGGCTATTCCCGGCTATTTTGTGTCCGACCTCGCCCTTTCTCAAACGTTTAATCTGAAAACAGGCAAATTGGGCATTACAGCATACATAAATAACGTTTTTAACAACATGTATTACGCTTCCGGTTGGCGTTGGGAAAGTTATGACAAAAATACGCAGAAGCTCTCCTACGGTATCGGCGTCTATCCGCAAGCTCCTGTAAACTTCATGTTAAGAATGACTTACAGTTTTTAAAGGAGGCGGCTTGCTAAAAATGCTTTTAGCAGCCAAAAGCGCTGACGCGCTAAAACTCAAAGGTAGGGAAGCCTTCGCTTCCGGAAGGTCATATCGCGTGATGCGCAACTACGCATCACGTTTTTTTAGGAAGAAGTATAAACTATTATTAAGAATTATTATAACTTTGGCGGGATTTTGATTTTTAAGATGTTAAGTACATTATTGTTTGAACACTCTGCATTACAGGCCGTAATCGTGATATTTATCATTATAGGTTTGGGCTTGGCTCTTGGAAGATTGAAAATAGCAGGCATTTCCCTTGGAGTTACTTTTGTCTTTTTTATGGGGATTTTAGCAGGGCATTTAGGACTTGGAATAGACCCCTCAATGCTGTCATACGCACAGAATTTCGGCCTTATAATCTTTGTATATGCCTTAGGAGTACAAGTCGGTCCCGGCTTCTTCAACTCATTCAGGAAAGGAGGATTAAAACTCAATCTTTTAGGCTTGGCAGTAGTATTGCTTGGAACGATAATGACTGCGCTTTTGAGCAAAACGATGGGAGTACCGCTTCCTGATATGGTAGGAATTATGTGCGGCGCCACTACCAATACCCCTGCTCTTGCAGCCGCTCAGCAGACTTTAGAACGATTGGGAATGGATACCAATGCGCCAGCATTAGGATGCGCCGTGACTTATCCCTTAGGTGTTGTCGGAGTAATCATAGCAATGGTGTTGATAAGAAAATTCTCTTTCAACCATAAAAATATTTCACAAGAAAAAGAAGAAGAAAAATCATCAACTTATATAGCAGGTTTCAAAGTTCAAAATCCCGCTATTTTCGGGAAGACCATTTCTGCCGTTGCCGCTCTTGCTCATGATCGTTTTGTGATTTCCAGAATATGGAGGGAGGGGACAGTGAGTATTCCCGATTCGCAAACGGTTCTTTTGCAAGGAGATAGGCTTTTGGTCGTTACGAATACGGAAGAAGCAAACGAACTGACACTTATTTTCGGAGAAAGAGAAGAGGAAGATTGGAACAAAAAAGATATAGATTGGAATAAAATTGATGATAAAGCAGTTGCATCTCATTGGATAGTAGTTACCAAATATTCCATAAACGGTAAAAGCATAGGTTCCCTGAAATTGCGTAACAAATACGGGGTCAATATATCCAGAGTATTTCGTGCAGGAGTTATGCTTCTTGCCACTCCCGATTTGGTCTTGCAAATGGGCGACAGATTGATAGCAGTAGGAAAAGACGAGGCTATACGTAAAATGGAAGCGGAGGTGGGAAATGCCGTTAAGGATTTGAAAGAGCCTAACTTGGTTTCTATGAGTATAGGTATTATTTTAGGTTTGGTATTAGGTGCAATTCCTGTGTATATACCCGGCATAAGCGCACCGGTGAAATTGGGACTTGCCGGCGGACCTATAATAGTAGGTATAATTATGGGGGCTTTCGGACCGCGTATTCATATGGTTACATATATCACAGAGAGCGCCAATCTTATGATTCGAAGGCTTGGGCTGTCTATGTATTTAGCTTGTCTGGGGTTGGATGCCGGTAAGCATTTTTTCGATACGGTGATGAGACCGGAAGGGTTGCTTTGGATAGGAGCCGGATTTTTAATAACCGTGCTTCCTGTAATTATTGTAGGAATGTGGGCGTTGAAAATCCATAAATTGGATTTAGGTACGGTGTACGGTATGCTGTGCGGCAGTATGGCAAATCCCATGGCTCTTACATACGCAAGCGATACGGTCCCGAATGACAATGCTGCTATTTCTTATACAAGCGTTTATCCTTTGTCTATGTTTTTAAGGGTGCTGATAGCGCAATTGTTGTTGGTATTTTTATTGTAATTCCGCTATCATGGCTTTGGCTATTTCAGAAGAAGCATTCCCTCCGCCTAAGGCTGTCTTGATTTGCTCATAACCTTCGAGCATTGTACGACGGTATTCTTCGTCTTCTATCAGACGGGTGATTTCTGTCGTGATGTTCTCGGAAGTGCAATAGTGTTGGAGCATTTCTTTGAAAACTTCTCGATCTGCGATTAGATTTCCAAGACTTATATACTTGATTTTCAGTATCATTTTTCCGATTAAGTAGTTAATGGTATTGCATTTATAGGTTACTGCTTGAGGAGTGCCTATAAGTGCGGTTTCCAAAGAGGCCGTTCCTGAATTGACTACTGCCGCTTCTGCATGTCTGATTACGGAATAACTATCTCCTGAAATTAAATGTATGAAGTCTTCGTTACCCTTCAGTAAATCCTGATAATCTTTTTCCTCTCTCGCCGGTGCACCTGCAATGATAAAGTGCATATCTGCATATTGCGGAAAGCTTCTCATACGCAGGGCAAATGCTTTGTAGACAGGCAGCATGGAGGAGATTTCACTTTTTCGGGAGCCTGCAAGCAGGGCTATATATTTCATGCTTCCCAAAGAGTGTTTTTTTAGAAAATCTTCTTTTGAGATTGTCATTGCGTGGGAGGAGGCGATAGCATCTGTTAGAGGATTGCCTTTGTAAATAAAGTTTACGTTGTGCTTTTGAAAATATGGAATCTCAAAAGGAAAGATTATGAATAGTTTGTCTACGTATGCTTTTAGTTCTTCGATACGGCTTTCTCGCGATGCCCATACCTTAGGGGCGATGTAGTAGAATACTTTGTATCCTTTTTTGTGGGCGAATTCTGCTATTTTGAAGTTAAACCCCGGATAGTCTATGAGGATTACCGCATCAGGTCGCCATTGCAAAATGTCTTTTTTGCAGGTGTTTAGATTTTTTATGAATTTCGGAAGATGGCGGAGTACTTGGCTGAAGCCGATAACGGCATCTTCCTTGTAGTCGTGTACAAGTCCTTGTCCTGTTTGGTGTTCTGTGAACACATTGTTCATCAGCTCGCCTCCCCAAAAGCGGATATCAGCCTTCGAGTCTTGTGCATAAAGGCTTTTCATTAGATTGGAGCCGTGCAAATCTCCTGAGGCTTCTCCTGCAATGATGTAATATTTCATATCTAAAAGTTGGCATCGAAGCCTAATTCGATCAAACGTTCTTTTTCGTTGTATTCGGTGCTGTCGATATGGTGGGCTACGATTGAGATGAAGCCTTCGTTGTTCAGGCGGTGGTCGGCTCTGGTTGTATTTCTTTTGTCGTCCACGAAGTCGCCTACCATCATGTAGGCTTTTTCGCCTTTTTCGAGTGCGGGGACGGTGTTTGCGGACAGATGTTCGGGGGAGAGACCTTTTTTCTTGTAGATTTCAGGGTTCCATTCTACGAATTCTTTTTCCCAGTGTCCCATGCCTTGGTGGCCGACGCGGATGCCGGCAATGGCTTCAACGGGCAATTTCGGGAAATTGACGTTGAAGTAGATGCCGGATTTTTCCGGCAAGTTTGCCGCGATTTTCTTGAAAATCGCAGGAAAATGAAATTTTACTGCCGAAAAATCCGCATCGGGGTTCATTGAAGCCAATGAAACCCCCATTGCCGGAATCCCATTCAACGCCGCCTCGGCAGCAGCTCCCAAAGTCCCGGAATAACACGCCGCAGACGCAGCATTCGACCCGTGATTAATCCCGCTCACTACAATATCGGGTCTTCGACCCGAATACAGGCAATCCAGCCCGAATTTCACGCAACTCGCAGGTGTCGCATCCAAATACGACCACCTCACCCCATCAATCACCCCTAAATCCTTATACGCAATCGGGTGCGGTCCCAGCGACACTGCCATGCCCATCCCTGACTGGTGACGCTTAGGAGCAATCACCTCAACATCCCCGAACTCCTTCAAAATCCCCGCTAACTCACGGATACCCTTAGCCATATACCCGTCATCATTCGTCAACAAAATATTCATAATTCATCAATTAATTATACAAATATAACGCATAAATAAAAACATCCCATAAATAAAAATCCGAATCTATGGATTTTTATAAAAATTTTTGGTATTTTTGTACGATTTTAACAACCGTCACACGAACGGTTATGCAAAAGAAATTTAGTTAAACTTTAATAATTAATTACAATGGTAAAACTTGGTATTAACGGATTCGGTCGTATCGGTCGTATGGTATTCCGTGCAGCAGTAGAAAATTTCTCAAAAGATATCGAAGTAGTAGGTATCAACGACTTACTCGATCCAGAGTATCTCGCATACATGCTTAAATACGATTCAGTACACGGACAGTTCACCGGCGAAGTATCAATCGAAGGCAACACGCTTATCGTAAACGGCAAGAAAATCCGCCTTACAGCAGAAATGGATCCTGCAAACCTTAAATGGAACGAAGTAGGCGCAGACGTAGTTGTAGAATCAACAGGTCTTTTCCTTACAGACGAAGCAGCTCGCAAACACATCGTTGCAGGCGCTAAAAAAGTAATCATGTCTGCTCCATCAAAAGACGCAACTCCGATGTTCGTTTACGGCGTTAACCACAAGAGCTACGCAGGTCAGGACATCATCTCAAACGCATCTTGCACCACCAACTGTCTTGCCCCTATCACCAAAGTGCTTAACGACAAATTCGGTGTAATACGCGGCCTTATGACAACTGTACACGCTGCAACAGCAACCCAGAAAACAGTAGACGGACCTTCAAAGAAAGATTGGAGAGGCGGACGCGGTATTCTCGAAAATATCATCCCTTCATCAACAGGTGCTGCAAAAGCAGTAGGCAAAGTCCTTCCTGAACTTAACGGCAAACTAACAGGTATGTCACTTCGCGTTCCTACCTCAGACGTTTCATTCGTTGACCTCACCGTAGAACTTGCAAAACCAACCTCATACGAAGACATTTGCAAAGCAATGAAAGAAGCAGCTAACGGCGAACTCAAAGGCGTACTCGCTTACACCGACGAAGCAGTCGTTTCAACAGACTTCCGCAACAACCCTAACACCTCGATTTTCGACGAAAAAGCAGGTATTCAACTCGATCCAACCTTCGTAAAAGTATGCGCTTGGTATGACAACGAGTGGGGTTACTCAAACAAAGTCCTCGAAATGGCACGTGTAATTGCAAAATAATTCACTAAAAAGAGCAAAGCTCTTTTAGAAAAAAGCCCGAACTTCATACGAAGTTCGGGCTTAAAATTTTAAAATGAAGATAGAGCGAAACACGGGTTCCGCTCTATCCCTCTCAACCACCGCAGCCTCACGTCTGCGGAATCATATTTAGTCTGCTAAAAGATGTACCGGCAAAGAAATAACCACTCCGTTAACGCTTGTCTCATTAACAGAAAGCAATTGCAATTTCATTCTAAGCCAATGTCCGTCCTTTACAGCCTCTATTACCTCAAATTTAGGGCTTTCGAAATACAAATCAAGCTCATCGCCATGACCTGAAGCCTTCCAAACAGTAACGATAGAATGACCGTTAGGTTTATTTACTTTAGTAGCAGTCAAGTCTATAATCTTACCATTCCTTCTGATGCTCATTTGAGCCTTTTCAATCCAAGTTGAAACAGCCATCTTTTTTACCTGTTCCAATTTATCGCCATCTGCGCTTGTCCTTAAAGTCTTTCCGAAATGTTTTCCTAATACATCGCTGTTTGCAAGAACCATCTCTTTGTTGAGATCAGAGAGCGATTTGAAACCGGTAATTATAATATTGAATTTGGCAAGTTCAGTTTCCTTTCCGTCATTTGTAATCAGTTTGATATTAAGAGATATTGAATTATCGCTTCCGTCATTGATTTTGTGCAAAACACGAGGTATAAATTTGCTATGATCATAATTCAGCAAGTTTGCACAGAATACGTCGATATTTTCATACACTCCTTGCATATATAGCGATTTAATCGTTTCCGCATTAAGTGAAACCTGATTTCTATAATAAGTCGCTTGGTCGAATGACAAAGAAGGTCCTGCATTTATACCTGTTCCGGTATTCCCTTTAATATTGTTATATGTAACAGTAAATGTTATATCTCCGTCATGATTGCTTTTTGCCGTGTACTTAATATCGCTGATAACCGTTTTAGCCCAATCTTCCGGAGTAAACTCATAATGAATACTTCCCTCATGATTAGAAGACGTTAGAGTTACGAATTTAGCCATATATTCCGCGTTGAATTTTACCGTTTCTTTAAGGCGAAGCGCATCGAAATCAAAATCTTTCAGATAATCAGCATCTGCTTTCCATTTAGCCGTTACGCGTTTTGCCATAGCTTCATCAGTAGGCTTTTTAGAAAAACCGTCAAAAGAAACGCTTTTTTCAAAGGCTTTCCCATCAACAGTACCCTTAATCTTTACTGTCAATACACCGGTTTGTTCATTACGGCTTTCTTCCGTTACCGAATTTACCTTGATTTTCAGGTCGTCAATTGTCTTTTCTTCAGTTGCCGATTTGATTTTTTCCAATGCCTGATATACCGTAAGGCTGCTATTCAACTCAAAATATTTAACTAACGCCTCTTTCTTCACTTCCTGAATTACTTCAGTCGAAGGATTATCAGGCGTTTTGTTCCCTCCGTTCGGTTGCTTTGTTTTATCACACGCAGTCAATGCTGCCAATATGGCAAAAGCCAATAAAACTTTTTTCATCTTTTCTAATATTTAATTACTCAAATCTACCTAATTGCAAAAATAATGCTAAATAAAAATTAAGATTTCTTTTTGTTCCTAAATTTGTCAAGGTTGAAAATAAGGGAAATTTTCTGCTGCCCTCGACACTGATTGACATTCCTGTTGTTTTTAAATAGAATTTTGCGCTCTTTTATGGTCGTTGAACTAAAAAAAGGAGTATTCAAATCTGGATACCTTGGTCAGTTGTCTCACTATCTGCTGTAATGAAACCTCATAGCAAGAACAAACACGGTCACGACTTCACCATCTACCTGATAGACAAGCCTTTCCTTATGGTTGATTCTTCTTGACCAAGCACCGCTGAATTGATATTTCAGCGGCTCTGGTTTTCCTATTCCCGTAAAAGGATGGTCTTGTAATTCGCGTAAGAGAAGCTTGATCTTCTCTGTCATCTTGGGATTGGTGGACTTCCAGTAATTGTAGTCCTCCATAGCTTGTGGTGTGAAAGCAATCTTATAACTCATCTATATTCACCTCTACAAAGTTTCCCTTCTTCACATCCTCCATACCGGTGAGTATTGCCTTTTCCATCTCTTTTGAAGACATCAGATATTCAGTCTCCTTTATAGCATTATACTGTTCCATAGGAATAAGCACTGCCGCTTCGTTCCCACGGTTTATGATAACTTCCTGGCTATCCTTGATGACAAGGTCCATATAATGCTTAATATTAGACCTGAAACTTGTTGCTGTAGTTGATGTCATAACACAAATCTTTTTGCAAATATATGTACATTATTCCGTACGTGCAAATTCTGTTGCACAAATTGATTAATTGTACTTTCAACCTTAGAATGCAACTTAGTGTTCAAATTAAGGGAAAAAATTCTTTTTCTTCCTTAATTTGTCAAGGTTGAAAATAAGAGAAATTTTCTGCTGCCAACCGGAAAATTTTTCATTAAAGAAAAAAACAAAAGATATATTCAAATCAATAAAAGAGGCTATTTTAGGACGATAATAGAGTTCTAATCTATCATATATAGCAAATCGTCTCCAATTATAATCACTCGGAGCGGGTCCTGAAAATGCTCTGACTTTGTAAAAAGGAGACTGGTGGTAAAGATCCGTTCCATATTTATTGTTGGCATAATCCGCTTTATTATAAAAAGGCATCATATTCGTGCCCCAAAACAGTGTGTTATTAATCCCTACATTCCAATGCCTAATATCACTTACTAATTGAACCCCGCAGGGGAACACAAGACCATCTTTCCCAGTCCAACGGCGATTTTGTAATCCTTGATGCCATTGAATTTCAAACCCGAGATTGTTAAAGAAAGTAAATTTCGATAAGTCAAACCCTACGAAAGGTATAAACAAGAGGTTATCAATCACCTCTTTCACATGGTCAGAACAAGCAGAATGCTGCATTCTCGATTTAAATCCTATTTTGAAATAATCTTTAATTTTAGACTCGCTGTATGTGGATATGATGAAGCCCTCCTTACGGTACTCTCCATACATACTCAACCAATCGCAATTTATTTCATGATAAGATTTAGGACTACGGAATTTCAGAAGCAACCCCTCCATATTGTTATCATAAAAATACAAAGAGTCGCTTATCATTTCCCTGCCATAATTTGCTTCCGAATGGTATCTTGGGAAAATTCCTGCCACTGCTGTGATGTTCCACTTATTCAACCTTGCATTTAAATGATAAAACAGAGTTATTTCTTTGAGTAATTTCCAATTATTTAAGCCGGGATCTTTTTCATGCTTTCCTGCCGCTGAAATATTCGTCAGTGGTTTTTCACCCATATTACGAAGAACGTCAATCCCTATTAAGACCCTGTGCCTTATCCCATTACCATGCTTGACCGAAAGACCGATACTCGGAGTAAAACGCACAGCATGTATGGTCATGGAATTGGTATATTGCCCTTTACTATAATCGAATTCCCGATTATCAAAATTGTATTGGAAAAACGTATTGTAATCTGCCTGAACTTTTAATTTTTTTTCAGAATCTATATTATATATTTGATTGCGATAAAGAGAGTCACTGTCATTCGCTATAGCTTTGAACGAGAGAATATTTATTAAAAGTATAAGAAAAATTTTAATAAAAGGATTAATCTTCATATTTGTTTTGGTCTTGTAAGTATCTAATCGAAATAAATCTCTGCAAAGATAGGTTATATAATTTGTAAAAAAATTAATACCTTTATATTATTTTGTAAATAATATGAAATCTTTAAGAGAATTATATAAAATAGGCAGAGGTCCGTCCAGCAGTCATACGATAGGACCACGTAAAGCAGCAGCGATTTTTGCAGAGAAGCATCAGGATGCTTCTTCATTTGAAGTGACACTCTATGGTAGTTTGGCTGCGACAGGGAAAGGACACTTGACTGATGCTGCCATTGAAGAAACTTTAAATCCTGTTGCCCCTGTTACTATTTTGTGGGAGCCGCAGATTTTTCTTCCTTTTCATCCTAACGGGATGGATTTTGTTGCATATAATTCCGAGAATAAGAAAATAGACGAATGGAGAGTGTACAGTATCGGAGGAGGCGCGCTTTCGGAAGGCAAACCCAATGAAGAACTGACATTTAATACTCCTGAAGTATATGAATTGAATACTCTTAAAGAGATTATGACTTGGTGCGAATCTCACGGCAGGAGTTATTGGGAATATGTAGAGATGTGTGAAGGTCCTGAGATTTGGGATTTCCTTATGGAAATATGGCAGACAATGAAAGATGCTGTGGAGAGGGGATTAGACCACGAAGGAGTGTTACCCGGACCGTTAAATCTGCCACGCAAGGCGCCTGTGTATTATGTAAAGGCAACAGGATATAAATCCACATTACAAACTCGCGGACTTGTGTACGCTTATGCTTTGGCAGTAAGTGAAGAAAATGCTTCCGGAGGGCTTATTGTTACAGCTCCCACTTGCGGATCCAGCGGTGTAATACCGGGAGTCTTGTATCATTTGTCCAAAGGACATAATTTTAAGGATATTCGTATCCTTCACGCATTGGCAACTGCAGGGCTTATCGGTAACGTTGTTAAGCAGAATGCATCTATATCCGGAGCAGAAGTCGGCTGTCAAGGAGAGGTCGGTGTGGCTTGTGCGATGGCGTCTGCCGCCGCCTGCCAACTTTTCGGCGGCAGTCCTTCACAGATAGAATACGCTGCCGAGATGGGACTTGAACATCATCTCGGTATGACCTGCGATCCTATTTGCGGTCTGGTACAAATACCTTGTATAGAAAGAAATGCTTTTGCTGCTACAAGAGCTTTGGATTCCAACCTTTACGCTGCATTCTCTGATGGAAAGCATCGTGTCTCTTTTGACCACGTTGTAGAGGTGATGAAGCAGACAGGTAAAGATCTACCTTCTTTATATAAAGAAACAAGCACAGGCGGCTTGGCTAAAAGTTATAAAGACTTTAAATAATCGTTGTTTTCCGGATTACATTTAAGTCTACGTAGCCGGGTACTCCATGTACGACGGCTCTATCGCTGCATTGCCAATAAATCCAGTTTTCGTATGCAGGATTG
Organism: Candidatus Cryptobacteroides sp.; assembly: GCA_052173975.1. GTDB lineage: Bacteria > Bacteroidota > Bacteroidia > Bacteroidales > UBA932 > Cryptobacteroides. The sequence continues at coordinate 52,691 of JBQMXN010000009.1, read as the reverse complement.
TCCACATGGTAATGCGCAATCCAAATAGGATAATTGTTTTTTATTTCTTCATCTAAGAAACGTTCGGCAAAATTCGAGTATGTATATATAATAGGTCTTTTTTTATAATGTTCTTCTACGATCTGAAGCCATTTTAAGGCATTCTCATTCAACTCTTTTTTTGTAAAGCCTATATGTATCGTTTCTATATCCAATACAGGCGGCAGGTCTTTTCCCCTTAAAGGACCTACAGCTTCTATAAAATTTTTCGCTTGCATTTCAGGATCTTTTGAAGTTCTGAAAAAATGATATGCCCCTCGTTTAAGTTTTGCTTTTCTTGCTGCTTCCCAGTGCTTTTTGAAATTGTTATCTCTCATAGAAACGCCCTCGCTTGCTTTTATAAAAATGAATTTGACAGGCTGAATATCTATGGCATGAGAGATATGACGGACCGTACGCAGTTTTAAGTCGGTCATTACCATTAATGAGTCCCATTTGATTTCATCGGGGTTGTTGTGCGAAATATCTATTCCGAAAAGATAGTTGCCTTCGGGAATTTTAGCTCCTCTTTCTGCATTTTTGAAGTTGATATTCGGTAGGATTATGAATAGTAAAATTATGATAATAAGAGGAATGAGAATTATCCACCATTGTTTTACGGTGAATTTCTTTTTCCTTTTTTTGCGTGGCTTACGCGTAGCAGGCTTTGTTTTTATTTTATTTTTTGTTGTTTTTCTAGCAGCCATAGGCTGCAAAATTAGTTTTCTTTTTATTAAATACCTATGTTTTTTATTTTAAAATTAATTTAGAATAATTCTAAATTAATTTGCCGGATATAAATATTATTGTTATATTTGCAAAAATTAAAAGGAAATTATTATGGAACTAAAAGGATCTAAGACTGAGCAAAATCTTCGCTCGGCATTTGCAGGTGAGTCTCAGGCTCATACAAAGTATTTATATTACGCTTCTAAGGCAAAGAAAGACGGTTATGAGCAAATCGGAAAAATTTTTGAGGATACAGCTCGTAACGAGAGAGAGCATGCTAAACTTTGGTTTAAGTTTTTGCACGGAGGTGAGATTCCTACAACTACTGTAAACTTGGAAGATGCGGCAAACGGTGAAAATTATGAGTGGACTGATATGTATGACGAGTTCGCAAAGACAGCTAAAGAGGAGGGTTTTACAGAGATTGCGTTCTTGTTTGAGAAAGTCGGCGCTATCGAAAAAACTCACGAGGAGCGTTATAGAAAGCTTCTCGGCAATATTGAGGGAGGTTTGGTATTCTCAAAGGATAATGATACTATTTGGGAGTGCGCTAACTGCGGACATATCGTTATCGGTAAGAAAGCTCCGGAAGTTTGCCCTGTATGCAAGCATCCTAAGAGTTTCTTTATGGTAAGAGCAGAAAATTATTAATAAAAACGGGACTTTTAAAAGTCCCGTTTTTTTATCTTTTAGCAAATAGTGCGAACGTTATGTTCTCAATAATGTAAATTGTGAAAATTGACAGGATAATGAATTTCCAATCCAAGCCTGTAACTATTATTGCGAGTGCTATGATGAGGGAAGTGGTTATAAAACCTGTCAGTTTGATTCTTAATGTTTTATTTGCAAGTCTTTGTTTAGATAATTTCAGTGAGAACATCGGAATATTACTGATGAGCAGTCCGGAAAGAATTACAGCAAGCACAGGTATAAAATACGGTTTACCTACTATATAGGACAATTGTGTGCAGGTATTGCTGTCTATAATTGCTGAAAGAGATCCGCAAATCATTGCTGAAGAAGGAGTTGCAAGACCTAGAAAGTTCTCGTATTGGCGGTCGTCTATGTTGAATTTCGCAAGTCTTAATGCAGAAAATATTACAAGAATTAGCGGAATATAAGTCAGCAGGTCCTCGCCATGCATTATTGCCATTGTTTTATATAGCATTAATGAAGGCAGTACTCCGAAACTTATTAAATCGGATAGTGAATCCAATTCTTTTCCAATTAACGATTTTGCATTTAACAGCCTTGCCGCTAAACCGTCAAAAAAGTCGAAACCTGCTGCCGCAATCATTAAAATGAATGCTCCGTTCAGGTTTCCCTTCATAGTAAGAATCACCCCTAAAACTCCGCAAAGCAGATTCATAGAGGTGATTGTATTAGGAATGTGTTTAGTTATATTCATTTTATACCTAACTTCTTTTTGATTGCAGAAGGAACAGCATCTTTATGTACCATGAAATCCATTGTTTTAGCTCTTACGAAAGCATCTGATACATACCATATTCCTTTATATTTTCCTGTTTTTCCCCAAGAGTTTTTTACCATAAAGTAATTTTTACCGTATTGGTCTTTTGCAAGTCCGAATATGTGCATTCCGTGATCATCGGTAGTCTTTTTGTTATCGTAACCGATTTGTCTTGATTCTTGAGTTACTGTTTGTTCTTCATAATCTTCCGGAAATTCTTGATTTTCCGTGCTTTTACCTATCCAGCGTTCCTGATCCGAACCGGCAGTTGCCATAGATTTGTCCATAGGAAGTCTTCCCATTCCGTTTCTCGTAAATCCCGATTCGCTTACATCTGATCCCCAAGCTACCGTATAACCGTTTTCTATTGCATAATAAAGCACTTCCATAAACTCATCCAACGGAAGGTTGTACATTAAATCCCATCTCCAATTGTCGCAAACTTCCAATGCGAAAGGTTTGTAAAAAGGTCTATGATTGAAAGAGGTTAAAGTGATATAGTTATCTTTCTTTAGTTTGTAAGAATCTCTGTATGAGGCAGGAGTGTATTTTTTGCCATTATACTCGAATTGCTTGGGGCATTCTCCCAAATACGCATCCATAATTCCTTTAAATCCTTGTTTCCATGCGGTAGAAAGAGTTTTGTTTGGATTTTTTACTATTGCTTCTACGTATGCTTTAGCCGCGGCGTCTAATTCTCCGTGTACAGGCTTATCGGTACCGTAGTTAAGCCCGTTTTGTACTTCTTGAGGTACTAATCCGTAGTCATTCATCACATGCAATACGTCATCGCACTCGCTTCCCGAAGCGAAAGTTAAGTGTCCGTCCATACGAACGTATTTGTCTGCTCTGTCTTGATATGAGTGACTTACTATGAACATTTCAGAAAAATCGGGATATTTGGTGGTATCTTTGATTTTATTTAATCTTATTGCTTCCGATTCTAAAAATGAAATTGTAGAAAATGCCCAACAGGTGCCTGAACGATATTGATTTTTAATAGATGTGATAGGCGCTTCTTTTATTGTTGTAAATTGGTATTCGGGGGCTTTGGCTTTTTTTTCGCCTTGAGCCCATACTGCTGCCAAAGGCAGGAACAGTGCAAATATTGCAGAAATGTGTCTATACATAATTGTTATATAATTTTTATTTTGTTTTTATCAGTAAGCAAACATACAAATCTAATAATAATATGCTAAATTTACAATTATAAAATCACAGGAATGAAGCAGAAAGAAAAATTAATATTATATATACACGGTATGGGAGGAGGAGGGGATAGTCGTATTCCGTCTATTCTTAATGAGTATTTCAGGAGCAAAACCCGGTGGCGTATTGATGTTATAGTTCGTACTTATGATTTTAATCCTGAAGTGGCAGCGCATCAAATAGCAAATTGGGTGGAAGAGTTGAGACCTTCTCTTATAATCGGCGAATCATTGGGGGCCTGCCACGCTATATCCATATGTGGGATACCTCATATTTTAGTTTCTCCGTCATTAAATGCTCCTTTGTTCTTTTACTATTTGTCTTTTTGCAGTTTTGTACCGGGTATCAGGAAAATACTTAATAAGATTTATGCTCCTAAATCGGGAGATCGACAAAAGATTGATTTTACATTCGGGAAACTGTCTAAATGGAAGAAGTGCAGAGATCTGTCCCTTTGTAACTCCGTGAAAAATGGAAGTAAAGATTATTTCTTTGCTTTTTTCGGACGAAAAGATCATTACAGGCGTAGTGGAATAGTTAGTTTGCACACATATAGAAAATATTTCGGAGATTCTTTTGCACTTTATGACGGTACGCATTTTATGGAAGAAGATTTTTTGATTTCCATGTTGATTCCGAAAATACTGCGACTTCTCGGATTTATTTCTTAATTTTGCAAGATATTTGTAAAACAGTATTGTCTGATATTTATCGGGCTCCTTTAATGCGTAGCGGTAATGTACAGAATAAGTATTGACAAAGAGGAAATACAGAGTTTAGAGTTGATAGGTTTTTCGGGTGAGATACATGTAATTGATGAAATAGGTCCTGAATTTGATAAGGCAATTCGTTATCTTAAACGTCAGAAATATATTGGTTTCGATACTGAGTCCAGACCATGTTTCAGTCCCGGTCAGCCTCATTATGGGGTATCTTTATTGCAGTTATCAGGTGCTGAAAAGGCATTTTTATTTCGGATAAAGAAGATAGGCATGCACAAAATGCTGTGCAATCTTTTGTCATCTCCATTTATTATAAAAATAGGCGCCGCTATCAATGATGATGTGCGCGGGCTTCAAAAATATGAATCTTTCAAACCTAAATCATTTGTGGATTTGCAGAAAATAGTCTGGGAATATGGTATCAAAGATAAAAGCGTTAAGAAGATGACGGCCATTATTCTTGGGTTCAGAATTTCCAAGGAGCAACAGCTTTCAAATTGGGAGGCTTCTACGCTTTCTCCCGAACAATGCAAATATGCTGCTACGGATGCCTGGGTTTGCAGAGAGATGTATATAAAATTGGCAGGGGCAGAGAAAAATCCGTTAACGCCGGAACAAATGGCTCCGGTACCGAAAATCAAGATTGAAAATCAATAGGAAATGATAAAGATAATATTAAAAAGAGGAAGAGAGGAGTCTTTGAGACGTTTTCATCCTTGGGTCTTTTCAGGGGCAATATCTCAAATTGCAGGTCAACCCCGGGAAGGTGAAGTCGTTTCTGTTTATGGTTCGGACGGGAGTTTTTTGGCTGCGGGTCATTATCAAATAGGTTCAATAGCTGTAAGGGTTTTGAGTTTTGATACGGAGGATATATCTGCTGACTTTTACAAAACGATGTTAGGTAAAGCATTGAGAGTAAGGCTTGCAGTGGGATTGGCTTCTTCCGGTCATACGGATTGTTATCGCCTTGTACATGGAGAGGGGGACGGACTTCCAGGTCTGATAATAGACTATTATGCCGGTGTTTGTGTTATGCAGGCGCACTCCGCCGGTATGTTTATGGCGCGTGATTTGATAACCGAGGCTCTTGTTTCCTTGTATGGAGATAAATTAAAAGCGGTGTATGACAAAAGTTCAGGTACGGCTCCTTTTAAAGCAGGTCTGGATTTGGTGGACGGTTATCTTTACAGAATCAATGCCTTTGATGAAGAGAACTATACTGTAAAGGAGAATGGAAATAAGTTTTTTGTAAACTGGACGGAGGGGCAGAAAACGGGCTTCTTTTTAGACCAGCGCGATAATCGTAAATTGGTTGCGGATTATGCCAAAGGACGTAATGTCCTTAATTTATTTTGTTATACGGGAGGCTTTTCAATATATGCTCTTGCAGCAGGAGCTTCTCATGTGGATTCTGTGGACAGTTCCTCAAGAGCAATGGATATGGTAGACAAAAATGTGGCATTGGGTGGCTTCGATACAGGAAAGCATACAAGTATTTGTACGGATGCCATCGATTTCTTGAAGAATGTGCCTGAGGATAAATACGATTTGATGATTGTAGATCCTCCTGCATTTGCCAAGCATAGAGGAGCTTTGAATAATGCTTTGAGGGCATACCAAAGATTGAATGCAATGGCTATTTCCAAAGTCGCTCATGGTGGATTGATATTTACATTTAGTTGTTCACAAGTAGTTGATAAAGAGGCTTTTGCTCTTGCCGTGTTTTCGGGCGCGGCACAAAGCGGGCGCAGCGTGAGAATTTTAGACAGGCTTAATCAACCGGCTGATCATGCCGTAAATATTTATCACCCGGAAGGGGAGTATCTAAAAGGTTTGTTACTTTATGTAGAGTAGTTTTGATATATATATTTTGTCATTCAAATAATTATTCTTATTTTTGTAATCTCTTAACAACGGTGCTTTGGCCGAGTGGTTAGGCTCAGGTCTGCAAAACCTGCTACAGCGGTTCGAATCCGCTAGGCACCTCTCCCAAAAGATCGGCTCTCCGAGTCGGTCTTTTTCCGTTAACTCCATGCATACAGGAGATAAATTTCTATTTAAATAAATTCGCTAACGAAGCAATTTCCTTTTTCGGATTAGCGTTATTGTATATAATGTTGTAGACTGCATCCAAAATCGGCATTTCCACATTTAGCGTTTCGTTGATTTCGTGCATACATTTCGTACCGAAAAAGCCCTCCGCTATCATCTCCATCTCGATTTGCGCACTCTTCACGGAATATCCCTTGCCAATCATCGTCCCGAACGTGCGATTGCGACTGAAATTACTATATCCTGTAACCAACAAATCTCCCAAATACACGCTTGCACCGATTTGCCTTTCTATCGGGCTGACAAAAGACAAAAACTTATCCATCTCCTGAATAGCATTTGAAATGAATACAGCTTGGAAATTATCCCCATATTTAAGCCCGTGACAAATACCGGAAGCAATTGCATAAACATTTTTCAGCACAGCTGCATACTCAATACCGATTATATCGCTTGACGTAGACGTCTTAATGAAATCATTTGCCAACAAAGCAGCAAACCCCTCCGCCTTATCACTATCCGAACAACCGATCGTAAGATAAGACAAGCGTTCCAATGCCACCTCCTCTGCATGAGACGGACCTCCGATACAAGCTAAATTATCATACGGCACATTTAAGACCTCGTGAAAATAGGTAGAGCATATCATATTCTCCTCAGGAACAATGCCTTTGATAGCCGTAACAACGAATTTATCACTCAACGATATTCTCAACTCCTGCAAACTGCTTTTTAAATACGGAGAAGGCGTCACAAAAATAAGCGTATCATAATTTTCGACTATGTAATTTATATCGTTCGAAAAATCTATCTCATTGATATTAAAAGATGTACATGTCAAGTATACAGGATTATGCCCCAAATGTTTGAACTCCTCTATGCGTTCTTTGCTCCTGATATGCCAACCTATTTCATGAGTGTGTTCCACTACGATTTTAGCGATTGCAGTAGCCCAAGAACCGCTCCCGATGATGGCTATTTTACCACAATTATACATATTCTATCACTATTAAAAGCTGTCCTATTTCCAAAAAATTCCTGCAAATTTAACAAACTTTATTTTATTCCTTCCAAATTTTAATATATGAGGCTTACTAAAAAATGCTTTTTTAGTCGCCCGAAAGCGCTAACGCGCTAAAACTCAAAGGTAGAGAAGCCTCCGCTTCCGTAAGGTCATATCGCTTGGTGCGCCGCTGATGCTGTCGCACCAAGTTTTTTAAACACCAAAACCTGTAAATTACGCATTCATGTACAAAAAGAAGAAAAGAAACGTAAAAAGTACGTTTCTTATGTCGAATATTTACGTTTTTATGTGTCGTTTTTTGCTTCCGGAGCGAAGCGTAGGAAGTTTGAGGAGGGGATTGGTTAGCGGCTGTGTCCGCTGCCAATCTTCTTCTTGAAATTTCAGCAGGCGCGTTAGTCGGCTGCGGCTTTTCCCTGAGCAGACCGAGGGAGGGCAGGCTACTGCCGTCCGAAAGGGCTGCGAACGGGGGAGTTAAATTGGGACCGGGTATTTTAGACTATAAAAAAACCTCACAAATTGTTGGTTGTGAGGTGGTTGGATGGGTACTGGGTAGGAGAATCGAACTCCTATTGCAAGATTGAGAATCTTGAGTACTAACCGTTATACGAACCCAGCGTTTGGTTTGAGTTCGCAAAGATATATATTTTTCTTTTGTGTGCAAGGAAATTTGTTGGGTTTTTTATATTTTTGCAGAAAATGTGATTAAAATGGCTTTGATAAAATCGATTTCGGGCATTAGGGGGACAATCGGAGGGCATCCGGGTGAGGCTCTTACTCCTGTGGACGTTGTTAAATTTACTTATGCGTATTGCGATTGGCTTAAAAGAGCGCATGGGGGACGTTGTAAGGTGGTTGTGGGCAAGGATGCGAGGATTTCGGGGCGGATGGTGGAGCAGTTGGTGTGCGGTACGTTGTCTGCATGCGGAGTGGATGTGATTAAGTGCGGATATGCTTCGACACCGACAACGGAAATGGGAGTGATATTTTCTAAAGCGGACGGGGGGATTATTATTACTGCTTCGCATAATCCTCGTCAGTGGAATGCGCTTAAGTTGTTGAATGCACGAGGTGAGTTTTTGAGCGCTGAGGAGGGAGAGTATATTTTGGAGTGCGCTGAGAAGGCTGTGTTTGATTTTTCGGGGGTTGATAGTCTTGGTTGCATTACAGAGCATGATTTTACGGATGAGCATATTGATGCTATTTTGGCTTTGGAGGCAGTGGACAGGGAGGCGATAAGGAATGTGGGATTTAAGGTGGTTTTGGATGCTGTAAATTCTGTGGGCGGTATCATTATGCCGAAATTGCTTGCGAAATTGGGAGTGGAGTGTGTGAAACTGAATTGTGAGCTGACAGGGGATTTCGCTCATAATCCTGAGCCGTTGCCGGAGAATATCAAGGAGCTGTGCGAGCGAGTGAAAACGGAGAGGGCGGACCTTGGTATAGTGGTGGATCCTGATGTGGACAGGCTTGCATTGGTGTGCGAGGATGGGACGCCTTTTGTGGAGGAGTACACATTGGTGAGCGTTGCAGATTATGTTTTGGAGATAAGTGAGGAAAAGAATAAGGTTACGTGTTCTAATTTGTCTTCTTCTCGGGCTTTAAGGGATATTACGGAGGCAAGAGGAGGAAGATATTATGCTTCTGCTGTCGGTGAGGTGAATGTGACGACGCTTATGAGAGAGAAAAATGCTTTGATAGGCGGAGAGGGGAATGGAGGTGTGATTTATCCTGCTTTGCATTATGGTAGAGATGCAATGGCGGGAGTGGCGTTGTTCCTTTCTAATCTTGCTCATAAGAAAATGAAAGTTTCGGAGCTTAAGAGGACTTATCCTGAGTATCATATTGCTAAAAGCAGGATTGAGCTTTCGGATAGTGTTTTGATAGATAAGATTTTGTCTGAAATGAAGAGAATTTATGCTTCAGAGGAGATTAATGATACTGATGGCGTGAAAATAAGTTTTGAGGAGAAGCGTCAGTGGGTGCATTTGCGTAAATCGAATACGGAGCCGATTATCAGGATTTATTCGGAGGCGCAAACGGAAAAGGAGGCGGAGGAATTGGGAAACAGGATAATCGAATTGGCATATAATTTAATAAAGAGTTAATGTTTTCATTCAGGACTACTCCATTGGAGGATCAGCTCGATAAGGCTTTGTTGGATGGCAGAGTGGCGTGTTTCTGTACGCAGAATTGTTGGGATACTGCCCGTGGACGATATATGTACGAGATTTTTCGCGAAAGGGGAAATCTTGCAATGCTTTTTATGCCTCGTGATGCGGAATTGACTCCCGGTACCAATCATATTGATATGGAGCCGGACCGGTTGGACAATATCGATGCTGTGGTTGTGGAAATCCAGGATGTCGGAGTTAGGTATTTCAATTATACTAAGGATGTGTTCAAGTTGATGTCCATAATGAAGGAGAGAGAGAATCCTCCTGCTCTATATATTGTGGATCATATAAATCCTGCAGGGCGTGTGGTGGAGGGCTCTATGGTATCGGGAGATTCGGAACATTATGTGCCTAAAATCGCTCATCGTCACGGTCTTACGATAGGAGAACTTTGCAGTTTGTATTATTCTGAAACCGGTGCGAATTATCCTTTGCATATTATTTCCGCATTGGCTTCCGATTCGACGCGTAAAATAATGCCTTGGACGATAGCTCCCTCTTCGGATATTTCAGGGCTGTTTACTTGTTATATGTATAGCGGAGGTGGTTTGTGGAATAATACCGGTATCACTCCGGCTATCGGTACATCGCGTCCTTATGAGTACATCGGCGCACCTTTTTTGAAAGGCAATCAGTTGGATGCGCTTCCCATGCCGTCAGGGGTGATGATGAGACCGTGCACATTCACGCCTTCGATAGGGAAGTATGAGGGGGAGCGTTGTTATGGTTATCAGATTATGCTTGAACCGGGTGTAGAGTATCATTCGTTGTTGCATACGTTGCAGTTAGTGCGTTTTTTCTCAGAGCGTTATTCGCAGTTTGAGATTTATGATGGATTTTATCTGAAGCTTGCCGATCCGGTGATGAAGTCTTATATAGAAGGGGAGATTTCGTTTAGGGATTTGCAGGAGCATGTGAAGGTGGAGGAGCAGAAATGGATACGTAAAGCCAAACGTTTTTCTCTTTATGATGATATGCCTTACAGAATGAAGTAAATTTTCTTGCAAATTAGAATTATAATCTGTATTTTTGCAGACTTTATATTAAGAATTTTAAAATTTTAAGTATATGAAACAAGGAATTCATCCCGAAAACTACCGTCTTGTAGCTTTCAAGGATATGTCGAACGAGCAAGTGTTCATCACTCGTTCTTGTGCAACAACAAAGGAAACCATCGAGGTTGATGGTACAGAGTACCCTGTGGTTAAGTTGGAAATTTCCAATACTTCTCATCCTTTTTATACGGGTAAAGTTAAGCTTGTCGATACTGCAGGTCGCGTAGATAAATTCTATCAAAGATATAAATCAAAACAAAAATAATTTTTTTGTTTTGTCAAAGAAAGGTAAAGCGGAAAGCCACTTTCAAGCGGCTTTCCGCTTTTTTCTTTTTAAATCTTTAATCAGCGCAGGCTGATTTTTTTTCATTGAAAATGAAATAAATAATTATTAATTTTGTATTTATTGATTTTAAAATTGAGAAATGGGAAAGGATAGGATTATTTTAACGGGCGACAGGCCTACGGGAAGGCTGCATATAGGGCATTATGTGGGTTCTTTGCGTCGCCGTGTGGAGTTGCAGGCGGAGGGGGATTTTATGAAAATGTTTGTATTTATCGCTGATGCTCAGGCTCTTACGGATAATTTCGAGAATCCGGAGAAGGTTAGGCAAAATCTTATTGAGGTGGCGTTGGATTATCTTTCGGTGGGGTTGGATCCTGAAAAGGTCACGATTTTTGTGCAGAGTATGATTCCGGAGTTGACCGAGTTGGCGTTTTATTTTATGAATTTGGTGACGGTGTCGCGTTTGCAGAGAAATCCTACCGTGAAAACGGAGATCGGGATGAGGGGGTTTGAGTCGAGCATTCCGGTGGGCTTTTTCAATTATCCTATTTCGCAAGCGGCTGATATTGCTGCATTTAAGGCTACTACTGTGCCGGCAGGCGAGGATCAGAAACCGATGATTGAGCAGACGGTGGAGATTGTCAGGAGGTTTAATTCGATTTACGGGGAAACGCTTGTGGAACCTGAAATTCAACTGCCTGCGAATGCGGCTTGTCAACGTCTGCCGGGGACCGATGGCAAGGCAAAGATGTCGAAATCGCTGGGAAATTGCATTTATCTTGCGGACACGGCTGAAGAAATGCACAAAAAAGTGATGTCAATGTATACCGACCCGCAGCATTTGAATGTTTCCGATCCGGGACACTTGGAAGGGAATGCGGTCTTCACGTACTTGGATGCCTTTTGTCACGATGAACATTTCGGGCTTTATTTGCCGGACTACGCTTGTTTGGACGAGATGAAAGCGCATTACCAAAAAGGCGGATTAGGAGATATGAAGTGTAAGAAATTCCTTGAAAGCGTTCTGAATGAGGAGTTTGCACCGATTCGGGCGCGCAGAAAAGAGTTTGAAAAGGACATTCCTGCCGTATATGAAATGTTGAAAAAAGGTTCCGAAAAAGCGCGCGAAACAGCCTCTGCAACTATGTCAGAGGTCAAAAATGCGATGAAAATCAATTATTTTGAAGACAAAGAACTCATAAATCTTCAGGCTGAGAAATACAAATAATTTAGGTCGGCTAAAAAGGATTTTAGCCACCATAAAGCGCATACGCGCTAAAACAATTATAGGAACAAAAGTGATGCGCATTAGCATCACTTTCCTTTTAAAGATTATTCTCGAAATAAAGCGAAACCTTGTTCATTAAATGTACACGATCCTTGCCGTAAACGTTGTGTTGTGCGCAAGGATATGGGAAATAATCCAATTGTACATTGTTTTTGATACATTCGTTTACAAAACTAAGACTATGCTCCCAAACCACGGTGTTGTCTATGGCTCCTTGACATATAAGCAGTTTGCCCTTCAGCTTTGTTACTTTATTTAGCAGACTTGTTTTCTCGAATCCCTCTGCATTTGTTGCAGGCGTTTCCATATATCTTTCCCCATACATCACCTCATACCATTTCCAATCTATTACAGGACCTCCGGCTACTCCTGCTTTGAATATTTCAGGGTACGAAGTCATAAGAGATATGGTCATAAATCCTCCATAGCTCCATCCGTGTACACCTATTCTCTCTTTATCTACGTATGGCATATTTAGAAGCATTTCTATTCCCATCATCTGATCTGCCATTTCCGCCTGTCCGCACTGTTTATGTATGGCTTTTTCAAATTCTGCACCTCGATTTAGCGTACCTCTGTTATCCTGAACATAAACGATATAACCTCTTTGAGCCATATACATTTCCCACATTCTGATATTTCCCAACCATGAATTTGTAACAAGTTGCGAATGCGGGCCTCCGTACACGTAAAGTATCACAGGGTATTTTTTATTCGGATCGAAATTCAGAGGTTTGAACAACCTGTAATAATTATCATACTTTCCGTCTGCGCTTTTTACCGTACCCAAAGATACTTCGCATTTCGCGTAATCCCTAAGAGGATCTTGCGCTATGAGAATATTCTCTATTATTTTTCCATCGGCTTTTTTTTTGTTTATCACTTTCGGCACGTTTAGGCTGCTGTAAGTGTCATAAAATTCAGTGCATTCTTCATTCATTTTTATATTGTGCCAGCCTTCTTCTTTCGTAAGTCTTTCAGGTTTTTTATTCTTGATTTTTATCCTGAAAAGGTGGTTTTCTATAGGAGATATTTCAGCTGAAGTATAATATACGTATTTACCGTCATTCCCTATGTAATTCACATCTGCATCTACTTTGGTGAGTCGTTCAACCTTTCCGTACAAGTCGCATATGTACAAGTTCTTGAAACCGTCACGGTTATCAGTCCTATATATGAATTTGTCACTGCTCTTAATAAAGTATATAGGGTCTTGCGGCTCTACGAATCTGGCATTATGCTCTGTAAGAATGGTTTTTACAAGCAAACCTGTATTGGTATCATACATATTAAGGTGCATATTTTTTTGTACTCTATCCAGCACCTGTATAAATATATATTTATCTTCCGCACCCCAAGAAATATTTGTAAGATATTGATATTTACCGAAATCCTCGGCTTTAACATATACGATATTTTTATTTTCGAAATTGTAAATCCCTACTTGAATCATTTCCGAAGGCATTCCGTTCATAGGATATTTTATATTTACGAGGGAGCCTGTTCTCGTATTAATATCCAATAGAGGAAAATCGCTTACCAATGTTTCGTCTTTTCTATAAAAAGCGAGTTTCTTTCCGCTATTTGAGATGAAAAGACCGTTAGTTATTCCAAATTCATTTCTACTTACGCTCTCTCCGTAAGTGATTTGATTATTCTCCCTTTCAACAATTAGTTGTGTTTTACCTTTGTCGTCTTTATAATAAATATTTCCGTTTTTACTGAAGACTTTGATTTTTTCTTCTTTTTTCTCCCATCCTACACTTTTCTTTTCGGGTAAAATATTTTTAGAAAGTATAGTCTCTTCCATTGTAAGAAGTTTTCCTGAAGTATTGGATTCTTGTGATATTGAGATTACTTTTCCTTGTGAGTACATAGATAATGGTAATAGCGTTGAAGCAATAGTAACGGTAATTAAATTGTTGATTTTCATTTTATTTGTATTCTTAATGGGACAAAAATATTCAATTAAAGAAACTTTTGCAAGATTTTTGCACTTAACAACTTTCCGTGTGAATGACAGTACAAGAAATATAAATTGTTGTAAATAAAAAAAATTATATATTTGTACTTTCGCATATTTTTTATATGAAAAAGACGCAGTTATTTACTGTTGCTCTCATAGTGGGATTAGCAGTTACAGCGTGTGTAAAAGAAGCGATTAAATCACATAAAGTTAAGGCTTCTGATACAGGCTTAGTAAGAATTGCATTAACAAGAGATTTCGAAAATAATACAAAAGAAACTCGAGCGAATGCACATTTGGAAGATTCTGAACTTCCTCCTATAGATGATTTCGATATAGAAATTTATAATTCGAATGGAATTCGTCTTTATTATAAACCTTATAAAATAGCAAAAGAGGATACCATCAATCTTAATGCCGGTAAATTCAGACTTGTAGCGCAATACGGGGATTCCCTTGGTGTAGGTTTTTCAAAAGCCTATTTTCTTGCAGACGAACAATTTACAGTACACAGCTTTATAGATAACGGTAGAAAACCGGATGAAGTAAAAGCGGTTGCATCTCTCGGAAATGTGAAAATTGCAGTTAAATTTTCTTCTGTATTCTCAAAGTATTATTCTGATTATTACGCTGTTGTAAGGCATGAAGCGTTGCCTGCAAAAAGTATTAAATTCTCCAAGAATGAGGTAAGATGCGGATATATACCCGGAGGTAATCTTTATATAGAAGTATATGCAAAATTGGATGGTTCCGGAATGCAAAGCGGAAGTAAAGAGGGTTATGTCTATTTTAAATCGCAACCCTTAAAGTACGATCCAAAAGATTTTGTTACTTTTAATCTTAATACTAATGAAAGACAAGGTGATCTGGATCTTAAAATTGTTTTGGATAATAGTTTGGAGCAGAAAGAATATGATCAAACTATACCTTATAGCGCAATTGTAAAGGACGAACCTCATTTCTCATTCAGAGGTAAAGCAGGAGATGATTTTAAATGTGAATATATCGCAGGAACAGGTAAGACTGCAGGAGATGAGATAATCGGTTTTTCTGCTGATGCCGGTCTGAAAACCTTGAATTTAAAAATCGAGTCTCCTTATATAAATGGATTAGAATCCGGTATTGATGTACTGTCCGAAGATGAAGATGTGAAAAATAAACTATCTGAATTAGAAATCATATATAGTAGCGATGTTATTAAAAGATTCGGAGGTTTGGATTTGTCTTCAATAGCTGATATATTAAGTCTTAAATCAAAATGCGGCTATTCTTCCGCTACCGTTACAGTTTCTATGTCGGATGCATTAGGGAGAAATGCAGGAGCTGTCCTAACTTTTGAAGGAAAGCCGGTTTTGTCGAAACTTTCTTATGATAACAAGGATATTACAACGTCCAGAGTAAAAAAGATAACTGGCGCTATCCTTAATTCCGATCATATTTCTTCAAAAGCTAATCTTAAATTACAGTATAGTTTGAACGAGATTGAGTGGAATGAAATTCCTTTTAAATCCGTAAACGGGAATACTCTCAATTTTGGTGAACTTGTAGGTCTGCAACAAAATACTCAATACAAATTGAGGTTGATTTGTAATGATGATGAAAACAATGTAAGTGAATTATATACAATTAAGACAGCTCTTGCTGAACAAGTCCCGAATAGCGATTTTGAACAATATTCCGAATTAAGCTTTATTACAGATGCTAAAGCGGCATTTCTTGTAGGAGGTGCCGGTAAATTTGAAGTGAAATGGTGGCAATTGCATGATGGTGTAAACAAGGTATGGGCGGTAAACAGTCCTATATCTATAGTTAAGAGATGCACTACCGTTTGGTATCCTGATTATAAGTCTTTTCCTACAGTTTCGGTGACTAAAACGGGGGCATATTCGGGAAGCAGTCTTATATTGGCTTCTATTGCCATTTCTCATAATGCTTCCGAAGTAAAAAACGGAAATGCCAATACTGCTAAAGTATTCTTAGGTACTTCTGCTGAAACCATAGAAGGGGAGTGGGAAGGTAAATGGAGCGGAAATTATACCGGTTATCCATTTTCAAGTAAACCTTCTGCTCTTTCGTTTATGTACAAATTTGATTGTTATTCTAAAGATCCGTTCAGTGTAAGCATAAGGTTGGAGACGAATGATAAAAGAGAGGTTGCATCCGGTACATTGAATAATGTAATAGAATCTGTTTGGGATTGGAAAGAATGTGTCATTCCTTTAAATTATGTCGCTGATGATATTTTACCGGAAAAAATATTTATAGAATTTAAATCTTCCGCTACTGATAACAAAAATTCTAGAAAAGTTACAATACATACATTGAGCGGTGCACATACAGTGCATGCAGGAAATATCCTTTATTTGGATAATGTCTCTCTAAAATATGATTAGAATTATGAAAAGAGTATTATATATCGCCTTTGCAGGATTAAGTTTATTGGCATCTTGCAAAAAAGACAAACAAGCCGGAAAATTACAGTTGCAATTATCTAAAAATGTGGCTTTTGAAAAACATGAATTGACTTCAAAAGCAGGTGAAGAGGTTAATAATGAAGTCGATATTAATAATTTCGTAATAGAAATTTCGAAGTCTGAGAATTGGCAAAGGAAATTCGATAGATTCGGAGATATGCCACAGGTATTGACTTTACCTGAAGATAAATATACAATTACAGCATATTCTCCTGATGCAAAAGATGCGACTTTTTCAGGTCCTTCTTATAGAGGCTCTGCTGATTTTACAATTGTTGCTGGGAATGTTACTCCTGTAACTTTGCAGTGTTCTATTTCTAATGTAAAAGTATCTTTCAACCTATCTGAGGATTTCAAAAAAGAACTTTCGAATTATGAGATACAAGTTACTAATGCAGCAAGTTGGGACGCAGATGATGTGGCTGAAAAGACTTTGATATGGCATAAAGAAGATCTAGATCAGAAGAAACCGGGATATTTTACAGCAGCTCCTCTTTATTTTAGGATTTCAGGTTATAGAGCAATCGATTCTAAACCTATTGAGACTAAAGAAGGTGTAATCGGTACTGTTGCGCCTAAGGATCATTGGTCATTGAACCTTGGGATTGCTATTATGGGAAAAGCCGGAGGTTTCGAGATTACTCTTGATAAGACATTAAATGAGAAAAATACTGATATTAAGATAGATGGTTGGGCAGAAGTCCCTGTTGAAGGGAGACCTAAGAACAATGAAGAGGAGAAACCTTCAACTGCTCCGTCTATGATTTGGGAGGCAAATCCTGAATTTAATGAGATGGAAATTGCTAACCCGATGAGCGTCGATTTGGTTGTTAAAGCGCCGGAGAAAATTAAAAATTTCACTGTATCTGTAGATTCTAAGGTTTTATCAGGAGCAGTTGCCGCTATGGGAGGTGATAATTCTTATACTTATGAAGAGGGAAAACCTTATGTTATGGATTTGATAGGAAATGCCGCACTTATTGAAAATTTGCGTGATATGCTTCCGACAGGAGATAAACTCTATCAACAGACTCAAGTTAATTTCTCTCTTTCTAATCTTTTACCGCTCGTTTTGAGTCTTGATCCGGAAAAAGGGTCAAAGCATATCTTTACTCTTAAAGTAGAAGATATGAAAGAGCAAACCTATACGAAATCTTTAGTTTTCGTTGCGCCAAAATAATTAAGGCATGAAGAGATTTATAAGTTTTTTAACTTTATCAGGTATTTTACTTTTTCTTTT
This sequence comes from Candidatus Cryptobacteroides sp., assembly GCA_052173975.1. Taxonomy (GTDB): domain Bacteria; phylum Bacteroidota; class Bacteroidia; order Bacteroidales; family UBA932; genus Cryptobacteroides. The sequence continues at coordinate 34,983 of JBQMXN010000009.1, read as the reverse complement.
CGGGTGCGTAAAGGAAAGAGAAAAATTTGCCTATTTGAAAGTTAATTTTAAGACTACTGATGATAGTGAGGTTGTCGATTTGAGAAAAATCTCAGTAAAATCAGGAGAGGAGCAGGTGTTTTCTGCTACTATCATAAATAAAGAAACAGGTGAAACAAAGCAGGTGGAAAATGTAAAAGAGTTATCTGAAAAACCTCTTAAACTTGTTGCCGGTGCATATTCTATAAAAGTTGTTTCTTCAGATAACAAGAATGCAGCTTGGGACAAACCTTATTATTCAGGTAGTGCAGATGTTATTTTGAAACCGGAGCAAAAAAATACGGCTGAAATTACCTGTTCTATCGCAAATACTCTCGTTACAGTTGAATTTGCAGAAGATACGGATAACTATTTTTCAGATTATTACGTTACTGTCGATAATGGTACAAGTTCTCCTCTGATTTTTCAAAAATCAAAAGGTACATTGAAAGGTAAGGCATATTTTGCTGTTACGGGAGAATTGAATTGGACCTTGTATATGATAAATAAAGATGGCTCTGTATATAAAACGGAAACTGCATCATATAAAGAAGTAAAACCCAAACAGCATTACCATCTTAAATTCAAGTTGCAAACAGAAAAAACACCTGAAGGTGCAGGGTTTTTCAAAATAAGATTGAATGATTCCTATACAGAAAAAGTATTTCCTCTTGATTTGGATTTCAATCATTTGAATAAACCGATGATTACTGCTGACTTTGAATTAAATAATGAAATATCATTTTCAAAGGGAAGTAATTTAAGTCGCATTATTACGGTAAATGCGCCTAAAGGGTTGAAATCATTAGTTTTAGCTCATTCTGATAAATCTTTGCTTAGTATGGGCTTGCCTAATTATATTGAACTTGTTGATATTAACGATTATAATAAATCTATTTTATCTCAGCAAGGTATTAATGTAGAAACAATAGCTTTCGGAGTACAGTCAGCCATGCTTGATTTGACGGCATTCTTCTCTAAGTTAAATATAGGGACTTATAAATTTGTCCTTTTGGCAATGGATTTGAAAAATAATACTGCTACGGGGAAATTTAATGTCAATGTACTTTCTCCGGTAGATGCAGAGGCAATAGGAGCCGTTCCGTGGGCTAAGTTTGCTATATTGAAAGGAATTTGGTTTACTAATCCCAGACCGGAGAGTATGAAATTCCAATATAAAAAGTCGACTGATAGTGAATGGAAAGATTATTCAGGTTTGGTGGAATATGATGATGTTAAACGTTTGGTAACTGCGGAATTACGAGGTCTTGAGTCTGAAACTGCTTATGCTTTTAAGATTGTTACCGATAAAGAAGAAAATACAAAGGTTATAAATTTTACTACTGAGAAAGCTGAGACCTTGCACAATTTATCTTTTGATAAATGGTATAAAGAAGGAAGTTGCTGGTATCCTAATGAATCCTCTTCTTACAGGGTTTGGGATTCCGCAAATCCGGGAACCAGCAGTTTGCCGTTTGTCGGTACTGTCACAACCACACCTGAAACTTCGGATTTGGCTGTGACGGGAGAAGGCAAGCAAGCTGCAAAACTTCAGAGTACTTCTATCGCCGGATTTTTTGCTGCAGGAAATATTTTTATCGGTAAGTTTGTAAGCACGGTAGGTAACAAAGGAGCAAAATTGGATTGGGGATATGAATTTTCTTCTCGTCCGCTTGCTCTTAAAGGCTATTACAAGTATAATCCTGAAATTATTAATAAAGCATCAGGTATTCATTCAGATAAGCAAGGTCAGATAGATCAATGTCAAATAAGAATTCTTTTGACTGATTGGACCGCGGTTTTCCATGTGAATAGCGCTGAAAATGTCTTTGTCAATGATGATGCAGATTATGTAATCGCTTCGGCTTCTCTTACCTCTAATGAGAAAATGGCTGCATATAAAGAGTTTACATTACCATTGGTGTATAAGAACAAGACTAAAAAACCTACATTTATTGTAATAGTTGCAGCAGCAAGTAGATACGGTGATTATTTTACCGGCGGTGTAGGAAGTACGCTTCTTTTAGATGAGTTCTCTTTAGAGTATGAGCCTGATAAATTGACTTCTGAAGAACTATCAAAAACAGCATATAAGTAATCAATTATGAATAGAAAATATTTCTTGTCCATATTTGTATTGGGAATGTTTTGCATTCCTATTAACGGAAAAACTCGTGATAAGGAGGTTTATACCCCTTTTGACAGGGGAATAGAAACGCCTAATTCGCTTTTTATTCCAAAGGGAACTATTTCGTGCGGGGTGACTTTCTCTTATAATACCTATAATATAGGAAATGCTGCTAATGATGCAGGTTTTTCTGTTATTTCTTCGTTGTTACAAGGAATTAAAGGTAAATTCAATACTATGAGTACGGCTCCGGCATTCGGATATTTTTTTGCGGACAATACTTCTGTAGGATTGAGATTTGAATACGGAATGACAAAGTTTGCGTTGGATAATGCTGATATTCAATTGTCTGATGCCATTAAATTAAATTTATCCAATTGCGGATTTGATACTCAGACATTTTTATCTTCTATTACATTTAGAAATTATATGCCAATTGAGCATAGCAAGCGTTTCTCTTTGTTTATGGAGGGGCGTTTGACAGGAGGTTATTCTCAAAATAAACATTATAAAATAGAGGAAGGGCTTAAACACGGTGTTTATCAAGATATTTATAAGGCAAGTATAAGTTTGGTACCGGGAGTTTGCGTGTTCATTACCAATTTTATGGCTTTTGAAGTGCAAATAGGCGTGATGGGTATTAACTTCCAGAAAATAGTACAATCTCATAATAAAGTAGGCAGAAGCGAAATGTTCAGTAGCGGTGCAAATTTTAATATTAACCTTTTTTCAATAGGTTTCGGTACTACTATGTATATTATGGATAAATGGCATAGAGTACCTAAATCTCTAAAAAAAAATAAGAGTTATGAAATACAGTAATATTTTCTTTTTTTTAGGCTTAATTGTTTGTGGAGGATGTATTAAAAATGACTTGGACTATCCTCGCGTGCTTGGGAATATTGTAGAATTTACGGTAGAAGGTCAAAAAAACGTAAAGATAAATTCCGCTAATCGTACTGTCTTATTTGATTTGGAAGAAACTGCTGATATAAAGAAATTGAAAATATTAAAAGTACAATTATCGGATGGGGCTTCTTTTGATACTGAATTACAAGAATTTATTGATTTATCAAAACCTAAAAAAATAATAATCAATACTTATCAAAATTACGATTGGACTATATCTGCTGTTCAAAATATTGATAGGTATGTCAAATGTGATAATCAAATAGGTGATGCTAAATTTGATATTGAGAAGAAACGTGTTTTTATATATGTCTCTGAAAATCAAGATTTAAGGAAGATACGGATAAAATCAATAAAATTAGAACCCAAAACTTCTGCGGTTATATCTACGATAGGCACTAATTCAGAGAATAAAAGAGTTGAGATACCTTGCCGTTTTCCTATGGAATTGGACTGTGTTCTTGAGAGGGAATTTGATGTAAAATATAAAGATAAAACAATAAAATGGTATTTGAAGGTCATTAAAAAAGAGGTTAATCTTAGGGTTGAATATGTAAATGCCTATGCTTCCCACGCTTTGTTAAAGGCACAATTTAATGGTAAGAATAAGGAAAAACTTAAAATTGAATATAAAAAAGCCTCTGATAGTGATTGGATTGAGACTACGGATTTTTCTATTAATGGATTTGGCATTTCTGCTGATATTAAGTTCTTGGATGAGAATTCCGGTTATGTATTGAGATTGAGTAACGGCAGTGAAACTACTGATGACTTTGCTTTTAAGACAGAGTCTGCTGCCCAATTGTATAATATGAATTTTGATGATTGGTATTCAGAGGGAAAGGTTTGGTATCCTTATTTAAATGGCGCTTCCGGTGATAAACTGATTTGGGATACGGCCAATAAGGGAACTGCTATTTTAGGAGATAGCGGAACTAAACCGGAGGACAGAAACGGAGGAAAGGCGGCTTGTATTAAAAGTGCAATATTAGGTTCTTTTTTCGGAGCAGGAACAATTTATACCGGTAAATTCGTTAGACTTCAAATACCGGGCGCAGAGTTGTCTTGGGGAATTCCTTTTGAATCAAGACCAATTAAATTGGTTGGGAAATATAGATATCTCCCGGCGACTATTACAAAATTCGATGAAGAGCATAAGTCTCTTAATGGAAAGAATGATACAGGAGTTATACACGTTTTTCTTACGGATTGGGATGAGCCTTTCCACGTAATTTCTTCTGAAAAGAAGTTTGTTGATTTTGATAATGATCCTAAAATTATAGCTTACAATAGAATGACTGTTAATGAAGATACTATAGACTATAAAGATTTGGATTTACCTCTTGTTTACAGGGATACCAAACGTAAACCTAAATATGTGGTAATCGTTTGTTCTTCAAGTCTCTACGGGGACTATATGACAGGAGGAGCAGGAAGTACTCTGTGGGTAGATGATTTTAAATTCGAGTATTGATTTTACTCAATCCAACCTGCTATAAATAAATTAATTATAGGGCGTAAAGGGCTGTTTGTCGTTAGTGTGACAATGATCAGCCCTTCTCCTTTAGGCATTTTTGCTGAATCTGCTTTTACATTTATTATCCCTATCTCTTTCGGTTTTACGGAAGTTTCGGCGTTAGCTGTAGCTGATTGATAGTCAATGTCTATTTTATAAATTTGAAGTTCGCTTTTCCCGACATTCTCATATTTAAATGTTGCTTCTATCAACTCTCCTGCGCGGATTTTTCCGAAAGAGAATGTACTTGATTTGAAGATGGGATTGGCTGAATTTTTGATTTTTTCTTCATTGAGATTTGAAAAATCTTCTTTAATAAAAGTTTGAAAATCAATAGATTGGCTTTGCTGTTTCCCGTTAATAACAGGATGAATACTGTATGTATTTTTCCCCCAATGCTCTCTATCTGTGGTGATCGTGTAAATTATTTTTCCTGTACTTTGAGATGGTATAGGATTGGGCTTAGCAATGGCTTTTATACCTTTATTAGTTATAAATGTAATATTTACAGCGTTTTTGCTCAAGTTGGCAAAAGATATTTCTGCACTTCTTTCTTCGCCTTGAGTCATATTCATTGCCTTTATTGTAGTCTCTCTGAAACCTAATGCTCCGATAGGATATTTGTAAATTTCTTGTATTGTTTGCTTCTTCTCTTTTGCAATCCCTTTCAGTCTTAAGATTACAGGACGTTTGAGAGATGAAATATATATGGTAAGCGCTTTATCGAAGAGGTAAGGACCTTCGTCATTTGTATATGTTGCCGTTATTTTACCTGTTTTGCCGGGACTGATAGGCTCTTTTGTCCATTTGACTCCTGTGCACCCGCAAGATGATGCTACTTGGTATATAGCGATGGGTTTTTCCGAAATGTTTTTAACCGTGAAGGTGCAGGTGAGTGGACCGTCTGTAATCAGCACATCTCCGAAATCGTAGACTAATTTATCGAATTCGACTGTATTTGAGATACTATTTTGGCTATTTAAGATTAATTGTATGGCCAGTGTGCAGAATAGGATACTTATAATTCTTTTCATTTGATAATTAGTGATATTTAGAATATATTTGCAAATATAACAACAATTAAAAGGAATAATATGGCTTACAAAATTTCAGACACGGATTGCGTGGCTTGCGGTACTTGTATTGATGAGTGTCCTGTCAGCGCAATTTCTTCAGGTGATGTGTATAGTATCGCTTCTGATACTTGTATAGAATGCGGAGCTTGTTCAGGAGTTTGTCCGATAGGTGCAATCTCTTTGGATAGTTAAAATTTAAAAGTCCGGATGATTTTTCATCCGGACTTTTAAATTTTAAGATTTTTTTATTCATTCTCGCCTGTTGTCCCCGGTCTCATAATTAATTCCGAGCAATTTCCGGAGTTAAGCAATTCTTTTAATGCAGTTGTTAGTTTTTCAGGTGTCAAAGAGTTTATAGCTTCTTCGTAAGCTTTGTCGCAATCCTCTCCATATTCGTAAAACTCTTCAAGTCTGCCTGCCCAATAACTGTTTGCAAGTCTCTGTTCAGGTAAATTCTTTTTTAAGTTTTTGAATGCCATATCAAACTCTTCCTCAGTCGGACCATTTTTAGCTAAGTCATTCAGACCTTCATTTGCCAATTTAATAAGCTTATCTGCCGATGATGGTTTACAATCAAAATAGATGTTCAATAAAGCACTTTGTTTAGGTATTCTGTTTAGAGAAGTAGAAACACTTGCTCCGTAAGTACCTCCTTCATCTTCGCGCAAAGATTTTACAAATCTCATATTCAGGATATATTTGGCAGCATTGAGTGCGACTTTCTTCTCCTGAGAGAAAGGAGTCTGATATGTATAGACCTTATAAACGGTAGTTTTAGGCGTTTGCATATCTACAGCAAAGTCTTTTGTACGATTTCCCGGTAAAATATCTACATTCCTGTCTATCCAGTTCGTTGCTTTTTTACCTTTTGGAAGTGAGCCTAAATATTTCTCTACTAACGGTTTAATCGCTTCAGATGTAAAATCACCTGCAATGATGATTCTTGCTCCTGCTATATCTTTGAAAAGTTGCCTGTATATACGTTCGATAGTAGCCAAATCAGCTTTATTAAGGACATCTTCATTAATACTTATCATTCTCGGATTATTTCCGTAAAGTAATTCGTTAGAAGCTACTGAAAATTTATAATCCGGTCTTTGTACAAAATTCGGAAGCACATTCCTAAGCCTCTGTATTGTGGTTTCATATTCGTTTTTGTCAAAACGAGGATCGACAAACGAAAGGTAGAGGATTTGAAATGCCGTTTCCAGATCTTTTACTGTTGAAGAACCGGAGATACCATGTTGCAATTCATTTAGAAATACATTTACTCTTAAATTCTTCCCGGCAAGCATTTTACTAAGATCTGTATTAGGAAATTTGGAAAGTCCGGAATTCATCATAAAAAGAGAGAAAATATTGTAATCGAAACTGCATAGATCCTCCGTTTCAATCAACGATTTACCGCCTTTCTTATTAAGTGTAAAAGTGATTTTATCTTTTTCCTTATCTGATGGATAGAGGATTACTTTCAATCCGTTGGATAAAGTCCATTCCGTAGCTCCATACAGAGTAGGTGAAGATGATTTTACTTTTCCTCCTTTTAAGGATTTGGTATCTAACAGGTCCGAAGCTTTATTTTCTTCTTTATTAGCCTTAATTTCAGCAGTTCGTGCATTGTTTATTGCGGAAAGAATCTGAGATTCCGTAGGAAGAAGATCCTTATCTTTTTCAGGAGCAGTGATGATAACTACCATATTAGAGTCAGGTATGCATTCAGATGTTACCTCTTTGAACATTTGTGCATTAATCTGGCTGCAAAGCGCCTGTACTAAAGTAAACTCTTTATTAGGCTCCATATATGAATAATTGTCAAAGAAATTATTTAATAATTCAGGCACCAATTCGGAATTTTCTCTTGTCTCTGCTTTTTTTACAGCTGCTTCATAAGAAGATAGCAAATTTGTTTTTGCCCTATCAATTTCACTTTCAGTAAAGCCGTATCTTTTCATCTTTTCGATTTCTTTTAAGAAAGCTTCGAAAGAATCCAATACTTTTCCCTCTTTTACCGTGATATTGCCTGTTACAGCCTCCATTGTCTCGCAATAGCCCCATATTCCCATATTTGCACTAAGGTAGGGTGCATCAGGTCTTGATGTTATATCCTTAAACCTTTCAGCCATTACTAAATGGAAAATATTTTTTACAATATCTTGCATCATCCCGGCTGCAGTATTATTGTATTCTTCAGGCACGGCTTCGCTTTTCCAAAGCACGGAAACTTGTGTCCTGATGGCTTCCGGATCGGTAATAATTCCAATTACAGGTTCTTTATTACCGGGAATTCTTATTAACTCTTTTTGTTTAGGCATAGCTGTTGCCGGAATTCTGCTGAAAATATTTTTTATTTTAGCCTCTACAGTATCTACATTAATATCTCCTACAACTACAACAGCTTGTAAATCAGGACGATACCACGTTTTGTAAAAATCCCAAAGGCTTTCAGGTTTGAAAGTCTCCAAATTTTCCTGACTTCCGATAAGAGTACATTTCCCGTATTTGGTATCTCCGAAATAATAAGGAAGCGACTTTTCATGCATTCTCCAAGATGCATTTCTGCGCTGTCTACGTTCTTCTATGATTACGCCTCTTTCTTTATCTATTTCCTCAGGATCATTGATAACGAAGTGAGAGTAATCGTGCAAAATAAGCAAACAAGTGTCCACTACTGTTTCTCTCACCAAAGGAATATTATTAAGCATATACTGAGTTTCTTCAACTCCTGTAGATGCATTTATATTACCTCCGAATGATGCTCCGATACTTTGCAGCCATTCAATTATGCCTTTCTCAGGAAAATTTTTGGTACCGTTGAAACACATGTGCTCTAAGAAATGAGCTAATCCGTCTTGGTCAGGTGTCTCCTGAATTGCTCCAACATTAGTAGCAAGATAAAATTCCGCCCTTTTTTCAGGTTTTGAATTATGTCTGATATAATAAGTCAGCCCATTTTCCAGTCTACCTTTTCTTACTGCTTTGTCATTAGGTAAAGTCTGCATTTGTGCAGATACGTTACTTCCGAACAGCGTACTTGCTATGAGTAGCGCCGATACGGATACAAGATAATTGTAAAATTTATTCATATCTATTTGATATATTAAATGTGTATATCAAGTCAAATTTAATAAATAATACTAACTTTGTCAAAATAGTTGTCAAATGTTTGAAGATTTCAGATTAAAAGTATTTCTTACATTAGCTGATACACATAGCTTTACGAAAACAGCCTCAAAATTAGGTGTAAGCCAACCCGCAGTAAGTCAAAATATAGCCGAATTAGAAAAATATATGGGCTTGCCATTATTCTTACGTACCAAAGGCGAAGCAACGCTTACCGATGCCGGAATAACATTCAAAGAATATGCACATAAGATACTATATTGGTATTCTGCCGCAGCATCTATGTTCGGCGATAACGGGAAGATGACTTCGGAAGTGCCTCTGACTATCTCCTGCAACGATTTTATCGCTTCTTACATCCTCCCATCTATTATCGGGAACATACGCAGCTCAAATCCAAACGCAAATTTTGAAATTTCAGATAACTCCAACGGAGAAAGTGAAATCATAATTAAACTCATCGATCGCAATTACGTTTTACCTGAAAATGCGCGTTTTTGCGGTGTTGTATATGCTTGTATGATTTCATCAGAAGAGAAGCATATGCAAATCAATACTATATACGATATACCCGAGAACATAAAGTTATGCGTATGGGAACCTTATAGGACAATGCTTTCTCCTGAAATGTACTCCAAAGTATCTATTTTTTCCCAATCCGTAGAACTAATAAAGAAAACGGTACAAAATTCATCGGAACTCTTGGGAATCATACCATTACAAGCCGCAAGCGCAGAAGAAAAAATTATTCCATTCCCACTGCCTCATCTTAAATTGAGTGTTATTATCATAACACAAACAAAAAATGAATTTTTTGTAAAATTAGCGGAATTAAAAATAAGGCAATAAAAAAACGGCTGAAAGAATCTTCTCTTTCAGCCGTAAATTCAAATTTATTTACCTGCCAACCTCTTGTAGGTCTCCAAGCGTATCTTAGCAAATTCTTCCGTCCTTTCAAGCAACTCCTGAGCTCTATCAGGAAACAACTTGTAAAGAGAAGAAAATCTTACTTCGCTCTTCAAGAAATCTTGGAATTTTGTCCAGTCGGGTTCTCTTGAATCAAGAGAGAAAGGATTTTTACCCTCATTCTCCAATAAAGGATTATAACGGTAAAGATGCCAGTAACCGCATTCTACAGCAAGCTTCTCTTCTCTTTGGCTTAATCCCATTCCCGCTTTCAATCCGTGGTTGATACAAGGTGAGTAAGCGATAATCAAAGAAGGACCATCATAAGCTTCAGCCTCTTTGATGGCATTCATATATTGAGCAGGATTAGATCCCATAGCAACTTGCGCTACATACACATATCCATAGCTCATAGCCATCATTCCCAAATCCTTTTTACGAATTTTTTTACCGGAAGCGGCAAATTTTGCTATCGCTCCTGCAGGAGTAGATTTAGAAGATTGACCGCCGGTATTAGAGTACACTTCCGTATCAAGTACAAGCACATTGATATTCTCACCTGAAGCAAGGACATGATCCAAGCCACCGTAACCTATATCATATGCCCAGCCATCACCTCCGAATATCCATTGAGAACGAGAAGGAATGAAATGTTTGTACTCGGTAAGTTTTGTACAACATTCGCATCCGCATTTTTCAATAAGCGGTATCAACTTATCTGCTACTTCCCGAGTATTTGCATAATCGTTTCTGTTATCCAACCATTGACGGAACAAAACTTTCATTTCTTCTGTACAACATTCGCATAAAAGACCTTTTTCCATATAATTTGCAACAGTCTCTCTTGCTCTGTCTGAACCTAATTTCATACCAAGTCCGAATTCTGCATTATCTTCGAATAGGGAGTTTTGCCAAGCAGGACCGTGTCCCTTAGCATCCGTACAATAAGGAGATGCAGGGAAAGATGCTCCATAAATGGAAGAACAGCCTGTAGCATTTGCTATCATCATTCGATCCCCGAATAGTTGAGTAATATTCTTTATATAAGGTGTCTCGCCGCAACCTGCGCAAGCTCCGGAAAATTCAAACAAAGGCTGTGCAAATTGAGCATTTTTTAGATTTGCTGTTTTATTTACTACAGTATCTTTATATCCTACTTTGCTATTCAAGTAATCGAAATTAGTCTGTTCTTGCTGTTGCTCTTGAGCTGAAACCATTATGAGCGCTTTCTCTTTTGCAGGACAAACATCCGCACAGTTTCCGCACCCTGTACAATCCAAAACGGATACGGAAATAGCAAATTTATAATCCTTCAATACGGCTTTACCCTGCGTGAGTTTTAGTCCCTTAGGAGCTTTTTCCGCTTCTTCTTCCGTAAGCAAGAAAGGACGAATCACTGCGTGAGGACAAACAAATGCACAGTTGTTACATTGGATACATTTGTCTGCATCCCAAGAAGGTACCATTACTGCAACTCCTCGTTTCTCAAAAGCAGTCGTTCCTGCCGGCATAGTGCCGTCCGAATAATCTACAAATGAACTTACAGGAAGAGTGTCACCGCATTGGGAGTTTACTGTATTTGCAATATTCTGTACGAATTCGGGAGCAAGTCTGTTTCCGTTCGGTACTTCGAATTTTGCCGTTATCTGTGACCATTCATCAGGAACCTGTATTTTAATGTATTCTCCTCCGCGATCTACAGCAGCATAATTCATATTAACTATATTCTCTCCTTTTTTACCGTAACTTTTTACGATGGCATCTTTCATATATTTTACGGCATCTTCGTAAGGAATTATATTCGTGATTTTGAAAAATGCTGATTGTAAAATAGTATTTGTGCGACCTCCAAGACCTATTTCAGATGCTATTTTCGTAGCATTTATTATATATAGGTTAATATGTTTTCTGCCTATTACCGCTTTTACGTTTTCAGGAATGCGTTTAAGTGTTTCTTCTTCATCCCAGAGGCTGTTCAAAAGAAGAGTGCCTTTTTCTTTAATTCCTTTCAGTACATCATATTTTTGTAAATATGAAGGAACGTGACATGCTACAAAATCAGGTGTAGATACCAAATAAGGCGCTTTGATAGGGGAGTCACCGAATCTCAAATGTGAGCAGGTGTATCCTCCTGATTTTTTAGAATCATAATCAAAATAAGCCTGACAATATTTAGAGGTATGACTGCCAATGATTTTAATAGTATTCTTATTTGCTCCTACAGTACCGTCAGAGCCAAGTCCGTAAAATTTACATTCGGCGGTTCCTGCTTTTACAATAGAAACTTCACTCTTGATAGGAAGAGATTTGAATGTCACATCGTCTACTATTCCGATAGTGAAATCCGATTTAGGTTCTTTCTGCTCCAAGTTATCATAAACAGCTATAATCTGTGCAGGTGTGGTATCCTTTGATGATAAACCGTAGCGACCTCCTACTATTACCGGAGCATTGTTTTTGCCTTGGAACAAAGCTTTTACATCCAAGAATAATGGTTCTCCGATAGCTCCGGGCTCTTTTGTCCTATCCAAAACAGCTATTTTCTTAACGTTTTTAGGAAGGGCTTTCAGGAAATACTTTTCTGAAAAAGGTCTGTAAAGATGAACTGTTACAAGTCCGTATTTTCTTCCGTGTTTGGTAAGGTAATCAATTGTTTCTTTGATTGTTTCCGTTACCGAACCCATTGCGACTATGATGTTTTCCGCATCTTCTGCTCCGTAATATGTAAACGGACGGTATTCTCTGCCTGTAAGTTCGCTGATTTCTCCCATATAGCGAGCCACAATATCAGGAATTGCATCATAGTATTTGTTTCTTGATTCCATTGCCTGGAAGTAAACATCTCCGTTTTGAGCTGTTCCTCTTGTGACGGGAGCATCAGGATTAAGAGCGCGAGACCTGAATTTCTCAAGAGATTTCACGCTGACCATCTTCTTTAATGCTTCTTCATCCAAAGTTTCTATTTTCTGAATTTCGTGTGAAGTACGGAATCCGTCAAAGAAATGTAAGAATGGAATGCTCGATTTAATGGCGGAAAGATGTGCAACAGCAGCAAGATCTTGTGCTTCCTGAACAGAGCCTGATGCCAAAAATGCAAAGCCTGTCTGGCGGCAAGCCATTACATCTTGGTGATCTCCGAATATTGACAAAGCATGTGTTGCTAAAGAACGAGCTGAAACGTGGAAAACAGCAGGAAGCATTTCTCCTGCAATTTTGTACATATTCGGTATCATCAAAAGCAATCCTTGCGATGCTGTATAAGTAGTAGTTAATGCCCCTGCTTGTAATGAGCCGTGTACCGTACCTGATGCACCTGCCTCGCTTTGCATTTCAGTAACTTTTACGATTTCGCCCCAGAGGTTTTTTTTGCCGTGAGCTGCCCACTCATCTATATTTTCAGCCATCGGAGAAGATGGCGTGATAGGATATATGGCAGCATGTTCACTGAATAGGTAAGCAATATTTGCAACGGCAGTATTACCATCGCAAGTAATAAATTTTTTTTCTTCAGCCATATTGTTAAAAAATAAAGATCCTTTGTATCTTACAAAGTTACATAAAATTTAAGATAAAAAGAATTTAGATTGTGTGTAATCCTTCTATTATTATTCCTTGCGGTGCAGTTTTTTTGATAAGTCCTTGTAAAACTGTTCCCGGACCTATTTCCATAAAATACTCTGCTCCGTCTTTAACCATATTATTTATTGTTTGTGTCCATTTTACAGGAGAAGTGAGTTGCAATAAAAGATTCTCTTTTATCAATTCAGGGTCCATTGTCGGAAGCGCCGTCACATTTTGATATATAGGGCAAATCGGCTTTTTGATATTGGTTTTACTGATAGCATTACCTAATTCGATTCTTGCCGGCTCCATGAGAGGTGAGTGGAATGCACCGCCAACAGGTAAAAGCAAAGCTCTTTTTGCTCCTGCTTCTTTGGCTTTTTCGCAGGCTTTCTCTACTGCTTCTCTTTCTCCGGAAAGAACAATTTGACCATTACAGTTGTAATTGGCAGGTACTACTCCTTTTATATTCGAACATATTTCTTCTACCTTTTCGTCAGGAAGTCCTATTATTGCAGCCATTGTACCCGGCACTTTTTCACAGCAAGCCTGCATTTGCATTGCTCTTATATATACAAGTTGCAAAGCATCGTCAAAGTCTATCGCTTCTGTTGCTGCGAGTGCGGAAAATTCTCCTAAAGAGTGCCCTGCTGCCATATCGGGGTAAAATCTGTTGTAGCATTTGGCTAAAATATAAGAATGCAGGAATATTGCAGGTTGGGTTATTTTAGTTGCTTTCAAATCTTCCGCAGATCCTTCAAACATTATTTCCGTGATATTGTATTCGAGAATACTGTTAGCTCTGTCAAACATTTTTTTCGCAGATATGCTATTCCGGTACATCTCTTTTGCCATTCCCGGAAATTGCGCCCCTTGCCCCGGGAAAACGTATGATTTTTTCATAAATATATTTGTTTTAATTAATTCAATATTAATTATTACCTTTGTACGATGCACTTGCCTCCGTAGTCTAATGGATAGGATTTCAGATTCCGGTTCTGACGGTTGCAGTTCGAATCTGCACGGAGGTACTATCCCAAAATCGGTTCATCAACCTCAATCACTGCAAATATAATAGGAATACTTCGATAATCGGCTTATTATGAATCGGAAAAATGAATACCAATCAGTATTATATTTTGTCAGATATTTCTATTTTTATAAATTTGCAAACTTTTACCTTGTGACAAAGTATATATCGAATAATCAAAATGACTGATAATCAATATATTATATATTGGGGGGGGGTACCAAGCTTACGGTATACTTCTATAGTATCTACTCTGACCTCACGTCTAAACTCAGTCTTTCTCTTATTAAAATATTTCATACAGTTATACTGAATTCCCGGTCATTAATGACTTGGGAAAGAGTTTCTATTGCTGTTTTGCATTCGTGCTTCAAAGAAATTAAGTTAAATTTTTAATTATATGTATATGAAACATTTATTTAGAATTGTATTGTCTGTGGCAGTCGTTGCGGCAATGGCTTGGTCGTGTAAAAAGACACAACCTGAACCGAAAAAGGATACTACTTTCGTGTTGGAAGCAGCTGTGTCAGGAGAAGCAAAGTATGACGGCAGCGGAGACGTGAGTTATACTGTGAAGAGTATAAGAAAAATAGATAATAAAGAGGAGTTTATGCCTTGGAGTATGGAGTTCTCAACAGATGGTGGTAGTACATGGAGTTCATCTAAACCGGACTTCATTACTCTGACGACACAGGAGAATAACGGGGATTTAACAGCAAAGAGTTACACCGCCAAGTTTACGGCACAGAAGAAGACCATTGGGAACAACAGTGCGGACATTCTCAAAGCGAGAGAAAAAAAGAATAACGTAGACTTGTCAATGGTGGATGTAAAAGGTAATACATTGGCAGGTGGTCAGAGTACAGCTAACTGCTATGTTATCCATAACCCCGGAACATATCAGTTCCCTACGGTGTATGGTAACTCTATTAAGAACGGGGCAGATAACAAATCAGCGTACACTTCCTCTAAGCAAGGGCAGTCGAATATACTGTCGCCGTTTATCAACGCTTATGGGCAAGGTATCACTAAGCCGCAGATAGATAACATTGCTAACGCGTGCCTTATTTGGCAAGATACGAAGGACTTGATAAGCAATATTTCTTATAATGCAAACTATGTAAGCTTTGAGGTAAAGAAAGAGACCATCCACAATGGGAATGCAATCATTGCTGTGAGGGATGCTTCCAATACCATTCTATGGAGTTGGCATATTTGGGTGACGGAAGAAGACCTAACACCCGTAGAGATTACAAACCATAATAACATAAACTACAGCATCTTGCCTGTAAACCTTGGGTGGTGCGGACTGGGTACTGCTACAGACTACGCACAAAGAGAGATAAAAGTAAAAATAAAACAGAGAGATAGTAATAAGATTGTTGAATTGGTATTAAATCAAAAAGGACATTCTGAAGGAGATAGAAAGGGTGGCAACTGCACATTCTACCAGTGGGGCCGTAAGGACCCTATGCTGCCGGGTAATGGCATCGGTGATACGGATAAGAGTTGCTATACTACGGACGACCGTTATCAGTTTGCATATCAAGACCACGGAGAACCGCTTAATACTACTGACATTAAGGAGTATATCCGTAACCCTCATAAGTTCAATATCAAGTGGGAGATGGATGGTAAGTACTATAACCTGTGGAGTACGGATAATGCTAGGACTGATGGAAATGATGAGGTGGTGATCAAGAGTGTGTATGACCCCAGTCCCGTAGGATATTCTCTTCCGGCATCCAATGCTTTCACCGGGTTTACCACTACAGGTAGTTATACAAGAAATCCTGCTGAATATAATGTTAACGGTGATTTTAACAAAGGCTGGTATTTCTATACGAAAAAGAACAAAAAAGGTAGCACAGTTTTCTTCCCGGCCTGGGGTTATCGCTACTACGATACCGGTTCGTTGTACGACGTGTCGACGAACGGCTACTGTTGGGTTGCCGGTCCTGACAATAGGAGCGGCGGTCGCTGCTTAGGCTTCCACTCGGACGGCATCGGCCCGCTGGACGACGCGGGCCGTAGTTACGGGTTTACGGTTCGTCCTGCACAAGAGAAATAAAAAGAAAATTTATACGTTTTTTATCTATTAAAACGTATATTTTACGTTTCAGTGGGTATTTATAGTTATATTGTTTCGTAATTTAGGCGTGGGAAAATAATAATAAGTGTGTAGGGATGGTGAAGATACCCGACTGACGATTGGGAGATTTGAAGTGGATGCTTCCAAGTCCGCTAGGTTGACGAGCGAGAGCGAGGAAGAACACGTGAGGGGTGCTAAGATGTATCCCCTCACGTTAGTGGACAGGATAGGCAGCGGCTGGTGTCCGCTGCCTATCTTCTTCTTGAGATTTCAGCAGTCGCGAGCAGCGGCTGCGGCTTTTCCCTGAGCAGCCCGAGGGAGGGCAGGCTACTGCCGTCCGAAAGGGATGCGAACGGGGGAGTTTATTTGCACCATCTTTGGAGCCAGTCGAAGTATTCTCTGTGCCAGAATAGGGAGTTTTGGGGTTTGAGGATCCAGTGATTTTCTTCGGGGAAGATTATTAGTTTGGACGGTACTCCCATCATTTGAGCGGCGTTGAATGCTGCCATTCCTTGGTCGTAGGGGATTCGGAAGTCCATGCAGCCGTGAATGCACAGGATAGGTGTGTTCCATTTGGTTATATTTTTATCGGGTGATTTTGCGTAGTGTGTTTGCGCTTTGGGTTTGTTGCTCCAAGGTGATCCGCCTTGTTTGATGCCGCCGAAGGTGATCCCGTTTTTTGCAGGTCCTGTCTTGCCTTCACGGTAACTGTATTCTTCTAAGCCTCCGTTGTCCCAATTGGGGAACCACATTTCTTCGGTTTCGTAGTACATATATTTTTCATCGAAGATGCCGGCGTGAGCGATGAAGCAGTCGTAGATGTTGTTGTGGATGCCTGCCAAGTAGTAGACTGAGTAGCCTCCGTAACTTGCTCCGCAAGCAGCTAATTTGCCGATATATGGCTCGGATTTAATCATTTTGGCTGCTGACAGGTAGTCTTGCATGTTCAGACCGGAGTAGTCGCCGGAGATTTGTTCGGTCCACTCTTGTCCGAATGCGGTTGTGCCTCTTCTGTTGGGCAGGACGACGACATAGCCTTGTGATGCCATAAGGCGGTAGTTCCATCTGTAGGACCATGATTGGCTGAGTGTGCCTTGAGGCCCTCCAAGCAGGATTTCTATTGCAGGGTAGGTTTTGGTTTTGTCAAATTTAGGGGGATACAGTACCCAAGTGAGCATTTGTTTCCCGTCTATTGTTTTGACGTATCGCGCTTCCGTAGTGATTTCGTCTAATTGGCTGATTATGTGTTCGTTTTCGTGGGTGATTTGTGTCAGAACGGATTCTTTGGTGTTTTCGTCATAGTCGATTTTGACGATTTCGTATGGGAAATTCATGCTGCAGTATGTGGCAAGGAGTGAGGTTTTTTCGCCTGTGTGTGTTATGCCGAATGCTGAATGGAAGTCGTATAGATGTTTTTCCGAGGTGATGCGTGTGATTTCGTCAGTGGCTATGTCAATTCTGAATATGGCTTGTATGCCTTCGGCTAATGCGCTGAAATAGACATATTTGTCGTCTTTACTCCAAGCAGGCTCTACTGCATTGTATTTGAATTTGTCTGTGAGGGAGCGGATGGATGATGTTTCTACTTTGCCATTGTTGATATTGGCAGTCATCAGGCGTATTTTGTCTGCTTCGTAGCCGTCTCTGCGCATACTTGTCCAGATGATTTTTTTACTGTCGTTGCTCCAAACGGGATCGTTGTCGTAACCTCCTTTCATTGGGATGACTTCGCATTGTTTTGTTGCTATATTATAGATGTAAATCTCTGTATTGGTGGAGAATGCGTATTGTTTGCCTGTTAGTTTTTTGCAGGAGTAGGCTATGTAGCGGCTGTCTTTGCTCCATACTGCTTGCGCCAAGTCTCCGAATGGTTCTAACGGGAGTTCGTATTTGCCTGCGTCTTCTCCGAGTAGGTTGTATGAGTTGTTTTCGGTGATGATTTCGGAGCTTAGTTGGGAGATATAGGTTTGCGGGATTTCTGTGGTCCAGTGGTCCCAGTGTCTGTACATAAGGTCTTCGGTGACGTATGCTTTTGCTTTGTCTAAGGTAGGGTCTGTGTCGGCAGGGGTGCTTACGTTGCCTTTTACGGTGCCGGTATAGATGATTTTTGTGTTATCGGGCGATAGCGAAAATTCGTTTATTCCGTTTTTGATGTCGGTGATGGCTGTGCGTTTTCCGAGAGCGCCGTTTGAGTAGGAGGCTTTGAATATTTGCCCTTTTTGGATGAAGTAGATGTGTTTTCCGTCTGCGGACCATCTGGCGTTGGAGATGCTTGCGGCGTCTTTGGTGAGAAAGGTTTTTTGTGATGTTTTGAGGTCTGTGATACAGAGGTTTCGGCAGGAGCGGTTGTCTTTGATCGAGGTGTAAGTTACTCCGTACAGGATGGTTTGTCCGTCAGGCGATAGCTGCGGATCTGAGATTTTGCCGAATGAGAGCAGGGTCTCGGGTGTCATGGTTCCGTTTTGTATTTGGATTTGAGCCGGACCGATGAAGTTTTGTTCTTCTGTGTTTTTTGAACAGTTCATAATGCTGAGTATTGCAATGATGGATAACAGAGTTTTTGATAGTGTTTTCATTGTATTCTGATTATTTTAATGCCGATTATGTTTTTTTTGTTTGAGATGTATTGTGTGATGCTTCTTGGGTCTATGATGACTTTGCCGGCATCGGAGGAGGCGTGGATAAAGCCGGTGATGCCGTAGTGTTTGTGGGCTATGGCTACGTGTGAGATATCTAAGCCGGGGATGGAGGAGCAGAAGCAGATGATGTCTCCGTTTTGGATTTTGTTTTGGTCTATTTTGTTTTTGGGTATGTAGGTGTGGGGGATTTTGTTTAGTTGTTGTTCTATTTGTTTTATTTTTTTGAGTTCGGTTTTGTCGTTTTTGAGTGCAGGGTATTTTGTGTAGTTTTCGGACATGTAGTAGATTTGCCGGTTGTTGATTTGTCCTCCTGCTTGCAGGGTTATGTCTTTAACGTAGCCTTTTTTTTGTGCGTTTCCGATCCATTCGGTGGTGTAATGGATTCTGTCGGAGTAGTGTTGCGGGGTTTGAGTTCGGTAGCGTAGTTGTTTGATGTTTCGGGCGAATTGGAGGAAGAGGTCGGTGTCGCTGGCGGTGAGGGCAGCGGTGGTTGAGGCGAGGGCGAGGCAGGCCTCGACAAAAAGGATGCAATCCGTTTTGTCGAGGAAAAGGCGAAATTCTTCGCCTTTGACGCTTTGGGAAAGCGTCCCTGCCTCGTACTTTGCTCCTACCAGGAGCCTCCCCGCATAATTCACCTTCTCATTCCGATTTCTCTCTATTTTCGCCACAAGGCGGATAATCCTAGCAGCCTTCTTTATATCCTCCGTTGTCGTAACAACCTCCGTACCATCGCATTGCAACTTCACGGTCTGTGCACCGGAAACCATGCAAAATAGCAAAAGCGATATACAAGTCAATATTCTTTTCATTCGTACAGTTTTGATGCCGATTTATGCTCCTCATGGACAGCATCGGCTATTTCTTGCGGCTCCAAAATGCGTACACGCCTGCCCAGCTTGCAAAATTCCATTATCAGATTGACATTCGGAATCACTTTAATGCGGAACGTTACCCCGTCTGAATCTTTTGCAATTTCCACTTGCGAAGCATGTATAGGAAGATCTCGGAGGTACATAGCATCTTTTTCGTCGGTCTTGAATTTGATTACTACCGGTTTTTGATTGCCGTGTAGATAAATACCGAAACTGTCAGAAAACAGTTCGTCCACATCAAAGCCTTCAGGTAGATTGAATACCTCTTCAGACTCATTCATTGACAAGATTCTATCTAATCCGTACACCCTTATTTCTCCACGCTCCCTGCAATATCCTATCAAATACCATCTTTTACTATGCTCTTTTACTGCATATGGATGGATATGCAGCGTTTCCATGTCCGTATCCGTGTATTTTTTGTAATCGATGAGCAGTACCTTGTTCTCTAACATCGAGTGCATTATCTGTGTCAAGTATTTTTGCCCAGAAGGAATGTCTTCTACGCTTACCCGTCCGCTTAAACGCTCTTTGCCGAGAGTCAATAAGTTGTTGACAGTAAAAGTGTTGACAAGCCAGCCTACTGAAGAATCTTGATCGATGGCGTTTTCGGCATTTTGTATGAAGTATCGGTTTGTGCTTTTGTTACATTCGATTTCAATACCGAAAATAGAGGCGATTTGCTCTCTGTGATTGTTAAAAGTGCGACGCGGATAAGAGCAGTCGAAAGTATTCTCCCATTTACATTGCAACTCTGCCAAGGAAATACCTTTATTTCCGCAGTTCGTAATAGTGCGGATTAGCCATACGTATTTGCTTATAAGACTGTTAACTGTATAACCCATTAAAATTTATCTCAAATCAAATTATAAAATTATTGAATCTTAATAAAAAATCCAATTTTTCCTCCCGAAATGCTAAAATTCAAATTGCTATTTTGAAAATGTTTAGCAAACATAGAGAATTACGAAATCTTGCTGTAATCCTGAATTTTATAGCGGTCCTTTGTTAACTCTTTGGCTAGCAAGGCATTTTTCGGTAAAGAAAGCGAACTGTCCTCCTCCAAAATCTTTTCGGCATAATTCTTAGCTCTCATAAGCAGAGAACCATCTCCTGAAAGAGAAGCGATTTTCAGGTCAATAGGCATACCGGACTGCTGCGTACCCTCCAAATCGCCCGGACCTCTCATCTTCATATCCTGCTCTGCCAGTTCAAATCCATTCTCCGTCGTACACATCAAATCCAAACGCTGCTGCGACTCCGCAGATATTTTATTTCCTCTCATCAAAATACAATAAGATTTGTCCGAACCACGCCCCACACGTCCTCTCAACTGGTGCAACTGCGACAAACCGAATCTCTCTGCATTCATAATCACCATCACAGAAGCATTCGGCACATCTACACCCACCTCAATAACCGTAGTAGACACCAAAATATTAGCCCTGCCCGCAGAAAAAGCCTTCATATTGAACACTTTTTCATCATTCGTCTGCTTCCCGTGCATAATTGCTATCTTATAATCAGGAATAGGGAAATCCTTCACTATATCCTCATAGCCACGCTCGATATTTTGATAATCAAGTTTATCATTTTCAAAAATCAAAGGATAAACTATGAATATCTGCCTGCCTGCTTTAATCTCATCCTTCATAAACTTGTACAACGCCCTGCGTTTACTCTCACCGATTTGCATTGTAGTTATAGGTTTTCTACCCGGCGGTAGCTCATCAATTACAGAAACATCCAAATCTCCATATAAAGTCATCGCGAGAGTACGGGGGATAGGCGTAGCAGTCATCACAAGTATATGAGGAGCAATTCCCGTTGCCTTATCCCATAATTTGGAACGCTGTCCCACACCGAATCTGTGCTGTTCATCTATTATGGCAAGCCCCAAATTCTTAAATTGCACATTATCCTCGATTAAAGCGTGGGTACCTATTATTATATTTATAGAACCATCCTCCAAACCTTCACTTATCTGTCTCCTTTCAGCCCTGCCGGAACTACCCGTTAAAGCAGCGCAACGCACATTCGTATTAGCCAGATACTTATTAATATTGCTGAAATGCTGACGTGCAAGCACCTCCGTGGGAGCCATAATACAAGCCTGATAGCCGTTTCCTACCGCTATCAAAGCCGTTAAAATCGCCACCATTGTCTTACCGGAGCCAACATCTCCCTGCAGCAACCTATTCATCTGGCTTCCGCTCATCATATCAGCACGTATTTCCTTAATTACCCTTTTTTGGGCATTCGTAAGCTCATAAGGAAGACTTGTGTAACATTGATTGAAAGCTTCTCCGACACGCGGCATCAAAATACCTTTCTCATTATGCCTTCGGATAAATTTCTGTTTCAGAAGAGACAGCTGCAAGAAAAACAATTCCTCGAATTTAAGTCTGTAAGACGCCTTCTCCAAAGCTGCGGTATCGATAGGGAAGTGAATATTTCTAACGGCATAACGTTTCAAAACCAAATTATTATCTTTCAAAATATATTCGGGAAGATTCTCTTCTATTTCAGGTAGTGCCAGATTTAAGGCGGCAGCTATTGCTTTATTCATCAATTTTCCCGTAACTCCGCAACTCTTAAGTCTTTCAGTAGATGTATAAATACCTGTCAAAGTTCCGGTATGACTTAAAGCTGTTTTAGCAGCACCCTCCATTACAGGAGGATTATCTATTTCCGGATGTGTAATACTTATACGCCAATTAAAAGCTGCAGGTTTTCCGAAAAACAAAAATATTGCACCTAATTGAAGCCTCTGAAACGTATATTTAATCCCTCTGAAAAAGACTAATTCGATCTCTCCGCTCCCATCTGATACCATTACGCTAAGCCTTTTTGCCGCGTTAAATCTCTTAAACTCTTCTGCAGGCGGACCTCCCAACTCTTTTTGATAAATAAAGCGGTTTCCGCTGCCGAATAGCGTAACTCTTGTCACTTTGGCTAAAATCTGAACCTGTGCCTGTGTCGGCTCTAAATCGGCAATTTTATGAATTACCCCCCTGTCTGCATATCTATAAGGATAAAAATGAAGAAGGTCTCCGACTGTATCGAGACCTAATTCCAATTTTATCAACTGGGCGCGCTTAGGACCTATCCCCGGAAGATATTGTATTTCAGTAGCTAATCCGTTGCTGCTCATTTTTTAAGCTATTTGTCCATCACGAGAGTGATTTCCATATCTCTTATTTTCTTCAGGATGAAATTCCTGCATTCTTCCTGCTAAAAGTTCATCGTAAGCATTCCTGTTTTTGAAAATATCGATAGCAGTATAAATAGCGCTAATCATAGAACGTGGATTAGCCTCATCCTTGCCGGCCATCTCATAAGCCGTCCCGTGATCTGGAGACGTCCTTATTATAGGTAATCCGGCAGTATAATTCACTCCATCTTCGAATGCCAAAGCCTTGAAAGGAGCCAACCCCTGATCGTGATACATAGCGAGTACCGCATCGAATTTATGATAATTTCCAAGCCCGAAAAAGCCATCCGGAGAATACGGACCAAAAGCATTAATGCCTTGATTATAAGCCTCTTCTACGGCAGGTAAGATGATTTCTTGTTCCTCATCACCCAACAAACCTCCATCTCCGCAATGCGGATTCAAGCCCAACACAGCGATTTTAGGATCATCCACACAAAAATCCCTTTTCAACGAATCCGACATCACGCGAAGCTTATCCAATATTTTTTCACTTGTAAGATTTTTCTCCACATCTTTCAGAGGAATATGCCCTGTCACTACTGCTATTTTCAACGTGCTGCTAACCATTATCATAACTGCATCCTCGACCCTGAAAACATCCTCCAGATACTCCGTATGCCCTGTAAACTTAAATCCCTCTTTCGTCATCGCACGCTTATTGATCGGAGCCGTCACCAACACATCTATAAGCCCGTTTTTAATATCCTCTACTGCGCACTCCAACGCCTTTATTGCAGCTTTAGCAGCCTCAGGAGTGGATTGCCCCGGCTCCACAACATCCGTATCGCCTATGCAATTCAGAATATTTATCATACCCGGTTTCGCATCCTTCGCAGAAGAAATCACATTCGTATCCGCCTGCTCGATATTGTGTATCAGATTACGATAACGCCCGAAAATTTTAGACGAACCATAAATCACAGGCGTAAAACCATCCAAAATACGAGCATCAGCCAACGCCTTTATAATCACCTCATAGCCAATTCCATTGCTATCTCCCTGCGTAATTCCTACAATCGGTCTTATATCTTGCATAAAAAATCTTTTTAGTCCAATACAAATATAACAATTTTCTTAATATCCCCGTTCGCATCCCTTTCGGACGGCAGCTTCCTGCCCTCCCTCGGTCTGCTCAGGGAAAAGCCGCAGCCGCTTTTCGCGCCTGCTGAAATTCCAAGAAGAAGATTGGCAGCGGACACGAGCCGCTGACCAATCCCTGTTTAACACACTCGCTTCCGCTCGGCAAAAAAACATCGGTTTTTAAATAAAGGTGAAAAAGCCGGGGTCATCCGGCAAAACGGCGCCTGCCGCTACCGCTCCGGCGCCTGCTGCTACCGCCAAAGCATCGCATCTCTCATTTTCGGGATGTCCGGAATGTCCCTTAATCCAATTAAAACTCACATTGTGCGCTTTTAGCAGCGGTAACAATCTTTGCCACAGATCAGGATTTTTAACCTTTACGAACCCTTTTTTATCCCAATTCTTCAGCCATCCTTCATTTATAGCCTTTACCACGTAAGACGAATCACTGAATACTTCCACTTCCGCCCTCTGCCACTTTATAGCTTCCAATCCCTTTATCACAGCAAGCAACTCCATTCGATTGTTCGTAGTCTTTGCAAAGCCTCCTGACATCTCCTTACGAAGATTTCCGCATTTCAGCACTACACCGTATCCGCCCGGTCCCGGGTTGCCGCTTGAAGCCCCATCCGTATATAAATATATTCTGTTATCCATTTATGATAAATCAAACATAAAATTATTTACAAAGATAGTCTCATAAATGATAAAAACAGTTAGAAAAATCAAATTTAATTGTTATGAATTATGATTTTCATTATTTTTGTGTTTTATAAAGAGTTATTTAATAATAAAATGCTTAAAAAAATCATCATACCTGTACTCGTAATAATTTCAGGTTTAGTCTCTTGCAGTCCCAGAACATCAAAGAACATAAATTATCTTCAGAATATTGCTGCAGATACCGTTTTGGCGATGAATGTAAATAATGGAATTCAGATTCAAAGTAAGGATATGATTTCCATAATAGTATCCAGCCGTACTCCGGAACTTTCGGCAGTGTTCAATCTTTCTTCGGCTTCTTATCAGGCAGGCTCTGAAATAGCGGAAAGCAATGCCGGATATCAGAAACTTTTAGGATATGTAGTTGATAATGAGGGTTGTATAATATTTCCTGTATTAGGTAAAATACAGGTTTCCGGTTTGACACGTTGGGAACTTTCCGAAAAAATCAGGAATATGCTTATCTCAAATGGGCTTTTGAATGACCCTATAATTACGGTGGAGTTTATGAACTTTAAAATTTCGGTTATAGGAGAAGTAAACAATCCCGGTACATACAATATAGTAGGGGATCGAATCAATATCTTACAGGCTATAAGCCTTGCAAAAGATCTCACCATTTACGGAAAACGTGATAATGTAGAAGTTATCAGAGAGATAAACGGTAAAAGACATATCTATCATGTGGATTTGAGAAGTGCGGATCTTTTCAGTTCTCCTGCATACAATCTTATGCAAAACGATGTGATTTATGTCGAGCCTAACAGGGTCAGAGCAGGACAATCTACCATCAATGAGAATAGTTTCAGGTCCGTAAGTTTCTGGATGTCTTTCGGTTCGTTTTTGACGACAATAGTCAATATGATAATTATAGCTACAAGAAAATAAATGGATAATAACGTGGAAAATAATAATATTCAGAGAATAGAAAACGATAACAACATACAATTATCGGACTTATGGGCAATGTTTATAAATCATAAGATTTTATATGTATTATCCCTTTTTATCTGTTTGAGTATAGCGGCTCTTTATTTGTATGTTACTCCAAAACAATGGAACAGAAATGCGAAAATCATAATTGACGAGAGCTCTGAAAATTCTACTATGAGAGAACTTGCGGCATTTACTTCCCAGACGGGAGGAATGTCAAAAATTGGATCAGGAAGTAATGTGTTGAATGAAATAGAAGCATTTGCCTCTCCTGATCTGATGCAGGAAGTTATAAGCAGGTTGAATTATCAGACCACATATATAGAAAAACAGTTTTTGAGAAAAAGAGAGTTGTTTGATGTTTCTCCTTTTGTAATGATAAAAGCAGGTGATAATCCTAAAACTTCATTTTCTTTCAATGTAAAAAAAACAGGAGACAATACTTTTATTGTTAAGAACTTTGTTATCGGAAAGAAAAAACTCAAATCGGAACATATTGCCGGAGCTTTGGGCGATACTGTTACCACCCCTGCCGGGAAAATAATCTTAAAACCTACCGTAAATATAGAAAAGTGGGACAATCCGATAATCGTAAAATGGGTAAATAGTGCAGATCTGGCAAAAGACTATTCGCTTAGATTGTCAGTAAATCTTGCGCGTAAACAGACTTCGGTATTAAATCTGTCTTTCCAAGATGAATTTCCTCATCGTGCAGAAAGAATAATCGAAACTCTCATCGTTGTATATAATGATGAATGGATTAATGAAAAATCAAAGGCTGCACGTAATACGACTGCATTTATTAATGATCGTTTGAATATCATTGAAAAAGAATTGGGCGGAGTAGAAGGAAATTTGAAAAATTATAAAGAAAAAAATAGAATTACCAATATCGAATCCGTTTCAGATACATATTTGAAAGAATCTTCGGAGTATGCAACAAAATCTTTCGAACTCAACAATCAGCTTTCAATAGCAAAATATATCAGAGACTATTTGACAGATCCTAATCATTTGAGAGACCTTATCCCCTCAAATTCAGGAGTGTCGAGTGAGAGCATTGAAAAATATATCAAAGAATACAACGACCTGCTTTTGAAAAGAGACCGCCTTCTTGCAGCATCGAGCAATGACAACCCGATGATTATAGATATGAACCAAACTTTGGGAGCTATTAAGGTTTCTATCATGAGGTCTATTGACAATCTTATATCTACATTGCAATTGCAATATGATAAATTCGTGGCTCAAGAAAATGCCATTATCGGAAGAATAGCCAATGCTTCAGGGCAGGAGTTACAGCTACTCTCCATAGAACGGCAGCAGAAAGTAAAGGAACAATTGTATATCTATCTGCTTCAGAAACGAGAAGAAAATGAAATTTCCGCCCTTGTAAATGTCGGAAATACCAGGCTTATAATGAATCCTAACGGCTCAAAATACCCTGATTCGCCAAAATTGCAGTTGGTTTTATTACTTGCTTTTGCATTCGGTCTTGGAATTCCTTTTGCCTATTTCTTTATCAGAGAAACATTGAATACTACTGTCAAATCTCGTCAGGACTTGACTCGTTTGTCTGTTCCTTTTCTTTCTGAAATTCCTCAGATAGGTGTGTCCGGTAATTTTTGGCAAAGATTGATAAATGATAAATTTAATAATGAAAATTGCAATATATTAGTCGAGAATGGGAAAAGGGATGCCATTAATGAGGCTTTCCGTGTGCTTAGAACGAATTTGGATACTATGACTTCCTCGCAAAATGGAGCTCATGTAATTATGGTTACCTCATTCAACCCTAACGCAGGTAAGACTTTTACCATAATGAATATGGCTGCAAGTGTAGCTTTGAAAGGTGTTAAGGTACTTCTATTGGATTTGGATTTGCGTAAGGCAACATTGAGTAAGGCTTTGGCTAAAAATTCTACAGGAGTTGGAGCATATCTTACAGGTAAAATAAATGACTACAAAGCTACGCTTCAAAATATAAAAGAAAATTTAAGTTTGCTTTCTGTCGGTACTTTGCCTCCTAATCCTGCCGAATTATTGGTTTCACAAAGGTTTAAAGATTTTGTGAACAATCTTCGCGGTGATTTCGATTATATTTTTATAGATTGCCCTCCTATTGATGTTGTTGCCGATACCGCTATTATTGCAGATGTAGCCGATATGACTATATTTATAATGAGGGCAGGACTGTTTGATAAGCGCTCGTTACCTCTTGTAGAAGATATTTATAAGAAAGGTACTTATCATAGAGTCGCCATAGTTTTGAATGGTGTGGAACAATCTCAGCGCGGTTACGGGCATTACGGATATGGCTATGGGGGGGGGTACGGATATGGTTACGGAAGTGAAAATTAGCTATGTTTGGGTGGCTTAACGGCAAGAAATCTCTTTGTGAGAGCGGACTTTTAACCGGGGCAATAGATAATCATTGCCATGTTTTGTGGGGAGTGGATGATGGTGTGAAAACACAAGAAGAGAGTTTGGCTATATTGAAATTCTTAGAAACTCTCGGGATGGACACATTGTGGCTTACTCCTCATATTATGGAGGATGTCCCAAATACCACAGCAGATTTACGTCTTCGTTTTGAAGAATTGAAATCCGTTTATACGGGTAATATCAAACTGCATCTGTCCGCTGAAAATATGATGGATACGCTATTCGAGGAACGTTTGGAAAAAGGGGATTTGCTGATGCACGGAGATAATAAAGTTTTAGTGGAAACATCAACTTGGGCGCCTCCGATTAATTTTTGGGATATTATAGATACGATGTTCGTTAAAGGTTATGTTCCGATTTTGGCTCATCCCGAGCGTTATCGTTATATGGACGATAGGGAATACCGAAGGTTATATGATGCAGGTGTGATTTTCCAATTGAATATCCCTTCCTTAATAGGTGTTTATGGAGAGTCCGTACGTAAGAAAGCAGAAAATATGCTTTTTAAAAATATGTATTGTATGGCAGGTTCGGATTGCCATCGTTTCCGTGCAATTGAAAACCAATATGGCAATAAGGTATTTACTAAAAAAATTCTTAATGCTTTGGAGGCTTTGATGTGCAATTAATATGAAGATTCTTGCCGTTATAATCTCGTATTTTCCTGATAAAACTCTATTGGAAAAGAATATAGCTTCTTTTGCCGAGTATGTGGATAAGATATTGATATGGGAAAATAGTCCGAAAGAAAAGGCTGCTGATTATCGTCCGGAGGATAAATACGGTAAATTGGTATTTTGGGGGACAGGGGAGAATGCTGGTATTTCCAAAGCTCTTAATAAAGTTTGGCGATATGCCAAAGAAAGCGGATACGAGTATATTCTTACTATGGATCAGGATTCGGTCTGGCATGGATTTAAGGATTTTATATCTAAAATAGAAAATTCTTCTTACAAGGATAAAGCTTTATTCGGCCCATGTGTTAATGATAGAAGAATTTTACAAGATTTTGAGCCGACTTGGGCTTTAATTACTTCCGGAATGTTGGTGCCGGTACCGGTCTTAAATGCACTCGGAGGTTATGATGAAAGATTTTTTGTAGATGCCGTGGATGTGGAACTTATCTGTAATGCCAAATCGCATGGATATGAAGCCTTTTTTGTCGGAGGATGTTACTTGGAACAAAATTTCGGAAAAATGCAAATCAGTCACGCATTAGGTCGTAATTTCAAGATTTACAATTATTCTCCGTCTCGTCTATATAATATTTACAGAAATCATATTATCGTATTCAAACGTTATCCTGATGCCTTGCCTTTGAAGAGAATGTTTATAAAGGTATGGATAAGAAGAAGGATAGTAAGGATTTTATTGGGAGAAAAGCAGAAATTACATAAATTATCTGCTATAATCAGAGGGATTTTTTCAGGTCTTTTCTATGCAGAATAATATGTCCTATATGGTGTAAATCTCTGTAAATCTTTTTAATTTTATTTAAAATGAATGTGGGCAGTAATGCTCTTCTTATGCTTATCGAAAAGCCGTGCTTCTTGTAAAGTGAACGAAATCGTTTCGTTTTATGATTTTCAGGTACAGGTTTTAATATTGATAAAGGATAGTCAAATCGTTCTTCGATTTGTCGTTTGATAGTTTTGAGCGAAGTGAATTTCTTTACAATGAAATTGTAAAGTTCCTCACCTTTTTCTGTATTTGTAGTGCAGTAGGAAGTGTTTTCGGTTTTATGAGGGAAAGGAATTTTTGTGCCTAAACTGATGAAATCACCGAGTGTGATATCTCCCGCTCTCTCCGGTTTTGCATATCTGCAGGAGTAGCAGCTTTTGCGAAGAGTAAGACCGTAAAGGAAGCCATAGAGGTAGGGTTGAGTGTTGCCGGATTTGTCGTATAGGCATTTCTCTCCATTCCAAAATGTGAGATGAAAATTGTACTCGTCATTGCCTCTGAAACGTATATTGTCAAATTTGCCGATACCGTGTTGTTTCTGAAGATATTCTATTTCTTGTTTGAAATATGAGGATGGTGTTGTACCATGGCAAAGCAAATCGATGGTATAGAGGTTTGAGTAGTCGTTTTTTAGGTAGGATTTGAGGCCTGCTATTTGACATGGAACACCTATAAACAGTACGATTTTCCCATCCATTAAGCAATGGCGTATTTCTCTGTATGTATTTGTGCTTATATGGCTTTGTACGTATTTAGAGCCTTTGAATGCTTCTAATTCATCAATAGTCACGGCTTTTGCCGTTATGGGGGTAAAATCTTTATTGTATTTTACTCCGAAGACTACGCCTCCGTTTTCAATTACGGCGTGTGAAAACAGTGTGGCAAGACCTCCTGATGCTGATTTTTTGCGTTCTATACTGTCTTCATTCCATGCGGCATAGCAATTTATAGGAGTATTTAATTTCTGTTCTTTATTGACAGGGCAGATCAGCATACAGCGTCCGCATTTTATACAGATGCTTTCGTTGATATTCGGATGTTTTTCTCCCAATTCGTTTTCCCGCATTGCGATACAAGCTACTGGGCATACGGCTTCGCATACCCCGCAACCGGTGCAGTTATTTTCAGGGCATATTATCATCCTTTGATTTTTAATGATTTTATTTCATTTATTTTCAACGTACCTGTAATTATAAGCAATACAGTATATGGTATGAGCCAAATTGCTGTTTTTATTATACATATAATAATAAGTGCAATTCTTTCATTGATATTACCGAATATTACATTATCTACTTTTATAAATCGTGTGCAAGCATAAGCAATAACCCCTAAAGCAGTCGGTACTAAAAAACTTTTTAGCATTTTACTTCGTTTAAGACCTATAAGTTTTTTATAGTAAACTAAATAGTATAAGCCTATTACGATTACTACATAGACTAAATAACCTATGACTGCAGAGCCTGCTCCGAATTTCGACGCAAGTGCGGCATTAAGTATTATGGATAGTATACAAGCCACAGCAGAGGTGAAAACTAACGGTAGCGTCTTTCCGTAAGCAATCACGAGACTGTTTCCCGGAGTTGTATGGATTTGGATTAATGCAGTCAGACACCATAAAATAAGCCATATATCCAATCCTGCATAACTTTGACCTACATAAGCCGTTAATACCTCTTTTGCACAAAGAATAAAAGGTAAGCAAAGCAGGTTGGCTAAAATAGAGGTTAGCCTTGTCCATTTGTATGCGAAATTTTCTATTGAAGTTTTGTTGTTTTTCGCTACCAGGCCTGATGCTCCGGGAAGAAATATTGCAGATAAAGTACCTCCTATCGTGATAATTAATGATGGCACGACAGATAGAATCTTAAAATCCGCTACTGTGTCCGCTCCGTCTTTATTAAATATTCCGAGAATGATTGCACGTGATTCCGTAGCGGTGATTTGAAATATTGACAGTGCGAATAATGATAGACTGAATACCAATACTACCTTAAATTCTTTCAAATAAAGCTTTGGTATAAGGTTGTCAATCAACTTGTCTTTCAGGCACTTGTACGAGTATGGCACTACCAACAATGCTATAATGGCAGTCAGCATGAAAAAATAGACCTCTATACTCCATTGGAATACAAGTACCAAAGCTATTGCGGCAACCTTTAACACTACCTGAACAAACTGCATTTTTTGAGTAAATGCCATTTGCATATCCGATATGAGGAGTTGATTAAAGGCCGTTGTTACCCAATTAAATATGGAAAAGCCTGCAATTATGAAAAGGCAATTTCTTAAAATACTGAATTGTTGTCCGGAAATGGAGAATAAATTTTCTCCAAAGAATCCTAAGCATATCATTATCAGGGTATTGATAATGGCAAGCAATAGATAAAAAGAAATATTGGTATGAGCGACTTTGTTAATCAAGTCTAATTTCCCTTCTTCTCTCCATTGAGAATAGAATTTTACGGCTCCTGTATTCATTCCTAAATCCAAGAGGTGCAGATATGCATTAAAAGACATTGCAAGGGATATAATACCGTAATCGGCTTTGTTGTAAATACCAAGCAAAAGAGGTACAGAGATAAATCCTACTAAAGCATTTAGGATTTTTGTGACTGTACTCCAAAAGAAAGAGGATACGTAATACTTATTGTCCGGCATACCCAAGTGCTTTTTCTAAATAGATTTCAGATGCTTCTCTTTGTTTTTTCAATGTAGGGCAGACTTTTTCATAATCAATCGGATATGCTAAACAATCATTGTATTTTTCATAAAACCTGTTTTCTATATTCATACTATTCAGAAGGTCGTAAAGTCTTGAGTTTTGAGACATGGTATCGTTGTCATCGAATCTTTTAAAAAGTACGAATTGTTTTTGTAGATTGATGGAAAAGGCTGTTCCGTGAAATGAATCCGTGCAGATTAATGCTGCATTTGATATTATTTTCACAAATTCTTTTACACAGACTTTTCGGTAAACAAGTGCTTCCGGTATGCAGAAATCCGGGTTTTCCGCAGAAGGGATGATTACAATATTTTTTATCCCTGTTTTTCTTGCAATATCTTGTACTTGTTTTATATAGTCGTTATCTTTTTTAAGTAGGTAGCAGGCTATGTATTTTTCCGGCAGTGTAAAAGAAGTTTCTTGTGCAAATAATTCCCACTCTTGTTTTTCTATAAGTAGTGTAGGATCTAATACTTGGACTATATCATTCCTGCCTGTAAGTCGTTCTATAGCCTTTTTTGCACTGTACTCTCGTACTGCTATATGGGAGTAGTCATTAAGATATTCTCTTATAGTGTGTTTGTATTTGTCCGGAAAATCGTTTGTACCTATACTTGTGGCGTATGATATTTTGCGTTTTTCTTTTGCGAAGTCCAAAAACAGAAATGGGATGAAGTGATCGTATGAGTTCCAGAGTTGGTCGCTTCCGGTAATGAATACATCGGTTTCTTTGAGCATTTTTTTATATTGCCACTTTGTGGCTATTATTTGCCTTTTAAAAACTTTTCTAACGAAGTGTGAGAAAAGTTTTGTCCTTTCCGATGTTTTTCTTTTTGACGGTTTCCAGAACCGTCTGATCCCTATTGTCTTGAATATGGTGTCTTTGAAGGTTTTGAGATTAAAAACGGTCTGGAATTGAGGGAGCAGGCGTACCTCGCAGTTATGTCTTTCTAAGACCCTATATAGGGAATAGGCTTGAAGTACACTCCCGTAATTCTCTCCTTCCCACCATGTTATAAGGCGGACTTTTTGTTTTGTACCGTTCTGCATTTTAAAGTTTGCCTTGATCGCCTAAATAACTGTCTTTGAAGCCCAAGAAGTACAGCACGCCGTCTAAGCCTAATGTGTTGATGGATTGCTCGGCGTTGGCTACAACTCTCGGTTTTGCGTGAAATGCTATGCCCAATCCTGCTTCTGAAATCATTGGGAGATCGTTTGCACCGTCACCTACGGCAATTGTTTGGGCAAGGTTGACTTTCTCCATCTGGGCGATTAGTTTCAGAAGTTCTGCTTTGCGTTTGCCGTCCACGATGTCACCTATGTAATTACCTGTGAGTTTGCCGTTTTCGTCTATTTCTAATTCGTTGGCGTAGACATAATCTATACCGAATTTGCGTTGGAGGTGTTCTCCAAAATATGTGAATCCTCCGCTCAAAATAGCTATTTTGTAGCCGTAACGTTTGAGTACTGACATAAGTCTTTCTACTCCTTCTGTTATCGGCATTGTTTCAGCAATTTCTTGCATTACTTTGGCATCGAGACCTTTAAGTAGAGCCACTCTTTGTTTGAAACTCTCTTGGAAGTCGATTTCGCCTCTCATTGCACTTTCTGTAATTGCTTTTACTTTGTCGCCTACGCCTGCATATTTAGCAAGTTCGTCGATACATTCCGTTTGTATCAGCGTAGAATCCATATCGAAGCAGATCAGTCTTCGCATACGGCGGTACATATCGTCTTTCTGGAATGAACAGTCTATTTCCATTTCTGAAGATAGGCGCATTAATTGTTCCTGCATTGCAGATCTGTCTGTGGGCGTGCCTCTAAGTGAAAATTCTATACAAGCCCTTACGTTTTTGCTTTGATGTTTAATGCTTCTGCGACCTGTAAGCCTTATTATAGAGTCTATGTTAAGACCCTGATTGGAAATAAGTTGAGCTACAGGATAAATCTGTTTTGCGCAAAGGCTTCTTCCTATTATCGTGAGAATGTATCGGTTTTTGCCTTGTCCCTCCACCCATTTTTCATATTGGTCGTCAGATATTGGCTCAAATCCTATATGTACTCCCAACTCGCTTGCTATGAAAAGCAATTCTTTCATTACTTGGCCTGAATTGGCTTCGCTTATTCTCATCAAAATACCTAAAGAGAGCGTACTATGTATATCTGCCTGACCAATATCTAAAATTTGTGCATCGTATTTTGCCAGAATTTCCATTATTGAGGAGGTTAGTCCGCAGCGATCCTGACCTGTAATGCGTATGAGAATTTGTTCTTTCTTTTCGTTCCCTTTTGCCATATTTCTTGTTAAGTTTAGTATAAATGTCTTCAAAGATAACTTTATAAATAACAACGTCAAAAAATTAAATCGATTTTCTCTATTTTGATTATATGAATCGGATATAATTTGGTTAAACGGATAATTAGCATTTCATTTGCCGATGATGTTGAATTTGATATTCAGTTTAGCTATTTTGCATTTAAAAACAACCTATTTGAGTTGTTTTCTTAAAAACAACCTATTTGAGTTGTTTT
>JBQMXN010000008.1:0-72884 GCA_052173975.1 Candidatus Cryptobacteroides sp. | reverse complement strand
TTGACGAGCGGAGGCGGAGGAAAAGTCTGCGTAGAGCGAGTATCGCTCCGCAGTGGTGAGGAGTGTTGTGAGCAGCGGCTCGTGTCCGCTGTCACAATTCATCTTGGGTTTTCAGCAGGCGCGGACAGCGTCTGCGGCTTTGCCTTAGCAGCCTGAGGGAGGCTCTTATAGTGCCGACCGATAAGGGCTGCTAAAAGGCGGAATCGTTAGTTTAGGGAATTTATTTTTGCGTGTTTTGGGGAAATTTTGTGGGAAAATCGGTGAATATATGATTATATTTGAGAAAATTATGTTGTGATGAGCCCTACAGTAAGTGTTATAATAGTGTGTATGAACAGGTTGGATAATCTGTATCCTTGTTTGGAGAGTATAAGAAGGTATACTTCGGTGTCGTATGAGGTGATTTTGACGGCTTATATGTTTGAGAGGACTAATCTGGAGCGTTTGAGGCTGGATTTTCCGGAGGTTAAGGTGGTGGAGAGCAATGAGTTGCGTGGGTTTTCGGAGAATAATAATTTGGCTTTGAGGCGTGCTCGGGGGAAGTATTGTTTTGTGGTGAATGATGATACGTATTTTGTTGAGCCTGTGATTGATGCGTTGGTGGAGGATTTTGAGAGGGCGACCGGGGAGGGTGAGCAGCCTGTTGCTGTGGTTTCGCCGAATATTTTGTTTCCTGACGGGAGGGTGCAGACGTGCGGAAGGCGTAAACTTGGAATTGGGACGTATATGCTTCATTGTTTGCATCTTTGGGATGAGACGAAAAGGAGTAAGTACACGATGCAGGAGGGCTTGTTTCGTACGTATAATCTTAATGGAGCGGCTTTTTTGATTGATAGGGCGATTTTCGAAGAGGTGGGCTTTTTTGATGAGACTTATACGTTTACGCCGGAGGATATTGCTTTGTCGACGAAGCTTAATGAGATGGGCTATGCGGTGTATGCGGATGCTGATGTAAAGCTTTATCATGTGGCTTCAGCGACGGCTTCACTTATTGAGGCGGCGATAAAACCTACGCGTGTAAGAGGGGCGTTGATATTTTATTCTAAAGGCAGCCTGTTTACTTACTGTTTTTTAGGGATTTATGTGTGGTGTTTGGAGGGGCTTAAATTGTTGAAGCACAGCTTAAGAGATCGGTCAGATCCTGCTTCGCATAGTGCGATAATGTTTGCTACGGCTAAAAATGTGATGCGCAATATATTTACGCGAAAGAGCACGAAAGAAGTTTTTATCGAGTGTTATAATCAAATTAAAGGGCTATGAAAATCTTGGCGATAGTGGTTACTTATAACGGTATGAAGTGGATACAACGCTGTTTGGACAGTATAGTGAACTCTTCGGTTCGCTTGGATGCCTTTGTGGTGGATAATGGCTCTAGGGACGGCACACAGGAATTTATCCGTAGCAATTATCCTGAGATGCTTCTGGTAGAAAGTCTTACTAATTTGGGGTTTGGGAAGGCGAATAATATAGGTGTGCGTTATGCTTTGGAGCATGGATATGATTATGTTTATTTGCTTAATCAGGATGCTTGGCTGATGCAGGATACAGTGGAACGTCTTGTGGAGAGTATGGCACTTTATCGGGAGTACGGTATTCTTAGTCCTATGCAGTTTGAAGCGAATTTGCAACGCTTAGATGTACGTTTTGCCAACAGGATCGGCGGTTTCAGCAGGCAAGGCGATATTATCTGTGTGCCTTATATAATGGCTGCTCACTGGCTGATTTCGAGGCGGTGTCTTGTGACTGCCGGGTTGTTTTCGCCTATTTTTCCGCATTACGGTGAAGATGAAAATTATTGCGAGAGGGTGTTGTATTGGGGCTTTAAAATCGGTGTATTGACTACAACTTCGGCTGTGCATGACCGTGAAAACAGGGCGTTAGACATAGAAAAAAAGGTTT
This sequence comes from Candidatus Cryptobacteroides sp., assembly GCA_052173975.1. Classification (GTDB taxonomy): domain Bacteria; phylum Bacteroidota; class Bacteroidia; order Bacteroidales; family UBA932; genus Cryptobacteroides. The sequence continues at coordinate 70,985 of JBQMXN010000008.1, read as the reverse complement.
ATATGAACTACTATATGAAGACCGTTTGCTGCCTGAGCAGCATTTCCCGTCCCGTCTTCCTGCCACGTTTGCAAATTTTCACCAATGCAACCGCTTACAGCCTCCGTTACTGCACCCTGCTTCCGTTCCGCTACATCAAAAACCTCCTCCAAGCCCTTCCAGATATCCAAAAATCCCGCGCAGAGACCAAAAATCCCGGAGCCTTTATCTAGATCCCTCTTCCGCAGCTTCACTCGGATGGCGGAAAAAGTAATTCTTCGCTCTGCTGCCCGGGAAACGCATCCTCTCCTCTGCGCTGCGAACAGAAAAGCCGTGGCTACGGAAGTGATCGGATATAGGATTAATTAAGTTTTGACTTAAGTATAGAAGTCTTCCTGCCACATGTGATATAGGTGCTCCATTCCAATAATAATTTGATGCAGAAAAATTTAACATATTTCCTGAAGTGTATAAGCGAAAACCGCCAGCCTGAAAATATAAAGTATTCCCTTGTTTGCCAGGTTTAGTATAGTAGTACCATCCCTTGTCAAAATTACCTTTTACATTCCACTCTACAGGATTATTTGTATAACTACCTGTTGTCGTGAACCCTGTGAAAGCATTGGAAGCCGGAAGAGAATATCCTACGGGACTAGGGTCATACACACTCTTTATCACCACATCATCATTACCATCAGTCCTATCATTATCCGTACTCCACAGATTATAGTACTTTCCGTCCATCCCATACTTGATATTGAACTTATGAGGGTTACGGATGTACTCCTGTGTTTCAATGATTTTTTGGACGTGGGAGCTGTCTGACTTATGCGGATTTATATTTGTATAATTAATTTTATTTTATACCTTTGGAATACAACTCGCCGTCGATTCTTACATCCTGGTTATGTAAGGTGGGCAATTGGGTTGGGCAAAGGGGACTTTATAAGTTCCCTTTGTTTGTTTAAATAATTTGCTTGTATATCAAATTATCTTTATTATCATAAATGACAATTCCTTTGAACTGATTATGTTCAGTCATAAATTTATCAGAGATATGCTTAACCTGACTTTTGTCAATTTCTCCGGTCATCTTTATTATAGCATAGACTGCTTGTTTATGTGCGTCTGACAAACGTTTGTAAATATGACTTCCGTTGCCATCCATATATTTGAAGTCCATGACCCATTTCTTCCCGTCTACCCATTCTATTATTGCATCTGCATTCTTTTTAGGGTATTTAGGAAGCATTTCTTCGAGATAGAATAGCGGTTTTAGGTTTATTTTTGCGGGGATAATTTGTTATCGCTATATTTGTATTACTTTGTTGTAAAGTGATGAGAGATGCCTACTATATCTGAAATTTTCGGACTTGATTTTTTTACTTTTCTGATGTTCATTGTGCATATGATAAAATGAGATGATGCAAAAATTCAAATAAGGCATGAAATCATGTTTAAATCGATTACTACAAATTTTAAATAAGAAGGATTATGGGCTTTTTTACATTTTTGAGATTTCTACATTCTTTTAAATTAATAATTCTTTTTGATGTGGTTTGGATAATATCCTTTATCTCTTTTAGTATCATCGGAAATAATAGTCGCGTTCTTCTTTTAGGAATAATTTGTTATTCCTGTTTGTTACTTATTCTTTGGCTATTATATTACTTAGTTAATTTCTTTTGGAAACTTTTAAATGAAGAGGACTTAATAGATTTATGACTAAATCCCAAGGGTAGTAAATGCTGTCCTTTTTTCTTTTTCTTTAAGACCGTTTTGTTATATGAAAAAAGTATTTCAGTCATTGCCTGAAATAAAAAATGCTACGAAAGAGGGTAAGAAAAAAGGGGGGTTCGTTTGCTTTTTTTGAAAAAAATTCGTATCTTGTAAACGTTTTAATATTATTTAATTTTTAAAATTATGAGAAAGTTGATCACTTTATTTGCGGCATCGTCATTGATGTTAGCCGGTACTGTTTCTTTCGCTCAAATTTCAGTCGGGGGGGTACTTTAATCAATCTAAAAAAATAAAAATTGAGGATGAATCCAATAAAAATCTATCTATGGATGGTTTTTTTATTGATATTAATTACAATTTTAAGATTATTAATGAATTTGGAATCAGTACAGGTCTTTCTTATAGTTTTTTTGTCGGGAATCTTTCAAATACAACAGAGTATAAAACTTCTGTTTTAGAGCATAGTTTAGAGGTACCTGTATTAGTTAATTACGGATATACTTTTAATGATAAAATAAGAGCATTTGTCTATGCCGGTCTTGAATTTTCTTTAGCTTTGGCGGGGACAGTAAAATCTAAGTTACCCGGGAAAAAAGAAACTAAAACAAAAATTTATTCTTCTGAATCTGATATGCGTCGTTTTAATTTATTTATTACGGGTGGCTTGGGTTTGGAAGTATTCAAAATGGTGCAACTGAAGTTAGGATATTCTTTCGGCTGCATCAGTAAAGCATCAACATTCAGTATGTATGATTCTCGTTTGAAATTAGGAGTGGCGTATTTGTTTTAGGTTATTTTAACTTTGTTAAAATAATATTAAGAGGAGTGGTCGGCGTCTGTGCACGTCGCCACTTTTCTGCTTTTATTTTAGAAGCCGACAAGTGTCGGATTCTTGATGCCTGCCAGGAGCAGGCTATGTTTTTTTTATTTGTTGTGGGATTAGTTGGTATTTATTTTTATCTTTGTGCGTTTAACGGTTAATTTTTTTGTAAGATATGTCATTTAGCAGTTTGATACGTAAGATTTTCGGGTCTAAGGCGGAGAGGGATATAAGGCAGATCCGTCCGATTTTGGATAGGGTACTGGCTGAGTATGAGAGCATTGATAGGTTGAGTAATGATGAGTTGCGTGCTAAGACGGAGGCGTTGAAGGGGGTGATTCGTGAGAGGGTGCAGGCTTTCGAGGTGCGTATTGAGGAGATTCGTGCTGAACTTGAATTGGATATTCCTGTGAGCAGAAAGGAGGAACTTGCGACGGAGGCGGATAAGTTGGTGAAGGATGAGGATGAGGCGATTGAGGCTGTTTTGAATGAGATTTTGCCGCAGGTGTTCGCTATTATGAAGTCGACGGCGAGGCGTTTTGCACAGAATGAGGTGATCGAAGTTACGGCGAATGAGTTGGATAAAAAGTGGAGCGTGAACCATGATTTCGTGAGAATCGAGGGGGAGAAGGCTGTGTATAGAAATCATTGGCAGGCAGGCGGAAATGAGGTGACTTGGGATATGGTGCATTATGATGTGCAGTTGATCGGAGGCATTGTGTTGCATCAGGGAAAGATTGCGGAGATGGCTACGGGTGAGGGTAAGACTTTGGTGGCTACGTTGCCGGTGTTTTTGAATGCGTTGGCAGGTAAGGGAGTGCACGTGGTGACGGTGAATGATTATTTGTCTAAGCGAGATTCGGAGTGGATGGGACCTCTTTATATGTTCCATGGGCTTTCGGTGGATTGTATCGATAAGCATGAGCCGAATAGCGATGCGCGTAAGAATGCTTATAATTGCGATATTGTTTTCGGTACGAATAATGAGTTCGGCTTTGATTATCTGAGGGATAACATGGCTGTGAATATGTCTGATTTGGTGCAGAGGAAGCATCATTTTGCGATTGTGGATGAGGTGGACTCTGTGCTTATCGATGATGCGCGTACTCCGTTGATTATTTCGGGTCCTGTGGCGAAAGTGGAGAGCGATGAGCAGTTTATGGAGTTCAGGCCATTTGTGGAGAGCTTGTACAATAAGCAGCGTACGTTGGTGAACCAGATTTTGAATGAGGCTAAAAAAGTGATAGCGAGCGGGGATGAGGCGGAGGGAGGAAAGTTGTTGTTACGTGCTCATAAAGGTTTGCCGAAGTATCAACCGTTGATCAAGTTCTTGAGCGAGCCGGGTATGAAGCAGCTCTTGCAGAAGACGGAAAATTATTATATGCAGGATAATGAGAAGGAAATGCCCGTGGTGACGGATCCTTTGTTTTTCGTTATAAATGAGCAGCTTAATTCCGTGGATATGACGGATAAGGGGCATGACAGCCTTGCACAGAGCGTTAATAATTCCGATTTCTTTGTGCTTCCCGATGTGGGCAGTATGATTGCCGAGATCGAGAAGAGCGATTTGAGTGTGGAGGAGAAGCAGGAGAAGAAGGATGCTTTGATGGAGGATTATTCTTTGAAGAGCGAGCGTGTGCATACCGTAATACAGTTGTTGAAGGCTTATGCGATGTTCCAAAAGGATGTGGATTATATTATCGTTGATAATAAGGTGAAGATTGTGGATGAGCAGACGGGGCGTGTGATGGAGGGAAGACGCTGGAGCGATGGTCTTCATCAGGCAGTGGAGGCAAAGGAGAATGTGAAAGTGGAAGCTGCTACGCAGACATTTGCGACTATTACTTTGCAGAATTATTTCCGTATGTATCATAAACTTGCGGGTATGACCGGTACTGCGGAGACGGAAGCGGGTGAGTTCTGGTCGATTTACAAGTTGGATGTTGTGGTTATTCCTACTAATCGTCCTGTGATCAGAAAGGATGAGGAGGATCTTATTTATAAGACGAAAAAAGGTAAGTATACTGCTGTAATTGCTCGTATTGAGGAATTGACAAAACAGGGACGTCCGGTGCTCGTTGGTACTACGGATGTGGAGACTTCTGAACTTTTAAGCCGTATGCTTAAGTTGAGAGGTATTCATCATAATGTTTTGAATGCAAAAGAACATGCTCGCGAGGCTGAAATCGTGGCTTTTGCCGGTCAGAAGGGGAGTGTTACCATTGCTACTAATATGGCAGGTCGCGGTACTGATATTAAGTTGACCAAGGAAGTGAAAGAACTTGGAGGACTTGCCATTATAGGTACTGAGAGGCATGATTCGCGTCGTGTGGACAGGCAGCTCAGGGGGCGTGCGGGACGTCAAGGTGATCCCGGTTCGTCTACATTCTATATTTCTCTTGAGGACAGGCTTTTGAGACTTTTCGGAGCAGAGAGAATAGCTGCCGTTGCAGATAAGTTGAATTTGGCTGAAGATGAGGCATTGGTAAGTTCGATGTTGTCGAGCGCAGTGGAAAAGGCTCAGAAAAAAGTGGAGGAAAATAACTTCGGTATTCGTAAAAGATTGTTGGAGTACGATGATGTGATGAATTATCAAAGGGAGGCAGTATATGCGAGAAGACGCAATGCTCTTTTAGGAGAAAGAATCGAGATTGATGTTACCAATATGATAATGGATACTGCAAATATCATTACGGATAGAGCGGATGGGCTTTCTTATGAGGATTTTGAGGAGATGGTTATGGGGCAGCTTTCGGTAGATTTGGGATTTGATACTGATTTTTATGTAAAAGCAAAACCCGATGATATTTTCAAAAAATTATTCGAGCATCTTAAAGATGTGTATAGACGCAGAATGGATGCGATGGTGACTAAAGTTTATCCTTTCATCAAGGATGTGTATGAAAAACAGGGTAATACTTATGAGAATATAGCAGTTCCTATTACTGATGGAAAGAAGGGAATAAATATTTCCGTAAATCTCAAAAAGGCTTATGAAACGGAAGGCAGAGAATTGGCTAAGGCTTTGAGCAGAACGCTTATACTTTGGCAGATAGATGAGCATTGGAAGCAGCATTTGAGAGATATGGATGATTTACGTCAGAGTGTACAAAATGCAGCATACGAGCAGAAAGATCCTCTTGTAGTTTATAAATTGGAGAGTTATAATTTGTTTGCTGCTATGTTGGAGAAGTTGAATCAGGATGTGCTGTCTTTCTTGTTGCGCGCATTTATTCCTTTGAGAGATAAGGATGAGGAAGATCGTGCTCGTGCATTTAAAGCAGCTAATGCTCCGAGAAAGACCGATATGAGCAGAATGAGTGCAAGCCATTCGGAGTTGAATACGAATGGAGAGCAGAGGGTTAATGTTCCTGTGCATGCGGAAAAGAAAATAGGTAGGAACGACCCTTGCCCTTGCGGTTCAGGAAAGAAGTATAAGAATTGTCATGGAAAAGGTTTAGAGTAGAATTTTTAATTTAAAATAGAATTATATGGCAAAATTAAATGATCAGTTTGTGAATGTGAATGAGGTAAGTCGCGTATCTTCCGGCACAATCATAAAAGGAGAAATGTCTTCTCCTAATGATATTCGCATAGATGGAACATTTGAGGGTAAAATATTTTCGAATGGTAAGGTGGTAGTCGGGGAAAAAGCAGTGGTTACCGGAGATATTATTTGCACTAATGTGGATTTTTGGGGAAAGATGAGAGGCAATTTTTATGTTAAAGATACTCTTTCTTTGAAGGATACTTGTAATGTTGAAGGTGATCTTCATATTAAAAGACTACAAATAGAGTTGGATGCTAAGTTTAACGGTACTTGCCGTATGATAAGCGAGGATGAGTTTGCATCTCTTACTCAAAATTTGGTATCAAATAAATTGCCGGGGCTTGAAGAGCCTGAGATGCTTAAAAAGGATTAATTCCAATCGTAGTAATTATAATTTTAATCTTAAACTTGTGATTTTCGCAGGTTTAAGATTAATAGTTAATATGCAGGTATGAATATTTTAGTAACAGGCGCTAATGGGCAACTCGGTATGGAAATGCGAAATGTGGCTACAGGTAGTAATCATCATTTTGTATTTACCGATGTTAATACTGTTCCTGATAATGAGACTATTTATTTGGATATAACCAACTTGGATGCTATAAGGATTATTGCAGAATCGGAAAAAATAGATTGCATTGTAAATTGTGCTGCATATACTAATGTTGATAAGGCGGAAGATGATTTTGCAATGGCTGATTTGTTGAACCATAAAGCAGCAGAAAATTTAGCATTGGTTGCAAATGAAAGAGATGCTGTCCTCATACATATTTCTACTGATTATGTTTTTAAAGGGAACAAGAGTGTACCTTGTCGTGAGGATTGGGATACAGAACCTCTTGGCGTTTATGGGATTACAAAACTTGCAGGAGAGAATGCAATTTTGAATTCAGGCTGTAAATATATGATTTTCAGAACAGCTTGGTTATATTCTCCTTATGGGAAAAACTTTGTAAAAACTATACTTGCATTGACGGCTGAGAGAGACAGTATGAAAGTGGTTTTTGATCAAGTCGGGACGCCTACTTATGCCGGTGATTTGGCAAATTTGATTTTAGATATAATTGAAAATGGAAAGTACGATAAGACCGGTATCTATCATTTCAGTAATGAGGGTGTAATATCTTGGTATGATTTTGCCGTTACTATATGTGAGTTAGGAGGTAATAATTGCAAGATAGCTCCTTGTCATAGTTATGAATTTCCTTCAAAAGCATCACGACCTGCTTTTTCTGTATTAGATAAGACTAAGGTAAAAGAAACTTTTAAGATTGAAATTCCGTATTGGAAGAAATCACTAGAATGTTGCATTAAGAGATTGAAAGCCGGTAATTAATAATATTTTAGACTATGAAAGGAATTGTTCTTGCAGGTGGAAGCGGTACTCGTCTTTACCCTATTACTAAAGGTATCAGTAAACAATTGCTTCCTATTTATGATAAACCGATGGTGTATTATCCTATTTCGGCTTTGATGCTGGCGGGGATAAAAGAAATTTTAATAATTTCTACTCCTTATGATTTGCCTGGATTTGAACGTCTTCTTGGAGATGGAAGTGATTTCGGAGTAAAATTCGAGTATGCAGAACAACCTTCTCCTGATGGTCTTGCACAGGCTTTTATCATTGGAGAAAAATTTATAGGTAATGATTCCGTTTGCCTTGTTTTAGGTGATAATATTTTTCACGGAGCCGGTTTTACGGAAATTCTTAAAAGAGCAGTTATAGATGCAGAGCAAAATAAAAAAGCTACAGTTTTCGGATATTGGGTGAATGATCCTGAAAGATACGGAGTTGCCGAATTTGATGATTCGGGGAAATGTTTAAGTATAGAGGAGAAGCCTGCGATTCCTAAATCTAATTATGCTGTTGTTGGACTTTATTTTTATCCTAATAAGGTGGTAAATATTGCTAAGAATATAAAGCCTTCGGTGAGAGGTGAGCTTGAGATAACAACAGTAAATCAGGAATTTCTTAAATTGGAAGAGTTGAAAGTACAGACTCTTGCGAGAGGTTTTGCATGGCTTGATACGGGAACTCATGATTCGCTTTCTGAAGCTTCTGCATATATAGAGGTAATTGAGAAAAGACAGGGGTTGAAAGTAGCTTGTTTAGAGGAAATTGCATTTCAAAATGGTTGGATAAATTCATACGACCTTTTTAGATTGGCTGAACCGATGAAAAAGAATCAATATGGTCGTTATCTATTAAAACTTGCAGAGAAGAGATGAATGTAATAAGTACGGAGATAAATGGCGTAGTCATAATTGAGCCGCTAATTTTCAAGGATAACAGAGGATATTTCTTTGAATCTTTTTCAGAAAAAGAGTTTAATGATAAAGTGCGTCCTGTAAATTTTGTTCAAGATAATGAAAGTAGGAGCAGTTATGGTGTAATCAGAGGATTACATTTCCAAAAGGGTGAATTTGCTCAAAGTAAACTTGTACGTGTCGTAGAAGGGGCAGTTTTGGATGTTGCAGTGGACATACGCCAAGGAAGTCCAACTTTCGGTAAGCATATTGCAGTGGAATTATCGGGAGAAAATCATTTGCAGTTATTTATCCCAAGAGGATTTGCTCATGGTTTCAGTGTATTGAGTGAAACCGTATTGTTTCAATATAAATGCGATAATTTTTACAATCCTTTAAGTGAGGGGGCTGTTATTTGGAATGATGAGGATTTAGATATAAATTGGCGTATTCCTGATGATAAAATTATTTTATCTCCAAAGGATACATTACATCCTAAATTAAAAGAATGTAACGATTTATTTGATTATTACGTGGATTATTATAAGAAATGAAAAGGACTATATTGATTACCGGAGGAGCCGGATTTATAGGCAGTCATGTTGTTAGATTGTTTGTAAATAAATATCCTGATTATAAAATAATTAATCTGGACAAGCTTACTTATGCAGGTAATCTTGCTAATTTGAGAGATATAGAAAACTCTCCTAATTACCAATTTGAGAGAACTGATATTTGCGATTTTGAGTCGATTAAAACTGTAATTAAAAAAAATAGTATTGATGGAATTATTCATCTTGCAGCTGAAAGCCATGTAGATCGCTCTATAAAGGATCCTTTTACTTTTGCCCAAACGAATATAATGGGTACTTTATCTTTACTGCACGCTGCAAAAGCATATTGGCAGGAGAATAATTATATTATTAATGGGAATGAGTGTCGTTTCTATCATATAAGTACGGATGAGGTATATGGTGCGTTGGAAATTACCTGTTCTGAAGGATTGAAATTAGATAATGGGATTACGGAAAGCGGAGGAGGACCATATGGACCTGATTTTTTCAAAGAAACAGATAAATATGCTCCTCACAGTCCTTATTCTGCTTCTAAGGCAAGCAGTGATCATTTTGTAAGAGCATATCATGATACATACGGAATGCCTACCATCGTTACTAATTGTTCTAATAACTATGGTCCTTATCAGTTTCCTGAAAAATTGATACCTTTATTTATAAATAATATAAGACATAGAAGACCTTTACCTGTTTATGGAAAAGGGGAGAATGTCAGAGATTGGCTTTATGTGGAAGATCATGCTCGTGCCATAGATTTGATTTTTCATAAAGGAAAGGTGGCTGAAACTTACAATATCGGAGGCTTTAATGAGTGGAAAAATATAGATTTGATAAAGGTTTTGATAAAGACGGCCGATAGGCTTTTAGGGCGTGCCGTAGGAGAAGATTTGAATTTAATTAATTATGTTACAGATAGGCAAGGACACGATATGCGTTATGCCATTGATTCTACAAAATTGAAAACAGAGTTGGGATGGTCACCTTCTTTGCAATTTGAAGAAGGTCTCATGAAAACTATTCAATGGTACTTGGATAATGAAGAATGGATGGAAAATATTACAGGAGGGGAGTATATGAAGTATTATGAGGGAATGTATAAGGGGAGGTGATTATGAAGATTGCTGTTGCCGGGACAGGATATGTCGGACTGTCTGTAGCTACATTATTGGCTCAAAAAAATGAAGTTATAGCTGTGGACATTTTACCTGAAAAGGTAGAAATGTTAAATAAAAAAGTATCTCCGATACAAGATGAGTATATAGAAAACTATCTAAAAGAGAAAAATCTTAATTTAAGAGCAACATTAGATGCTAAAGATGCCTATTCAAATGCGGATTATGTAGTAGTAGCTGCACCTACCAATTATGATAGTGCAAAAAACTTTTTTGATACCGGTGCTGTGGAGAGTGTGGTTAATTCGGTTATAAAGTACAATCCCAATGCAATAATCATAATAAAATCAACCGTTCCCGTAGGATTTACATCCGGTTTAAGGGAAAGGACCGGTTCGAATAATATTTTGTTTAGTCCCGAGTTTTTAAGAGAATCAAAAGCTCTTTATGATAACCTTTATCCTGCTCGCATCATTTTAGGTACGGATGTGAATGATAAGCGACTTTTGGAAGCAGCCAAGACTTTTGCAAATCTTTTAAAGGAAGGAGCATTAAAAGATAATATAGAAACACTTTTTATGGGTTTTACGGAAGCAGAGGCCGTAAAACTTTTTGCAAATACCTATTTGGCTCTAAGGGTATCGTTTTTTAATGAATTGGACACATACGCAGAACTCAAAGGCCTAAATACCGGAGCTATAATAGAAGGGGTATGCTTAGATCCGAGAATAGGTACTCATTACAATAATCCTTCCTTCGGATATGGAGGATACTGTTTGCCAAAAGATACAAAGCAGATGTTAGCCAATTATGAAGATGTTCCTCAAAATCTGATTAAAGCAATAGTAGAGAGCAACAGGACCAGAAAAGATTTTATTGCTGATAGAGTGTTGGAAAAAGCCGGTTATTATGCTTATTCATCTAATAATGATTGGAATGTTAAGAATGAACGATCTGTGAATGTGGGCGTTTATAGGCTGACGATGAAAAGCAATTCTGATAATTTTCGCCAAAGTTCTATTCAAGGAGTGATGAAAAGAATAAAAGCAAAAGGAGCAAATGTAATAATATATGAGCCGACATTGGAAGCCGGCAGTACTTTTTACGGCAGCCTTGTGATAAATGATTTGGATAAATTCAAAAAAGACAGTGATTGCATAATCGCTAATAGGTATGATTCCGTATTGGATGATGTAATAGATAAGGTGTATACAAGAGATATTTTTAAGAGAGATTGATATGTACAAAATATGCGTTATAGGGTTGGGCTATGTGGGGCTTCCTCTCGCACGTCTTTTTTCTACTAAATACAAAACTGTTGGGTTTGATATGAATCCTTCAAGGGTTGTCCAACTGTCTTCCGGTCACGATGATACACTTGAGCTGTCCGACGAATTGCTTAGGGACGCTGTAGAAAAAGGTCTGACATTTAGTTGCAATATTGATGATATAAAAGATTGTAATGTATATATTGTTGCAGTTCCCACTCCGGTAGATGAAAATAATAAGCCTGATTTAACACCATTATACAGAGCTTCTGAAACAGTGGGGAAAGTAATATCAAAAGGGAATATCGTCATCTATGAATCAACTGTTTATCCGGGTGTTACAGAAGAAGAATGTATTCCTGTTGTTGAAAAAATATCAGGATTAAGGTATAATGAAAATTTTTTTGCAGGGTATTCTCCTGAAAGAATTAATCCCGGAGATAAAACCCATACAGTAGAAAATATTAAAAAAGTGACGTCCGGCTCTACTTCTGAAATAGCAGATATAGTAGACAATCTTTATTCTTCCGTATTGAAAGGAGGTACATTCAAAGCTGCCTCGATTAAGGTCGCTGAAGCTGCAAAAGTGATAGAAAATTCTCAAAGAGATATAAATATAGCTTTTGTTAATGAGCTTGCGAGGATTTTTGCAAAAATAGGTATAGATACGCAAGATGTTTTGGATGCTGCATCGACTAAATGGAATTTTATCCCTTACAAGCCGGGGTTAGTAGGAGGGCATTGTATAGGGGTTGACCCATATTATTTAGCTCAATGTGCTATAAGGCATGGGTATAATCCTGAAATTATCCTTGCAGGACGTAGGATGAATGATGGGATGGGGGAGTATGTCGCAGCAGAAACAGTAAAGTATATGCTTAAAAAAGGTATTCAGGCTGTAGGCTCTAAGGTACTTATAATGGGTTTTACATTTAAGGAAAATTGTACTGATATACGTAATACAAAGGTATTTGATATTTACAAGTCTTTGCGGGAGTATAATGTGAACGTGGATGTTTTTGATCCTTGGGTAAATAAGGCTGCTGCAAAAAAAGAATATGGTATAGATGTACTGAATGATTTGCAAAAGAATAGTTCAAAATATGATGCGACAATATTGGCCGTCGCTCATAGTTTCTTTAAAGATATGGATATTCAGGATTTCTTACATCCTACTCATGTTATTTATGATGTCAAGTCTTTCTTGGACAGGGATATTGTAGATGGACGTTTGTAGAGCATCAGAATATATAATTAAGACCTATGTATAGGCCTCCCGGGCCGTCTGCTTTTGAAAAGGGCGCTGCATATTCCGCTGAAATGATGAAGTTCCGGTCCATTGATAATTTCAGGCCGGCTCCTGCACTGAAATGGATTCTTTCATCTTGGTTACTATATATCAGTTCCCATTCTTTTAATGTTTTTCCTTCTTTATTCTTTAATGAAGAATTTGCATTTCCTTTAATTGTTTTGGAAAATCGTTCCATTCTGTCTAATCTGTATTGCTGAATGACTGTGCCGGCATCTATGAAAGGATTAATACTAAGGCTCCATTCTTTTTTTATGAATTTAAAATCGAACATTCTTATTCTGAATTCAGCATTTGCCCATGCCATTCCATTTCCCACGAGACGGTTTTGAAGTACTCCTCTCACTGTTATTCGACCTCCTATACCATCCGAGTCGACTTGTTTAAGATAAAGTGTATTTATGGCTTGTTGGATGTAAAAAGGAGGATTTCCTCCGATTGTACCTTGGTAGCCTAAATGATATGCAAAAATAAGACGATGTTTTACTATGGAAAGATAGTGGTTAAAATGTAATGATAATTTGTAATAGTCGTATTTATTGAAGATACGTGGAGAACCGAAAATATATGCTTCTGCTCTTATGCCTTTTTCGGGGGAAGGTTCGAAATCTCTGCTATCGTAAGTTATTCCCGCTTTAAATTCCAAATGTGAGCCCCCATTCGCTTCTTCTTGCTCGATTATTCCTGCTTCAATATATTTATTATAAAGTGTATTCTCTTTGTGCTCTTCGTATGTTTTTGACGAAATAGGCAGGTATTTGAAGTGTCTGTATGTCACACCTGCTACCCATCCTAAATTTTTATATATTTCTCCTTGAAATAGTACAAATGCCCTGGTCATTGACCTATTAACACTATACATTGCTATATGGGAATATTTGTTTGCGTCAAATTCATTAAACCAAGGAGAAGCAGAACCGTTAAATCCCATAAATTGGTACATCGTGCTCCTTTTGTAGGATGCAGAAGCCGTTACTCTTATACCTTCTATCAAGTATTCCGAATCATAAAATGTATGGAAGTGCATTGAACCTTTGGTATACCAAGATCCTTCGATATCCAATTTGTGTCTGTATTTGGGAAAGATATTACCTTTACCATAGTCCATAAACTCTAATAAGGCACCAAGTTCAAGTCCTTGGTCTGAATTGTATGTTATTGATGGAAATGGAGTAACAGACCATCCTTTTTTAATTTTGTTTTCTCCATAAGTAATAACAGAAGAGAAAATACAAATTACAATGATTATAGGAACAATATGAAATTTCATAATGATAATTTTGTCAAAGCATTTTTAAATCTTTGAACATAGATTTGTAGAGTTCTGCTTTTTTTTCAATAGATAATGGGTATGCTCGAGATGTCGAAGGCATTCTATAAAAATCAAAATATTCTAAAGATACTTTTTCTCCTGTTTTCAGTTCTTTACAACCGAATTGTGATACTAATATATCAGTCGCCTTTTGCCCTGTAGTTACTACAGCTTTGCAATCGGGAATTTTTTTCAAAAGTATTGAAAGATTTGTTTGCTCGACAACTTCTAAAAATTTATCTGAAGCATTATCTTTTTGTCTTATTATTGCTGTTGCAGTGTCAAACAATGCTATGCCTTTTTCACTGCAGAAAGAAATAATTTTATTGTAATCGAATTTTTTTTCTGAAGGGACTATGAAATATTCTTTATCTGAAAAAAATAATATACCGGTTATACGCCAAAAATCATTGATGAAATTCGGGTAGTAAAATTCCATACACCAGCGTTTCGGCTGAGGTGGAAAACTTCCTAAAAAAAGCACTTTTGCATTTGCCGGAAGAAATGGTTCAAATGGATGTTTTTCTATCATAAGTGCAAAGGTAATTTAAAATTTCAAGAAAGTTTCATAACTTCGACATATGATATGAGAGACATAAGTACAAAACGTTTAAAACTATAAGTATTATTTAGTAACAAAAATGTTTAAATTAAAAACATGCATGTTAATAAGATTATTAATCAGCCTATTATATGACTAAAACAGTAGTTACGAATTTTTCGGGAGAGTATTATAGGCAAGGTTTGAAATCTCATTTTAAGGACTCTATATGGGTGGATTTATCGGATATTGAAGGGACTTCTTGCTATTGCGATACTGTCGCTGAAAGTGAAATAAAATCTCGAATTTCGGATATTGATTGCAATGCAATTCATTGGTTGGATTCGGGGGATTATCATTATATGACTAAGCTTTGGACGGATAAATTAAGTGAATCTTTTTCACTTGTTTTATTTGACAATCATCCTGATTGTCAAAAGCCTGAATTTGGAAATATTTTGAGTTGCGGTTCTTGGGTTGGAGAGATGTTGGAGAGCAATGGTTTTTTGAAGGAAGTTTTTATGTTTGGAGTCGATCCTGAATTGTATGCGGAAACTAAGTTTTTCGCATCGAGGATTTGCCTTGAGCAAAGCGCAAGGCTTCTTACAGGCTTGGAAGAGAACGTATATATTTCTATTGATAAGGATGTATTAGCAAGTGATGTGGTTATTACGAATTGGGATCAGGGAAAAATGAGACAGGAGGATTTATTGGGTATGATTAGGAGGATTGCAGAGAGAAATAGGGTGATTGGAATTGATATTTGCGGTGAGTGTCCTGAAAGTAAGGGAGGAACAGAGGATATAGGAAGAGTAAATCGGGAATTTAATATTATGTTGCAGGAGTATTTGTCAGGCATAATTTAGTTATCTTTGCAGTGAAATGTTATCTGTAGAGTTTCTTAAGAATAGGATTTTGGAAGGAGGTGAGATTACCTTTGAGGAGGGAGTCAGGCTTATAAATGAACCTGATGCAGACCTGCTTTACGAGGCTGCGCATGAGATATTGTTGAGATTTAAGGATTTGCATTTCGGTACTTGTTCGATAGTGAATGCACGGTCTGGAAGGTGTTCGGAGGATTGTAAGTGGTGTGCACAGTCTTGTCATTATAATACTAAAGTGAAAATCTCAGGAGTGATTTCTGAGAGAGAGTGTTTGAGAGTTGCATTGGATAATTATTCTAATGGTGTAGAGCGTTTTTCTCTTGTAACGAGTGGAAAATCTGTTAGTGGATATAATTTGGAGAAAATATGCAGTATTGTAAAAGCGATAGAGAGGGAAACTGATGGAGGCTTGAAGTTATGCGCATCGTTAGGTTTGTTGGATGAGGATGACTTGATGAGATTGTACGATAGTGGTGTAAGTCGTTATCATTGTAATTTGGAGACTGCACCTTCATTATTCCCAAAATTATGTACTACACATACTTTGGAGCAGAAGAGCAGGACTATTGAGTTGGCAAGGAAGGTGGGACTTGAGATATGTTCGGGTGGAATTATAGGTATGGGGGAGAATAGAAGGCAAAGAGTGGAGTTTGGATTTAAGTTGAAGGAAATTGCACCGGAGTCTATTCCGATTAATATTTTAATTCCTATACTGGGTACACCTTTGGAGAATATGGAAACGATAAGTGAAGAGGAGATTTTACGTTGTATTGCAGTGTTCAGATTTATTAATCCTATGTGCGATTTGAGATTTGCAGGAGGACGTTCTCGGTTGAGCAGAGAAGCGCAATTAAAATGTATTTATTGTGGTATTAATTCAGGTATAGTAGGTGATCTGTTGACTACATTGGGTTCTAAAATAGAAGAGGACAGGATGTTGGTCAGAGATGCAGGTTTTAATTTTTAAGTATGGGATATATTTATGATATGTTAAAGCCTTTAAGGCGTTCTGATCTTTCGGATATATTATTGATATTCGGAGCAGATAAAGTATGCAGAAAAGAGAAGAGGGGGGATCTGCTTTTAAGGGCTGCCCAGCATTTGACACACAAACCGGAAGTTTGGTTGAATTATATGTTTGAGAGGGATTTGCGTTTATTGAGATTGTTAGTTAGTGAGCCTGCCGGCAAAAAAGTATATTTGGAATATCCTGATTATCCTTCTATACTTGAAACCATCAATTTGATTCATTCAGATAATTCCGAGCCTGATTTCAGAAAATTATGGATAGATGGGGAATTTGCAGATATTGTTATGCCTTACCTGGAAAATGCAATAGCAAAAGGGGAGAAGAGTTGCAGATTTGAGGTGGAGAGATTGGCTTCCGGAATTTTGAATATTTACGGTATTCTGCCATATGATGAGTATATAGAGAAGATTTTGAATTTGTATTATGAGGAGAAGCCTTATTATAGCGAGAAGCAGCTTACAGAAGCTTTGTTTCAAAGTCCTCTTAATAAAGTGTATTTGAATGGAGGTCTTATGCTTTCTCCTTATCTTTATGATCTTGAGAAGACTTTGGCTGAAATAGATAAGTACCCTGAAGTGTCTTCTTTAAAGAATATTACTTATCGTGAGGCTTTGGAGGCAGGGAAAGATGCACCTTATTGTGTTTTGCGCAGAGAAATACCTGAAGGTGTGGTAGCGGAGAAAATGTTGAGTGATTTAGGATATAATAATGCAGAAATATTGATGCTGCTGCACGATATATGGTATAATGCCCAGTATGCTAATGATCGTGAATGCACAGAAGCTATTTTCTTACCTGTGACGCGTAAGCAGGATGAGATAGAGAGCTTTGAGGAATATGATGATTGTATGCAGAAATTGGCAGATTATGCTAATGCTTTGCCTAAATGGATATTGAAAGGTCATTCGGCAAAAGAGGTGGGAGTAATGCAGATCTCTATACGTGTGGAAAACGGAACTTCTCCTCTATACAGCCTTGCCGTACCGCATGTTGAGATGAATGCTCCTTGTCCATGCGGTTCCGGTCTCAGCTATAAGAATTGTCATGGAAAATTTATGAATTGATTATTTTTTCCATTTCTCCTATTTTGGAGATTGCACTGTGGAAGAGTTTTAATTGGTTTTTTGCTCTTACCAAGTTGTGCTCGGGATATTTGATTTTGTAATATTTATCTCCGTTAAGATAGTCAATAAAAAATCTTACTCCCTGCATAAATGGGAATAGGCAGGCTGCATAAGGCAGGTTTTCTTTTTCTACAGGTGTCAGGAATGTATTTGTACCTTCTATGTATCCCTTTGCAAAGGATTTGAAGATTTCCATATTGAAATCCACCTTATCTAAATCCGGGCAATCTTCAGCTACTGTATTAGCTGCAGCCCTAAGAAAATCACCGAAGTCTGAAAAGATGTAATTAGGCATGACCGTGTCGAGGTCTATTACGCAAAGTACTTTTCCGCTTTCATCAAAGAGCATATTATTTACTTTTGTGTCGCAGTGGCAGATACGTTTAGGAAGCAGACCTCTTCTGTAAAGAGTTTCTGCTTTGCACATTCGGGCGGCATTTGCATTAATGTCTTCTATTATGTCTTTTACACTTTCCACACGCCCTACAGCATCTTTGCGTGCAGCTTCTTTGAGCTGTTCCAATCTGAATTCCAAGTTGTGGAAATTAGGAATGGTTTCTCCTAATTCTATATCTATGTCTGCGAGCATTGATTCAAATTCTCCGAATGCTTTGCCTGCGAAGTAAGAAAATTCTTGATTTACAGTTTCGTATGTTTTTGCATTTGCTATGAAAATGGATACTCGCCAGTATTTTTCTCCATCGAAGTAGTAGGTTTTGTCACAGTTTTTTACTTTGATGAAATTCAATACTTTTCTATCGATATCTGTTTCTCCTTTTTCTTCTAATTTTTTGCGTAAATGGTTTGTTACTGCTTCAATATTTTTTTGAAGCATTTCTACATCTTGGAAAATAGTATGATTAATGCGTTGTAATACATAATCCGGATCATTCCCTTTTGTGGTTACTTTGTAAGTATCATTAATCAAACCATTTCCAAGTGGTTTGATTTCAATTACTTGTCCTTGAATATCGAAATTTGAAATTATTTCTTTAAATTTTTCCATAGATTTTTAATTTTTTCTGGTAGGCGATAAACTATCTATAATCTGTAAATGATGGTTGTAACTTTGTATCTGAAAGTACTTTTTCGTGGTATTTGAAGCAGAGTGGGTGAAAAATTTCTCCTTGCAAATATGCCCATATTAAAGGATATCCTCTATTATTACCGAAGTAATCAGTTGCCGGATGTGCTTTAAGTTTTATAGTATTGGCTTCTAAACGCCTTTTTGCTTCGTTGTGCCATTCTTCAGTGAACTTGGTGTAAGGTCGGCATATAAATGCACCGTTACCTATTAGGTATTGTAAGTTATAACTTAAATCTCTTTTCAAAGCTCTATTTTTAATTCCAACATTTGCTATTCCATATTTTCCTACTTCAGGGTAACCTATAATATATGAATCAGAATTCTCTAATTTTTCGAATGCTGGCTTCCATGAATAGAAATAGGTTTTTATATCTGCATATCCTCCTCCATAATGGTGCATAAAATATGAACGGAGATAGTCTGATTTATGGTTTAAGGAAAGATATTGGTATGCTTCAGGAAGCGGATCTTCTTCTTTTATGTAGTTTTTAAGGTTTTGCGGTGTAACGAGTTTTACTTCTATTCCTGCACGGTCTTCTAATGATTTGAGTCCTGCAAGGCGGTTTGGCGTAAGGCTATTAGTTCCTGTCCAAAATACATAGATTACTCTGTTTATTTTTTCATTTTTGAAGTCCCTATCTTCAAGAAGACTGTTTTCAGCTAAAAAGGTATCGGAGTACTTCAAAATATCATAATCATATTTTTGCTTTCCAAAAAATCTTTTTTTTAAGTAGGAAATAGCTCTGTTTATAAATTTTATCATTGTTTTTGTAATAATTTTTACAAATATACGCAAATACTATTAAAACTTTGTCGTATAGTTCTATTTTTCTAAATTTGTAATCTTTACTATAAAATTTAGAATATGCCTAAAGTATCGATAATAGTTCCTATATATAATGTAGAAAAATATATAGAAAAATGTGCTTCTTCATTGTTTCAACAGACTTATAAAAATGTTGAATATATTTTTGTGGATGATTGTGGAGGTGATAATTCTATAAAAATATTAGAGAGATTAGTGGAAGAAAAATATCCGGAACTTAAGGATAATATTTTAATAATCCCGAATGAAAAAAATTTAGGCCCTTCAAAATCAAGATTAGAGGGGATTAAAAAGGCAAAAGGGGAATATATATTATTTGTTGATTCTGATGATTGGATAGAGAAGAATACTTTGGATATATTGATTAAACGTGCAGAAGAAAAAGGTGCGGATCTCATTTATTATAATTTCTTTTTTGAATATGCAGATGAAGTGGAGATAATGCGTTATAAAGATTATGGTAATGATAAAGAACTTTTTATAAAAGATTTAATAAATAATCGTAGTCATAATGCTATTTGGAGTAAGTTTGCTAAAAAAGATTTATATACTGCAGAAGGCTTTTTCTTTCCTAATTATAATGTAGCAGAAGATATGATTATTTCTTTTCAGATAATCCAGAATGCAAAAAATCTGTGTTTTGAACCTTCTGCATTATATCATTACAATATTACCAATGAAAATTCTTTAACTCATAAAAGTTTTCAGCAATGTCAATATATGGAGGCAATGAATATTTTGGATGTATTCTGTTACTTTGAGGATAAAGGAAAAGTTAGTCCTATATCCTCGATAAAGAATGTAATGTTGTATGTGGCTGCATATTATGCTTGGCATTACGATACGGAATTTCTTAGTGTAAAAGGATTAGCTGAAAAAGTATTAAAAGCAGGATATGAGTTTGATTCTCATATAAAATTACATATACAGGTTAAACTGAAACTTTTTGCTTTATATTATATATTAAAAAGTAAATTATAATATGTCCAAAGTATCTATTGTAGTACCAATATATGGAGTAGAGCATTACATAGAGCGTTGTGCTGCATCGTTGTTCAATCAGAGTTATAAGGATATCGAGTATGTATTTGTTAATGACGGTACAAAAGATAATTCTATGTCTGTTCTTAATAATGTTATTAATAGTCATTATAATGAATTGAAAGGGCAAATTAAGATAATAAATAAGGAGAATGCTGGTTTGCCGCAGGCAAGGAAGACAGGTATAGAGCATTCTGCTGGGGATTATATTCTTCATGTTGATTCTGATGATTGGTTGGAAGAAAATGCCGTAGAAATATTGATGAAACGAGCAGAAGAGACAGGAGCGGATTTGATTTATTTTAATTTTACATATATTTATAATAATAAATTTAAGAAGAGTAGGTATAAATATTATTCTTCGTGTGAAAAAGGAAGATTTATACGTGATATTATAAATGTTAAAACATATGGATCTGTTTGGAGCAAATTTGTAAAAAGAGAATTATATACAAATTATGATTTTTTTTATCCATATTATGGAATATCAGAGGATAGATTATATTCCATTCAATTATTGAATTATGCCTCATCAATAAGTTTTGAGCCTTGTTCATTGTATTATTATGATTTAAGAAATCCTGAATCAATGTTGAAATCATCTCGAAAAAAGAGAAGATACGAATATGCTATGAACTTTCTGGAGCTGTATGATTATTATAAAGATAAAGATTACAATCCTTTGAAGGGCAATGAAGATTCTGTTTTTTATACGATAGGTTTTTATTTTGATAATAAATGCTTTGATGACAAGGGATTGGGTGAAAAACTCTTAAAAGCCAAATTATCTACCGGGCTTTATATCAATATATTTAAGCAGATTATATTGAAGATAAAAGCTTTCATATTTATATTAAAAAACAAATTATGGAAAAACAGCCGTTAATTTCAGTTATCGTTCCTGTATATAAAGTAGAGAACTATATAGCAGAATGCGCGACTTCATTATTTACTCAGACTTATTCTAATATTGAGTATATATTTGTCAATGATGGCAGTCCTGATGCTTCTTTATCGGTCTTGAATAAATTGATAGAAGAGAAATTCTTTTCATTAAGAGATAGAATAGTCATTGTCAATAAAGAAAATGAAGGTCTTCCTATGACACGTAAAGTCGGTTTACAATATGCCAAAGGGGAGTATATTCTTCATGTTGATTCAGATGACTGGTTGGAAACTAATGCTATAGAAATTTTAGTTCGTAGGGCTTTGGAGACCAATGCTGATTTTATATATTTTGATTTGTATGATGAATATGAAAATTATCAAAAGAAAATAACCTTTAAGGATTATACAGATGAGAAGAAGCTCAAATATATTCGCGATATAATTAATTTCAAGACTTACGGATATCTTGTAACAAGAATGGTTCGTAAGAGTGTTTATCTTAATAATATAATCCATCCGAGATTCACAATGCATGAGGATAATTTCCTTACGGTCCAACTTATATATAATTCAAAAGGCATATTACATGATAAAAGCCCATTGTACCATTATAGGAGGACAAATCCTAACTCAGTAAGTGCAAAATCCCAAAAGCAATGTCAATATGAAGCTGCAATGAATTTCTTGGATTTATATGATTACTATATAGATAAAGGACCGAATACTCCTATCAAAGGAATAGAAAACTGTCTTATTTATCTTGCAGGTCGTTACGTCCTTAAAATAGATAAAAATTTTTTAGGAGAAAGAGATTTGGCAAGAAAACTGTTGAAAGCTAAATTGTCTATAGGTCATATGACAATATATAGACAGATAAAACTGAAAATATTAGCATTTTTTTATATTAAGAAGCAATCATCTATTTAATTTTTTCCGATAGACCGCTACGTACAAATTTTACTTTATTGTCATTTCTACCTTGTATCACATAAGGTGAATCTGTTTTATTTTCTAGGGCTTCTTTGCAAAGTTCTGCAATACCTCCATAATGCCTATTGCAATTGAACAACAAGCCGACTTGCATATCCGAAAAGTCTGTAAGCATATTATAATCTCCATTACTATCGCCGGCAACCAATATAGGTCCGCGATTACGGTGCTTGGAAGCAATAAATCTTTTTATTACACCTGTTTTACCTGCTTTATAAGGCTGTATATAGGAGGAATCGTATTCCGCACGCACTATTTCTTCTCCTCTCATTCGGATTCCAAATACATTTTCTTTAGGCAAATTCAAACCATATTTCATACTACAAGCCATTGCCTCTACAATAGTTTCCGGAGAAGCTGAACAGATATATACGTCAAAACCATTATTAATCAATGCTTTATATATGTCTTTAATCTCATCTGTAAGTTTAATCCCGCTTTTTAATTCGACAACTACTTTTCCGGCTTTTCCCATATCAGGGCTTTCCCACTTAATCCTTTTAATTCCTTTTAAGTTTTCGTGATATTTAACAGCATTTTCAGTAATATCCGATAACTCCGTATAAGTCATTCCCTCAAAAAGTTTTACAACCCACAAACAACTTATACCGTAATCAAAAGTTCCGTCTATACCAGCAGAAAGTCCCCAAATCTTTGCCCTGAAATCCAAAAATTCTGCTGACTTCCTAATCTTTTTAAGCGATCTTTCTGCAGCATTTATATAATTAGCATACAGATATTTATAATCATCCGTAATGTCCTCTGACAACATTCTTGCCGTCACTTCCTTACCTCCGCAGGCATTCAAGACCGTATCTAAATTCGGGATATCTTTTGTAAGCACCTCAAACATTTGCTCCGGCTTTATCTTAAACAGTAGATTTTCAATATGATACTGCATCGTAATCAAACAAATATCGCCAATCACAGTGGTATTATCATAATCAAAAACCGCGTATGGCTTGCAATTACCGTCATACTCCTTCGAATCAACTCCGTAATCCGCAATCAATTGATTCAGACGCTCATAAACCTGTTCATCCCAATTATTCCTTTTAAAATAAGTTTTGCTGCATGAGCTTAGCAGCGTCATGCAAAAAATAAAAAATAACAAATGTATTTTATGTGATACCATAAAATTTATTTTTAAATAACAGAAAATTTTTTTAAGAAAAAATAAACCAAATGAACCGGAAGTCCCATTATATTATAAAAAGAGCCTTCTATTGAGGTTATCCCAATTGCTCCAATCCATTCCTGTATACCGTATGAGCCTGCCTTGTCATAAGGTTTGAAATTGTCTATATAGTAGTTTATTTCTTCATCTTTGAGGTCTTTGAAGGTGACTGTGGAACAGTCAACGAATGTTTCTGTATTATCTATTGTGCGAAAGGTTACGGAAGTGACCACCTTGTGTTTTTTGCCAGAAAGACATTTTAGCATCGAATAGGCTTCCATATTATCCTTTGGCTTTCCGAAGATTTTTTCATTGCAAATTACCATTGTGTCAGCAGTTATGAGTAATTCGTTGTCATTCAGGATTCTATGAAAACCTTTAGATTTACCTTCCGACATTAGCTTCGGTACTAATTCATTAGGAGTTTCGGCTGTATAACTCTCTTGAAATGTGCTCCTCGTGTCGATTTCAAACTCAATATCAAGCATAGAGAGTATTTCTTTACGTCTTGGGGAGCCGCTTCCAAGTATGATTTTTTTGTTTTGTATCATCTTAAAATAGCCTTTCGTATATATTTACATCGAAGTTCCACTTACCTTGTATTTTTAGAACTTTTTCCAAGGCATCTCTTACGCATCCTTTTCCTCCAGGAAATGGCGATATATAATCAGAAGCATTTTTTGCATCCTCAGAAGCATCAGAAGGACAGACTCCAATGCCTGATACTTTTAGTACATCTACATCGGGGGTGTCATCACCGAAATACATTACTTCTTCGTATTTTAGTGAATGTTTTGTGCAGAAATCTTTGAAATCCTTTATCTTATCTCTTGATCCTAAATATATATTTTCTGAGATGAGACCTACTGTGAGGAACCTTTTTCTTATGCTTCCGGAACTTCCTCCAGTTATTATTCCTACAGGATATCCATTCATCACAGCCATACGGATGGCAAAAGCGTCTTTAGCATCGAATATTCGATATAATTGTCCTTCGAGATCGCATTGTATCCCTCCATCTGTCATAACCCCGTCTATATCGAAAGCGAATGCTTTTATTTTATTAAAATCTATCATATTTATAGTGGTAAGGCATTACTTTCTAAATTTAGTAAGAAGCGTTTGATTTCTAATCCGCCTCCATAGCCTGTAAGAGTGTTGTTGCTTCCTATAATGCGATGGCAGGGAGCAAAAATAGATATGTTGTTGGCTCCATTTGCTAAACCGACAGCCCTTATAGCTTTAGGATTTCCTATCTTTTTTGCAATCCAAGCGTATGATTGAGTTTCTCCGAATTGTACATCCAATATGGCATTCCATACTGCTTTCTGAAATTCAGTTCCTACAAAAAGCAAAGGTAAATCAAAGATTTTACGTTTTTTTGAGAAGTATTCATTTAGCTCCATTATGGCTTTATCGGTTATTTCAGATGCTTCATTTACAAAAGTGGCATTAAAAGTCCTCTGCAATTTATGATCTGTTGTATTTCTATGTTTTTCTTTCAGCCAATCACAGATGCAAAGTTTGCCTTCAAATGAGCCTATTATAAGATTTCCACAAGGCGATTGATATATTTGTGTTTGGATTTTCTTATTTGTGTTCATTAAATATTAATGTAATATTATTTTCAAAGATAGCAAAAATGTAGAATTAAAGGGTAAATGCTTTGCAATACTTTTGTGTTTTTATCGTAAAATGTTGTTTTAAAATACTATCTTTGTAAAATGTGCTATTCTGTTTAGATTGTTTTGTAGAATAGTTTGAATGATAATGAAAAATACGTTTTTATTATGGAATTATCGGCAAAATATAATCCTTCTGAGGTAGAAGATAAGTGGTATTCTTACTGGTTGGAAAATAAGTTTTTTCATTCGGAACCGGATGGTAGAGAACCTTATACGATAGTCATCCCTCCACCTAATGTTACAGGTATTTTACATATGGGGCATGTCCTTAACAATACATTAAATGATGTTTTGATAAGGAAAGCCAGAATGGATGGTAAGAATGCGTGTTGGATACCGGGAACGGATCATGCTTCTATCGCTACTGAAAATAAAGTGGTTTCACGTTTAAAAAATAAAGGAATTAATAAAGAAGATATTACTCGCGAGGAATTCTTGAAGTATGCTTGGGAATGGAAAGAGGAACATGGCGGTATTATTTTGAGCCAGTTGCGTAAATTGGGTGCATCTTGCGATTGGGACAGAACTAAATTTACAATGGATCCGGATCTTACGGAGGCTGTAATAAATACTTTTGTATATTTTTATAAAAAAGGTCTAATTTATAGGGGAGTAAGGATGGTTAACTGGGATCCAGAAGGACTTACTGCTGTCAGTGATGAGGAAGTAATACATAAAGATACCAAAAGTCATTTTTATCATCTTAGATATTTTATTTCAGATGGGAAAGGAAATCCTACAGATAAATATATTGTGATAGCTACTACAAGGCCTGAAACAATAATGGCTGATGCTGCTATAAGTATTAATCCTTGTGATGAAAGATATAATTGGTTAAAAGGGGAAAAAGTCCTAATTCCTTTGATTAATAAAGAGATTCCTGTTATAGAGGATACTTATGTCGAAATAGGTTTCGGTACAGGTTGTTTGAAAGTAACGCCGGCGCACGATATTAATGACTATGAAATAGGCTTACGACATAATCTTCCTGTGCTTGATATTATAGATGAACATGGCAAATTGAATGAAAAAGCAACTATTCTAATAGGTGAAGATAGGTTTGTTGCAAGAAAAAAAATAGTTAAAATGCTTGAAGATGCAGGCAATTTGGAGAAAATTGAAGATTATACATCTCCAATAGGCTATTCAGAAAGAACAAATGCAGTGATAGAACCAAGGTTATCTACACAATGGTTCTTGAAAATGGACGAACTTGCAGTAAAAGCATTGGATTCAGTAGAGAGCGGCAGAGTTAAATTGATTCCTGATAAATACATAAATACCTACAAACATTGGATGGAAAATGTTAGGGATTGGTGTATAAGTCGCCAACTTTGGTGGGGACAGCGTATTCCTGCATATTTCTTACCTGACGGAAGGTTTGTAGTTGAGCCTAATCTTGAGGCTGCATTTGAAGCAGCTAAATTATTAGATTCTAAGATTAGTATAGAAGATTTGAAGCAGGATGAGGATGTTTTGGATACTTGGTTCTCTTCTTGGCTTTGGCCGATATCTGTATTTGATTCAAATAAGCCAGGTAATTTAGATTCAAAATCTAATAAAGATTTGAATTATTATTATCCTACAAACGATCTTGTAACCGGACCTGATATTCTATTTTTCTGGGTAGCAAGGATGATAATGGCAGGGAATGAATTTTTAGGGAAAGAGCCGTTTAAAAATGTCTACCTTACAGGAATTGTAAGAGATAAATTAGGTAGAAAAATGTCTAAGACACTTGGTAATTCTCCTGACCCTCTTGATTTGATTTCAAAATACGGTGCAGATGCCGTAAGAATAGGTATGTTATTATGCTCTTCTGCCGGGAATGATATTTTTTACGATGAATCCCAGATAGAACAAGGGAGAAACTTTTGTAATAAAATTTGGAATTCATTCCGCTTGATTAAAGGATGGAATATAGATGAAAAAGCGTCACAGCCTGAAGATTGCAAAATTGCCGTATCTTGGTTTGAGAATAAAATGAATGAAGTTATAAATTCGGTAGAAGAACATTATTCTAAATTTAGAATTTCGGATGCATTAATGGCTATATATAAGCTTTTCTGGGATGAATATTGTTCTTGGTATCTTGAGATAATCAAACCTGCCTATGGAAAAGATATAGATAGAAAAACATATGATTCTACATCATACTTTTTTGAGTCTCTATTGAAAATGATTCATCCTATAATGCCATTTATTACAGAAGAATTATGGCAAGAAATGGAAACAAGGGAAAAAGGCGAAACTATTATGTTTGCTTCTACACCGGTTGCGGGTATTTATTCACCTGAGATTGCTGCAGAATTTGAATTTGTTAAAGAATCTGTGAATGCTATAAGAAATATTAGGCAGGGGAAAAATATTTCTCCTAAACAATCGCTTGAATTGAAAATAAAGGGTTTATTTCCTAAAAATATGATTCCTGTGATTTCAAAGTTGGCTAATCTTGAGTCGGCAGAAGTTGTTAAGGATTTTGGTGATACCGCTTCGGGTATTTCATTTTTAGTTAAAACAGTTGAGGCGTTTGTCCCAATGAATGGACTTGTAGATATAGATGAGGAAATTAAGAAATTAGAGACTGATTTGGCTTATCAAAAGTCATTTCTGGAATCAGTTCGTAAAAAGCTGTCGAATAAGAGTTTTGTTGAACGTGCTCCTGAATCTGTAATTGCAAATGAAAGAAAAAAAGAACAAGATTCTATCTTAAAGATAGAAAGTTATGAAGTTCAAATTAAAATTCTTAGAAATAAAGACTAAATGATACATTTTGAAACTTCTTTTCCTGTAAGATATTATGAAACAGATCAAATGGCGATTGTTCACCATTCTAACTATTTTAGGTATTTTGAGTGTGCCAGAAATACGATGATGGAGGAATGGGGATACTCTATTTCGAAATGTGAAGAAGATGGTGTTACTATTCCAATAGTAAAATTAGAATGTAATTTTCGTTTTCCTGCAAGAATGGGAGATATTATTACTGTCACGGCTGAGATTGATAAGATACCGCTTGCAAAAGTAGTTGTTAAACAAAAAGTTGTAAATCAAAGAGGGCAAATATGTGCTGAAGGGCAGGCTACACTTGGATTTTTAGATAAAAGGACCGGAAGGCCGGTTGCTTGCCCGCAAAGATTAATAGACATAATAAAAGAGAAGTTTTAATGATTTCAATAAATGATCTTACCGTTTCTTTTGGAGATTATGACTTGCTTGATCATATAAGTTTCCACATAAGTGAGAACGATAAAATAGGGTTGGTCGGTAAAAACGGAGCCGGTAAATCGACAATTATGAAACTTATTTGCGGTTTACAATATCCGACCGCAGGAACAATAGATATGCCAAAAGGTATGAATATAGGCTATCTTCCGCAAATAATGGAGCATAATAAAGGTAAATCCGTATTAGAAGAAACAATGACGGCTTTTGACTCTATATTTACATTAGAAAAAGAGCTTCAAAAAATCAATACTGAGCTATCAGAAAGAACAGATTATGACTCATCATCATATATGAATTTAATTGCAAGGTTAAATGATATTAATGATCAACTTGCATTTACAAATTCAGAGCCTCCTATCGTATATGTTGAAAAAACGCTATTAGGGTTAGGTTTCAATTCTGAAGATTTTGCTCGTAAAACGGAGACTTTCAGCCAGGGATGGAATATGCGTATAGAATTAGCTAAAATACTGCTAAAGAACCCTGATATACTTTTATTGGATGAGCCTACAAACCATTTGGATATTGAATCAATAGAATGGTTGGAAGATTATTTGAAAAATTTCAGAGGTTCTATTCTTTTAGTCTCTCATGATAGAAAGTTCTTAGATAATATTACCAATCGTACTGTAGAAATTATGCTTGGTCACATTCATGACTATAAAGTACCATATACTAAATATTTAGAACTAAGGAAAGAGCGTATTTCGCAACAATTAGCAGCATACGAGAATCAAAAAAAACTTATTGAAAAGACAGAAGATTTCATAGAAAAATTCCGTTATAAAGCTTCTAAATCCAATCAAGTTCAATCTAGAATAAAATCTTTGGATAAATTAGAGAGGATAGAGATAGATGAGACAGATAATGCCGTATTAAATGTTAAATTTCCTCCGGCAAATCGTTCCGGTGATATAGTATTTAAATGTTCGGAACTTACAGGAGGTTATCCTCAAAAAATTGTATTCCAAAATGTAAATATTGAAGTTCATAGAGGGGATAAAGTAGCTTTGATAGGTAAGAATGGAGAAGGTAAAACTACTTTGATGCGTATAATAATGCAGCAATTGTCTCCAATAGAAGGAATTGCAAACATCGGTTATAACGTAAATATAGGATACTTTGCACAAAACCAAGAAGATATATTAGATAAGTCTCTAAGTGTATATGAAACATTAGAAAAAATTGCAGTTGGAGATATTCGTACAAAATTAAGAGATTTATTAGCTCAATTCTTATTCAAAGGAGAAGATATTGATAAAAAAGTAGCTGTATTAAGTGGAGGAGAAAGAGCAAGACTTGCAATGGCTAAATTAATGTTAGAACCATATAATGTTCTTACATTGGATGAGCCTACTAATCACATGGATATAAAATCCAAGGAGATCCTTAAGCAAGCTTTAAAAGCATTTGATGGAACAATTATAATTGTTTCTCACGATAGAGATTTTTTGGAGGGATTAGTTGATAAAATGTACGAATTCAGAAATGGCGGTGTTAGAGAACATTTGGGAACCGTCAGAGATTTTCTTGAAAAACGAAAATTAGAGAATTTAAAAGAATTAGAGCGACGTTTTAGTATAAAAGACAAAGAAGTAATTATAAAAAAGAATAAACAAGAATCTTTTAGAATTAATAATAAAGAAGATAAAAAGTTAAAAAATAAGATAAGTACTTTAGAAATTGAGATTGAGGAGATAGAGAAGGAATTATCTAATATAGAAAAGTTATTATCTTCTCCTGTAGAAAATGATAATATATTAGAACTTACACTCAAATATGAGGAACAAAAAAAATTAGTAGATTCTAAAGTATCTGAATGGGAAAAATTGATAGAAAATATATAAATTATGAAGATTTTCATTAAAATGTTATTGGCTTATGCCTTTATATTTAGCGTTTTACCCTCAAAAGCTCAAACAAAAGATGTTTATCATGATTTTTCAATGTTTACATCTTTAAATATTCGTAATTTTGAGGTATATGTAGAAAAATCAGAAAATTTTGGTATAAAGTTATCTGTTGATGAGTTATTAGAAAGGTATGTTGAAGCTTATGTTAAGAATAAAACATTATATGTTTCAATAGATTTTAAAGATGTTCCCAGAGATATTAGAAGAATCTACAAAGGTAAAAATGTAGAACCTCCTATTTTGAGAGTAACTGTATTTATGGGAAATATAAATGAAATTTCTTTATCAGAGGGTGCAGTATTTTCTGCATCAGAACAATTAGAATCGGATAGATTTGATTTAAAACTTTATGATAATTCAAAAATTTCCGGTCTTATGCTTAATGCAAATACAGCAAATATAGTATTAGAGAAAAAGTCATCTGCTTTACTTAATTTAAATGTAAAAGAAGTAACTATAAAGACATATGGGGCTTCAAATTTAAAGTTAAATCATACTTCCGAGTATTTATCTCTCGATGCCTCTAATTATTCATCTAATTCTATTATTGGCGATGGTTCTGTTCTCGATATAACTGCAGGAGGTACTTCTCAGATTACTCTTCAGGGCAATTGTAAAAAACTAAATATAGAGGCAAAGAAAGCATCTATGGTAAATGCTTTAGAATTGAGTACCAATGAAGCAAAAATTAAACAATCAGGTTCTTCGGTTGTAACAGAAAATGCTTCTGATAAATTGACGGTCGAGATGGATGGAAGTAGTTTCCTATATTTTAATGGTGAGCCTGTAGTGAAGGTAATATCTATAAAATCATCTTCATTGTTACCGTATGAATCCAAAAAAAGATAATATGATAGTGTTAGATTCACATTGTGATAATGTGATTTAAGTTACTTATATTATGTGATTCGGCAAATGGGATAGATTAGGATATATAAATTTTCCAAAATTTAAAAGAGGGGGTATTTATATCCTTTCTTTTAAATTAACAAAAATGTTGCAATATAGAACATTTTTGTTAAAAATAGTGATAATTAGATTACTCTATCTTATTGTTAATATACTCAATCAAAATTGCCAATGCGCTGTCTGCAAAGAGCTGTATATTAGTAATTCTATCTTTAGAGAAGACTTTTTTTATAGTTTTTGTACCGTTGGGACCTGAAATACCTATCCATACAGTGCCCACAGGATTAATATTATCTCCTCCCGGTCCTGCTAGCCCTGTTGTTGATATAGAGTATGTAGTATTTAATAGATTTCGTATTCCTTCTGCCATAGAAGCGGCTACTTCACTACTTACTATCCCATATTTTCTTATTATACCAGAGTCGACTTTTAGCATTTTTTCTTTTATTTCTGCAGAATATGATATAATAGATCCTTTAAAATATTCTGAAGAGCCTGGAATAGATGTTATTAGACTTGCAATAGCTCCTCCAGTACATGATTCAGCCGTACTTACAGTCTTGCCTGAACCACTTAAAAGTGTTTTAAGCATTTTATTTGCTTGCATTATTAAGGTATTTTAATATCTTTTTTATAAAAGAAGGACCTTCATATATAAATCCTGTGTAAACTTCTATAAGCGATGCTCCTGCATCCAGCATCTGTTTTGCTCTTTCAGGGGTTGTAATCCCACCTACTC
This sequence comes from Candidatus Cryptobacteroides sp., assembly GCA_052173975.1. Lineage (GTDB taxonomy): Bacteria > Bacteroidota > Bacteroidia > Bacteroidales > UBA932 > Cryptobacteroides. The sequence continues at coordinate 39,011 of JBQMXN010000008.1, read as the reverse complement.
CGATTATAGGAAAACGACCTTTGGTATAATTATAGATATAAGATACTAAAGATTTTGTTTTTTCAAATAATGGAGAACCGGATAATCCTCCTTTGCCTATTTCAGAGATAATTTTATAAGATGTATTTAATCCATCTCTCTTTGTAGAAGTATTTCCTGCCACAATTCCATCGATACCTGATAGCATACAGAAATCTAATATTTCATTTAATTGAATTTTGTCTATATCAGGAGAAATTTTCAGAAGAATAGGTTTGTATTTGTCATAACATAGCCTTAATTCAAGTATAGGATCTAAAATATCTGAAAGAAAGGAAATGTCTTGCAATGATTGCAAACCTTCAACATTAGGGCAAGAAATATTTAAAGTAAACATATCTGCAAAATCGTACATTAATGAAAATGCCATTTTGTAATCTTTGTTTATTTCATCATTTTGACTTGTAGAATTCATTGCAATATTTGCAACAAGTATTGTTTCCGGTGAGTTTTTTCTTATATTGTTGATAGCTTCTTGAATGCCGATATTATTAATCCCCATCCTATTAATTATTGCCGTATCATCAGGTAGCCTAAATATACGAGGTAGAGGATTTCCAGGTTGCGGTTTAGGTGTTAAAGAGCCTATTTCTATAAAACTAAAGCCAAAATCAGATAATTCATTATAGCATTCTGCATTTTTATCCAGACCGGCTGCCAGCCCAATAGGATTAGAGAATGTAATTCCGAAAACATTTCGTTTTAATGAATCATACTGCCTTTTAAAACATAAACGTGTAAAATGCCTAAAAGGGGAGTATTTAAGTGCTCTAATAATAAGATTATGTACTGTTTCCGCATTAAAGCGGAATAGTAATGGTCGAATAATCTTCTTATACATTTACAATATATTTTATTATTGCAAATATAGTAAGAAATACTATTCTATCTCTTTATAAGTGTTATCATCATAAAGAATAATTACTTTATTAATTTTCTTATTGTTTTCTTTAGGTCCATTGTCAAAAATAGACTCCTTTTCTTCTAAAATATTCTGTGGAATATATTCATTATAAGACTTAGAAGGGAATTTTGTATAATTTAAATCAGATTCTTCTTTAGAAAATAATGATAGATTTTCTTGCTTTTGAAAACCTTCTGTAATAGGTGAAGAATCTAAATTGTTTTTGTACATTTTTCCTTTACCGGTAATTAGCCAATCCAAATTTAAATTAGGGTAGTGGAATGCCATATTTTGAATAAATTCAAATCCTGGTTTATTTCTACCTGATAATATATGAGATATGCTAGCTCTTGCAACGTTAATTACATCTGCAAATTGGGCTTGGGTAATATTTTCTGCCTTCAAGAACTGCTCAAGACGCTGATTCATAAATGTAAACTTTATAGTTTTCACAAATGTAATAATATTTTCCATAATATTGGTTAACTTTTGTAAATTACATTTGTACAAAGTGTCAATAAATATAAAAACTTCACTTTGTCAATTGCAGAATATAATTTAACATATATATTTTATTATTAATAATATATATATGACGTAGTCTACAGAATAGCGCACTTATACGCAGAAATAAGGTAAATATATCTTAATTAACTAATGTGTTACGTTAAATAGTATTGTAGAAGTACTTGATTAATAATGTAATAATTTCTACATTTTCGGTGTATAACTTCTACTTATTTTACATTTTGAACCAACCGGAAAATATATAGTAAAATAGCTCCGTTTCTTTTGCTTGGTTTACAAATGTTACAAAATATTCTGAATGTAGCTAAATCGTGGTTTCATGAATTACTTTTGTAATCACGGTGAAATAATTACTATTATTAAAATATAATTGCGTAATTTCGTATAAAATATGAGTTATGATTCCTAATATTAAAATTGAAGATTATAATTATAATTTGCCTAATGAAAGGATTGCTAAATATCCTTTACCGATAAGGGATGAATCAAAATTATTAAGGTATAATAATGGTATTATAGATGAGTTTATTTTTAAAAATCTTCCTGAATTACTTCCTCAGAATTCGATGATTATATTCAATGATACTAAGGTTGTACCTGCAAGATTGCATTTTCAACGTTCTACAGGCGCACATATTGAAATTTTTTGTTTGGAACCCGTAGAACCTCATGAATATAATACTGTTTTTGCTTCTACTGATTTTTGCGTATGGAAATGTGTTATAGGTAATGCTAAAAGATGGAAATCCGATATTTTAGAGTTGTATAATCCTCTTAATGATAACACGATTTCAAGATTAAATCTTAAAGCGGAATTAGTTAGTAGAGAAGGTCAAACAGGATACGTTAAATTTGTATGGTCCTGTGGAACACCTTTTTCTTCTGTTCTTGAAGCTTGCGGTACTATTCCTATACCTCCTTATTTAAATAGAGATTCAGAAGATATTGATTTGGAGCGGTATCAGACTTTATATGCAAAAATAAGAGGCTCTGTAGCTGCTCCTACTGCCGGTCTTCATTTTACAGAAGGTGTGCTTGAAAATATTAAAATTAAAAATATCAATATAGAGAATGTTTGTTTACATGTAGGTGCAGGTACTTTTTTGCCTGTTAAGACTTCAAATGTTGCGGAGCATTCAATGCATAGAGAGCCGATATCAGTTTCTTTGGAATTATTGAAAAAGATAGTTGATAACAATTCTCCAATTATAGCAGTAGGCACAACATCTGTTAGGACATTAGAATCTTTATATTATATAGGTGTTAGTTGTATAGAAAAAGGATTACCTCAAGATGTGACGCAGTGGGAGCCTTATAGCAGAAATTATAATTATACATTGGAGGAAACCATAAAAGCAATAATAAAGTATTTAGAAGTAAATAATCTTAAAGAACTAAAAGTAGGTACAAGTATCATTATTGTTCCCGGATTTAAGTTCCGATTGGTAAATTACTTAATTACTAATTTCCACCAACCGGAAAGTACTTTGTTATTATTAATTTCAGCATTTGTAGGTGGAGATTGGAAGTCTATATATAATTATGCTTTATCTAATGATTTCAGATTTTTGAGTTATGGAGATAGTTCGTTGTTGGTGAGATCGTAGGATTTAGTTCTTTACTTTGTTTTAGTAGATATTTTTAGTAGATTTGCGTTGATTAAACTTAATTTATATGAAAGAAAATACAGAATTTTCAAGCATCATTCCATATAATGATGAAGAAGCTGTTCAAGCAATAGGAAAAGTTGCAAATCATCCTGCTGTTTTGGTTATTTCTAAATATCTGTTTCCGAAAGAGCCTGTAACTTTTTTAAAAAATGTACTTAAGAGTATAAGAAGCATTGATGAATTTCAACAAATCGTAATGTGTAAAGCTATCGATTGGGTGCTTGAAAATACTGCTAAGGATTTCTCTTATGATGGTTTTGATAATATTAAGGATATAAAGGGAAAATCTCTATATATGTCAAACCATAGAGATATTATTTTGGATCCTGCTTTAACTCAATATGTTCTATTTCAAAATGGAATGCAAATGACGGAAATATGCGTGGGAGATAATCTTTTATCTTCCAGCAAAACAGTGGAATATTTGCTTCGTTCAAATAGAATGATTAAAGTAATACGCGGTATTTCTGCAAGGGAACTTTATCTTTCATCACAAATTTTGTCTAAATACATTAGGCAGACAATTACTTCCGGTAAGAGTTCTATATGGATTGCACAGAAACAAGGTCGCAGTAAGAATGGTATTGATATGACAGAGCAGGGATTGTTGAAGATGTTGGATATGAGTGGTGAGAAAACTTTTGTGGAAAACTATGTGGATTTAAATATAGTTCCGTTAAGTATTTCATATGAGTATGAGCCTTGTGATGCCAAAAAGGCACGTGAATTACTGATTTCCAAGACTCAAAAATATGTGAAAGGTCCTAAAGAGGATATGCATAGCATACTTACAGGTATAAGGCAGCAGAAAGGTAATATCCATCTTAATTTCGGCCAACCTCTGACAAGAGAGGAGATAGAGGCGGCTTCAATATGCGATAAGAACGATAGATATCAAGCTATAAGGCATGCTGTTGACAGGAGAGTTATTGAAGGGTATAAGCTATGGAAAACTAATTATATAGGTTATGATCTGGTTAATAATACTTCAAAGTATGCCGATTTTTACACTTCTGAAGATGTTAAGCAGTTTATTGATTATACTAATCATAAACTTTCTAAAATTGAGAAATCTTTAAATAGAGATGAACTCAAAGATATTTTCTTAAGAATTTATGGTAATCCGGTAATGATGAAGGAGCAACTTAGAGAGGAGTTGAAGAATAAATAGATTAAAAATCAACGTGATGCGGAGGCGCATCACGTTTTTTGAGGATGTGTCGGCGGCTCGTGTCCGCTGACACATTTCTTCTTGAGATTTCAGCGCGGAGCGCGGCTTATGGCTACTAAAAATTTATTTTTTAGTAAGCCTGAATTAATTTTTAAGAAGTTTGTTGATTTTTTCGATTATTTCTTTGTCAGGTAGTTCGGGGCTTAATATAATATCCGGTTCTTTGAATAGGTAACCGTCTTTCATTACGCCAAGCATACCTCCTCCTGTGATATTTAGCATTATTGTTTCATCTTTTTTGATGATGCCGGTTCTGACAGCTTGGGAAAGACTTGCTACAGCGCAGGCAGAGGCGGGGAAAATATCGTAACCTTCTGTGTTGAAGAACTGCAGCATCCAGAAAACGATGTCATCGTTAGTGACCTTGAATACATCTCCTTTTGATGCTTTTAATATATCGTAAAGGCCGCCTGATATGCTGTAAGGAGGTTTTCTGTTGGATAGTACTTTGGCTAAAATAATTCTGGCGTATAGGCGTGAGTCTTCGGGGGTAATAGGTAAGAGTTCTCTGCTTCCTGCTTTCCAAGAGTCATACATTAGTGTAAATGGAGCATTTTGTGAGACGTAAATTCGCATATTGTTTTTCCCGAAGCGTCCATCGTCTTGTAAACGTTCTGCGGCTTCCCAAGCGGCAATCGCTCCTGTGCCTGAACCGACTGCTTGGAAGTAAGCGTCGGGGATGCGGCCGATTACTTCTGCTGCACTGAGTACCGTTGTTCCCATTCCATCTCTTCTTGCTATATTTTTGGCGCCGCCCTCTGCAAAATAATTGGAGTCTGTGCATAATTTATCGCCTAAAGCTATGGCGTCATAATAATCGCAACCTTTAGGTACTGCAACAACTTTAACACAGGAATTCAATTTCTTTGTGAACCACATATCTCGCTTGTTGTCTTCGGGTATGATAATGACTACCGGTATTGAGTTGTCTGAACATACTCTTGCGAATGCTCTTGCTGTATTACCTGCGGATGCTACAACTAATGTTTTTTTTGTCTTTTTGCTCATTCTTCCGCATATTGAGAATGCTTCTGTTTCTTTAAATGAGCATGTTTCCATTTTCGCACCGATTTTTGGACAATAACCTGAAAAAGTTATGTATAAATTTTCTAAACCGAGTAGTTCGGCGAGGCCTTTACTTTTATAGGTTACAGGGGCATGCGAGTTTTTTAATTTTCTTTGTATCGGAAGCCAGTCGGCATACTTAAAAATGCCGTGCCTGTTCTTTCCGGGAGAAAAGAATTTTTTCTCATAAATTGCTCTGATTAAGGATGGAGATGTTGATTGGGGATCTGCAAGCATCCATCCTTCATCTTCGAATATTCGTCCATTTTCTACGTTTTGAAGTCGATAAGAAGTAGCTTTAATTGCCATATTTCAAGTACCTATATATTAAAGATTAATAATTAAAAACAAAAAGTATGCAAACTCTATCGATAAAAATAATATTCCGTCTTTTCTATCAAGCGTTTGCTTTTTAAAAGTAAATATACTTAACCAAATTATAATTGAACTTATTAATAGAGTTATTAAATCGAAATAACTAATTCCTGACATCGTTAAAGGTGATATAATAGCTGAACCTCCCAAAATCAAAAGTATATTTGCAATATTTGATCCTAAAATATTGCCAAGTGCCATTTCATCTCTTTTTTTACAGGCTGCTACAATACAAGTAGCAAGTTCAGGCATGGATGTACCTCCGGCAAGGATAGTTATAGCTATGAATTTGTCACTAACACCGAAGATTTTGGCGATATTAATTGCAGAATTCACGAAAAGCCGACCTCCATAAATAAGAGCGGCCAAGCCTCCTATCATCATTATCGATGCTATTAATATGTTTATTTCTTTGGCTTTTCCGTTTTCAATCTTTTGCTCCGTATCTTTTTTATCTGTATTGAAAGAAAAATACATATAAAGGGCAAAAAGTATTATAAAAATTAATCCTTCAATTCTATTGATTGTTCCTAACTCTATCGGTTTATAATTTAATCCGAATAAGATAAGAAGTATTGTAACAAATATATTTAGAGGAATGTCTTTTTTGCTATTATTTTTAGAAATTTTTATTGGATAGATTATTGCCGTAATGCCTAAAATAAGTAATGTATTTAAAATATTAGAACCTATCACATTTCCTAATGCGATATCGGCATTACCTTTTAATGCACCCATAAAACTTACTACCAGTTCAGGTGCAGATGTACCTATACCTACAATTGTAAGACCTATTACAAATTCATTTACTTTCAACTTTTTAGCGATGGAAGATGAGCCTTCTACTAAATAATCGGCGCCAAAAATAATCAATAAAAGGCCTGCTATAAGTATTAAAATCTGTACAAGCATTATCTTAATTTTAAAGCACACACATTTTCCACATGATGAGTATGCGGGAACATATCTACAGGCTGAACTGCTGTGATTTCATACTTGCTATCTAAAATAGCTAAATCTCTTGCCTGTGAAGCAGGATTGCAACTGACATACACTATTCTTTTAGGAGAAGCATTTAATATAACCTTTGCCACATCAGGATGAATACCGGCTCTCGGAGGATCAAGAATTATGACATCGGGTTTTCCACATTTCTTTATAAAATCATCATTTAAGATGTCTTTCATATCACCGGCAAAAAATGTACAGTTATCTATATTGTTTATAGCTGCATTTATTTTTGCATCTTCTATTGCTTCCGGAATATATTCTATTCCTATAACTTTTGAGGCTTTTTTAGATACAAACTGAGCTATTGTACCGGTACCGGTATATAAGTCATAGACAATCTCATTTCCTGTTAAGGCTGCAAAATCTCTTGTAACGGAATATAATTTATATGCCTGCAACGAATTCGTCTGGTAAAAAGATTTAGGACCTATTCTGAATTTAAGTCCTTCCATCTCTTCGTAAATAGCAGGCTCTCCTTTATATAAAATACAATCTAAATCGGATATAGAATCATTAAATTTTGTATTTATTACATAATACATCGATGAGATTTGATGAAATTCACCACATAAAGCGTCTAATAATGTTTTGCGTAAATTTTCATCTTCATATGCAAAACATAGAATAACCATTGTATTACCAGACTGAGAAGTGCGTATAAATATGTTCCTCAGAAATCCCTTATGCTCTCTAACGTTGTAGAACTCTATTTTATGTTCCACGGCGTAATTTTTTACAAATAAACGAATTTCATTAGAAGGAGATGGTTGTAAATAGCACTTTTTTATATCCAAAACTTTATCAAAGAATTTACCAATATGAAAACCTAATCCCGGTCTATCATTTTCAGGAATATTTTCATATTCTTCACTATTTAAAATCCAACGTTTTGAAGAAAAGGAATATTCCAACTTATTTCTATAAAACTCTGTAAAATCAGAACCTAAAATTGGCAGTACTTCAGGAAAAGTCAAATGTCCTAATCTTATTAATTGTTCCTCAACTTGCTTTTGTTTTGCAGCTAACTGCATCTGATAGGGGAGTATTTGCCATTTACATCCTCCACATATCCCAAAATGAGAGCAGAACGCTTCAAGCCTGTACTTTGATGGTTTTATTAATTTCGAGATATAACCTTCAGAATATTTTTTCTTTTTCTTTGTAACAACAATATCTACAATATCTCCGGGTACGGCAAATGAAACAAAAACAACACCTCCATCTACATGTGCAAGCGCTTTTCCCTCCGCAGCAACAGACTCTATTTCTACTCCTTCCAATAATATATTCTTCCTCTTTCCCATATAATACTTATTCTGTCGACTTCTTTACTATAGCCTGTGAAACATTAATAATAAAATCTCCCATAGCCTCCAATTCACCTATAAGGTCTAGAAAATAATTCAAAGACTGATAATTTCCTGTTTGTTTCTCAATTCGTTTAATGCAATCTTCACGTAATGTATCTCGTGTTGTATTTATATTATTTTCTGCTGCATATGCACCTCTGATATCAATAGATATGCCTTTCTGTGCATCTGAAAGATTTTCCAACATTACCGTGAAAGCTTGATTTACACGACCGAATAGTAAAACCAATTTACTTTTACTATCATCATCAAGATTTTGTTTATGAGCTCTTAAACGAGAAAAAATACGGCTTATATTTTCGCAACTGTCTCCCAAACTCTCTAATTCTCCGATTATTCTATATAAAACTTTAATATCACCGGCTTCCTCCGTTGTAAGAGATTCTGAAGAGAAGCCATTAAGAAAGTCTGCTATTTCATATTCGAATTTATCAGTTATCTCTTCACACTCAACTAATTTACGATGATACTCTTCAAATTTTTCATCATTATTCTCTAATAATGCCTTCTTAACATACTGAAATCCTTCTTGAGCAGTAATAGCAAAATTTTCCACCTCTTTATATGCTTGTTCAATCGAAAGAGAAGGAGTCGCCATACGTCCTGCACTTATATATTTTAATTTTATAGTATTAGTCTCTACAATATCCGTTTCTTTAATAATTCTATTAAGTAAGATTACTATGTACTTTGTAAAGCAAATCTGAATACAAGCATTTATCAAATTAAATAAGGTATGGAACATTGCAACCCAATAAACAGGATTATGCAATCCTATAAGCTCACACAAATTCTTTACACACCAAGTAAAAGGAATAAATAAGATTAAAGCGATCAAAACTCCTGTTATATTAAATAGTGTATGAGCTAAAGCTGCTCTGCGAGCTTGCGTGTCCGTATCTGATGCAGCCCAAATTGCAGTCAATGTAGTACCTATATTTTCACCAAGAACCATCGCCGCAGCTGTACCGAAATCAATCCAGCCTAAATTGATAAATATAAGTGTAAGCAAAATCGTAGCTGTAGAAGATTGCAATATTACGCTTATCAAAATGCCGGCTATAAAAAACAACATAACAGAAAGAACCCCGTGAGAAGCATTATCAATAATAAAAGTATTGATAGGGGATTCTGCAGCAAGCACTATAAAAGAATCATTCAGATATGTTAAACCTATAAAAACTAACGAAAAACCCAGTAAAAACATTCCTATGCTTTTAACTTTCGGCTTATTAATCATCATACAAATGAATCCTGCCAACAAAACAGCATAAGCATATGCACCTATCTCAATACCAAAACCAAAAACAGACAAAATCCAGGCTGTAATTGTAGTACCGATATTTGCTCCCATAATCACGTTAACGGCTTGATACAAAGTAAGAACATCTGTATTAACGAAGCCGACAACCATAATTGTCGCAACACCTGATGATTGCAGCAAAGCCGTAACTCCGGCTCCTGCAAGAAGCTGCTTAAAAGGATTTGCATTCATCCAGGGGAGGAAAGAGCGTAATTTATCGCCGAAAACCTTGTGCATACCGGAACTCATCAATTCCATTCCATAAAGGAAAAGTCCGATTGATCCTAAAAGAGTTAAAATTCGTAGTAACATCTGTATTGAAAAATTTTGCTAATTTACTCACAAAATGCGTCCTGCACAACAATAAATAAAAAATTGAGCGAATTGTTAACATAATATAAATTATATAACCAAGCTATATAGAAATCAAAAAAATAAAATAAAGCAAATAATATATATATTTGTATGTATAAATTATAATAAAATACTACGAGTATGCCTGTAACCATCAAAACTGTTCAAAGCAAAGATGATTTGAAAAAATTCATCGAATTTCCTAATATCCTCTATAAAGATAATCCATACTACGTTCCTAAACTTTATATTGGAGAATTAGATACTTTAGATAAACAGAGCAATCCGGCATTTGATTTTTCAGAAGCAGAATACTATTTAGCATATAAAAACAATGAAATTGTCGGTAGAGTAGCTGCAATTATAAACTATAATGCAAATAAAGCATGGAATCATAAAGAAGTACGTTATGGTTGGTTTGATTTTATAGATGATAAAGAAGTATCTTCATCTTTATTAAATACTGTAATTGAATTTGGTAAAAATAGAGGAATGGAAAAAATTGTAGGTCCTTTGGGATTTACTGATTTTGACCCTGAAGGAATGCTTGTAGAAGGTTTTGATGAGATCTGTACAATGGTTCTATTATATAATTATGAGTACTATCCACGACATCTTGAAGAAATGGGATACACCAAAGAGATAGATTGGTTAGAATATAAATTATACCTTCCGGAAGAGGTCCCTGAAAAAATATCTAAAGTATCACGCATAGTAAAAGAAAAATACGGATTTAAGATACGTAAATTCACTAAAAAAGAAATAAAGAAAGAAAAATTGGGGCATAAGATATTTGCTCTCATCAATGAAGCTTACTCTGAATTATATAATTTTACTATTTTACCGGAAAAACTTATAGACAAATATGTTGACTTCTATCTCGGTATATTAGACTTAAATTATGTAACATTAGTAGAAGATTCAGATAAGAATATAATAGCTGTAGGTATCACTACCCCTTCTATTGTTAAAGCATTAAAAAAATGTAACGGTAAACTCTTTCCTTTCGGCTGGTTTCACATCTTAAAATCTCTCTATTTCAAACACGAAGAAGGAGTAGAATTACTTCTCGTAGGAGTAACAAAAGAACATAGAAATAAAGGCGTTTTAGCACTGATTTTTGAAGATTTAATTCCGAGGTACCAAAAAGGAGGTTTCAAATATGGAGAATCAAATGCTGAATTAGAAACGAACATTCAAGTACAAGCTCCTTGGGATATGTTTGAAAAGGAGCAGAAAAAACGGAGAAGAATTTACGGAAAATCAATTTAAACTATATTGAAAAAAGAAAACAATCATATACAAGAAACTCAAAAACTTCCTCCACTACCTGAAAGGATGCGACCTCATAATATTGAAGACTATGTAGGTCAAAAGCATCTTATAGGGAATGGTTCCGTTATTAAGAATATGATTGAAAGCGGTAATCTGACTTCTTTCATACTATGGGGACCTCCGGGAGTAGGTAAAACAACCCTCGCTCATATTATAGCAGATGCAGAAGGTCGAGATTTTCATACTTTATCAGCAATTAATGCAGGCGTAAAAGAAGTAAGAGATGTAATCGAATTAGCTAAAAACGATTCACTTTTTTCAAAAAAAACAGCTCCTATATTATTTATAGATGAAATTCATCGTTTTAGCAAATCACAGCAAGATGCGCTTTTAGGTGCAGTCGAAGACGGTACTATTATTCTGATAGGAGCGACTACCGAAAATCCTTCATTTGAAGTTATCACTCCCCTTCTTTCTCGCTGTCAAATATATGTTCTTAAATCATTAGATAAAGAAGAATTAACTGTTCTAATGAATAGAGCGATAAAAGAAGACGTAATACTAAAAGAAAAAAAAATTGAGGTAAAAGAGACAGAGGCTTTATTCAGATACAGTGGAGGAGATGGTAGAAAACTACTCAATATATTAGAAATCATAATAGGAGCAGCAAGCAATCCAAATGAGATAATTATTGATAATCAAATTGTTGCATCGTGCCTGCAAGAAAATATTGCAATATACGACAAAAACGGGGAGATGCACTATGATATTATTTCCGCTTTTATTAAGAGTATAAGAGGTTCAGATCCCAATGCAGCAGTATATTACTTGGCAAGGATGTTGGATGGAGGTGAAGATCCCTTATTCATAGCAAGGCGGCTATGTATTTTATCGGCAGAAGATGTGGGATTGGCAAATCCCAATGCACTTTTATTAGCTAACTCCTGCTTTCAAATAGTCAATGTCATAGGTATGCCTGAAGCAAGAATACCCTTATCCGAATTAACGATATACTTAGCATCATCACCTAAAAGCAATTCCGCATATTTAGCAATAGGAAAAGCTATGGAACTTGCAAAAGACACAAAATCAACACCTGTGCCGTTATATTTAAGAAATGCTCCTACACAACTGATGAAAGAATTAGGATACTCCGATGGATACAAATATGCTCACGATTATCCCGGTCATTTTGCAGATATGGAATTTATGCCGAAAGAATTGGAGAATACTATAATTTATGAACCTCAGGACAATAAGCACGAGAACACCCTAAAATCTTATTTAGAACAGTGTTGGAAAAAATATTATAAAAAATAATTTTAGAAAGGATAACCTACGCCGAAATGTAAGGCATAATTATCCTTATCAAGCCATGCTTTAGGAGCATTCCATCTGCTTCCTGAATTAGCCGGATCATGCACTTGTACGCCCAGATCTATCCTCAATAAAATAAAAGAAAGATCAATCCTCAAACCTGCACCCAAATCGATGGCGATACCCTTATAAAAATCATTAAATCTGAAATTCGATTTATCAGCGTAATCGCCATTTTGTATTGTCCATACGTTTCCCATATCGGCAAATATCGCTCCTGCCAATTTCCAGAACATCTTAAATCTGTATTCTATATTTGCTTCCAACTTCATATCACCCATTTGACTCGGAATACTAAAAGTATTATCCATAGAAGATAAGCCGGGACCGATAGAACGAGCCTGCCACCCTCTAAGGCCATTAGCGCCACCGCTATAAAATTGCTTTTCAAACGGTAAAGCAGAGGAATTTCCGTATGCATAGCCAATACCGCAAAGGAAGCGAGTGGCTATTGCGTGGGCATTCCTCTCTCCAAAAGTCCAAGTCTTACCAACAGATAATTCTGTGCGCACATATTGAGAATAAGGAGTACCCCATATCATTGCCTTATTATCTGAATTTCTATTCATTAAAGGTCTGAAAGCGCTAAGTATATTTCCTGAAATATCCACCTGAAACCTTGCATAATGATAATCTGATACGGGATTTACAGAAGTATTTGTCGTATAATAAAGAGCTGCGCCTGCTCCAACATCAAAGTGATTATCATATGCATTCCTTAAAAAAGGATTATTAGTAAGTGTTTGATAAAAATTTTGATCGAGACTATATAACTTAACTATACTGATTTGCAAAGGATAAAATTGATAAAAAAGTTTTCCTTTTGTATTTCCCGTATATCCTAATGAAGTCGACAAGATATTCCTTTTATACTCAAGTCTTCCTTGGTAATTATATGAAAAATTAATTTCTGTTCGTGGAAGATACGGCCCCTTAAACCATGAATGAGGCAATCCCAATAATCGAGGAAAACTGAGCCCTGCAGACCCTCCTATTTCAGTAGAATGAATATCTTTATTATTTAACTTAAACTGGAAATTTCCCATAAAACCGAGCGTCAGCCACTCCCCGCCCCTGAAAATATTTTTATGGAAATAATTGAATTGCGGAGAAATTCCTATTAATCCCGTAGAATTAGAAGATGCCTCCAAATTAATTTTAAAGCCTTGAAGAGGAGAAGGAGTAAGATTTATAGAACAATCCACCTTATTTGTATCAACTGTTGACATCTCAATATTAACTCCGCTGAAAGTCCTCAAAGATGAAAACCTTGAATACGTATTATTTACATTCCTTTCATCATATAATTCACCAGGCAGTATAGTATTTATATTTTTCAATATTTTATCTCTGAATCTAAGACTCTTAGGATATGATATGGACACATTACCTATATAGTATTTTCTGATAGGAGAAGGATTCGTTTGCGTTTCATTCCTTGCCGACTCCCCTATTTTCATCTCCACTATCGCTTTTCCTTTTTCGCTTATAGTATCGATTAAAAACGAATAATAGTTTTTAGTAAACCCGTAATATCCGATTTTTCTCATTTGAGCAGCCGAACGCTCTGTCTCTTTTTCCAGATCTGCAGGAGAAAATAAATTGCCGGGTTTTATCGTAACATTAACAGAATCTTTTGCAAAATCGGATGGGAATGTTCCCCTGTTCGGTAAAGAATATTCAAGTTTACTTATTTCATATCGTTTACCCAACACTACTTTATAGTCAACTACAACCTTTTTATCTTTATGATTTATCCTTGCGAAAACATTTGAATTATAATAACCCAAATATTCCAAATGAGTCTTTATATTATTTATAGATTCTTCTACCAAATCAGGCTCATATATCACAGGAGCAACTCCCGCTTTACGAATAAGCTTATTAATAAAAGATTTTTCATTCTTACCGGAGAGATTATACAAATTCAAAAACGGATTCCACCCCAAAAAGAAATATGTATTCGGCTTTTGCTTTATGTACGGTTCCAACTTTCCCGAACTGAAATTATTATCATTCAGGACTTCTATATTATTTTTAGCCAATCTGTATCTTCCTTCAGGTACAAACTTAGTCGTACTGCATGAAAACACACAAAAAAGAACTGCTGCAATAGCAAATAATCTTATTAATCGTACCATAAAAATCAATATTCTTACAAATTTATCCATTTATCATAATATTCTCCAAAAAACACGTTAAAAATTAATTATTGAATATTATCTTTGCACCCTCGGATTATCATTCTCCGAAACTATTTGATTAAAAATTTTAATTGTACTTTTTTAGACAAACGAATGAAGAATAAATACAGCGATCTGGTAGGCCAGACCTTCGATTTTCCGCAAGACGAGTTCAGAGTTGAAGATGACAAACTCTACGTCAATGACATTAATATGATGGAGATCATCAAAGAATATGGTACTCCATTAAAAATCACTTATTTACCTAAGATAACATCACAGATTCAAAAGACGAAACGTATGTTTCGCAATGCTATGTCAAAGGTCGGTTATGACGGCGAATACCATTATTGTTACTGTACAAAAAGTTCTCAATTTGAATTTGTCGTAGAACAAGCTCTTAAAAGCGGCGTTCATATAGAGACCTCATCCGCATACGATCTTAACCTTATAGAAGCTCTTGCTGAAAAAGAATTGGTCGACAAAGACCTGATCATCATTTGCAATGGCTTCAAAAGACCACAATATATTGAGAATATCGCAAGATTCAGAGCAAACGGATGGAACAATCTTATAGACATTCTCGACAACAAAAACGAACTCGAAGACTTAGACAATGCAATCCCTGATGATATCGAAGAACCTATGAACGTAGGTATCAGGGTGGCAGCCGAAGAAGAACCTTCTTTCGATTTTTACACCTCCCGATTAGGAATCCGATACAGCGATATAATTTCATTCTACAAAAATGGCATAGGAAGGAATCCGAAATTCAGATTAAAAATGCTTCACTTCTTCATTAATACAGGTATCAGAGACACCTCCTACTACTGGAATGAACTATCCCGCTGCCTTAATATGTACTGCAACCTAAAGCAACTCTGTCCTGAACTGACCAGTCTGAATATCGGAGGCGGTCTTCCCATCAAAACATCATTTGCTTGGGAATACGACTACAAATACATGATAGAAGAAATAGTAAATCAGATCAAAACCGTTTGCGACGCACACGAAGTACCTGTTCCCGATATTTACACCGAATTCGGTAACTTCACCGTAGGAGAATCAGGCTGCACTATCTTCAAAGTACTGGATGTAAAACAGCAAAACGACCGAGAATGCTGGTATATGATAGACAACTCATTTATGACAACAATGCCTGACACATGGGGACTAAACCAAAGATTCATACTTCTTCCTATCAATAAATGGGACGAAGAATACCATAGAGTCTTCCTTGGAGGCCTTACCTGTGACAGCAAAGACTTCTATAACTCCGAAGCCCATGCCAATGCCATTTTCCTGCCTTATATGAGTTCCAGAAGAGACCCCTTATATATAGGATTTTTCCATACAGGAGCCTACCAAGAAGCTATCTCCGGATACGGAGGCATAAAACATTGCCTGCAACCCTCTCCAAAGCACATCATTATAGACAGAGACAAAGACGGCAACGTAACCACACGCCTTTTCGCACCCGAACAATCATACGAATCCATGCTTAAAATTCTGGGTTACTGATGGAACTGACCAACAATCAAATAAAATTCATAAAATCCTTATCAAATAAAAAGTCTCGAGACCAATCGGGGCTTTTTATCGTGGAAGGAGAAAAGATGGTCGAAGAAGCATTAAAATCCTCATTCACAGTCAAAAGCGTCTACCGTGAAGACGAAATAGGTAACAAGACGATGTCAAGGATCACAATGCTCTCCTCCCCCTCTCCCGTACTCGCAATCGTCCAAAAACCCCAAGAACACCCCTTCCGAATCAAAGACAAAGGACTCTTCCTCGCCCTCGATTCCATACGCGATCCCGGCAACTTAGGCACCATCATCCGAATTGCCGACTGGTTCGGGATAGAAAGTATCCTCGCCTCAACCGACACCGTAGACATATACAACCCCAAAGTCGTACAAGCCACAATGGGAGCCATATTCCGCGTAAAATTCCACTATCTCGATTTACAACCGGCATTAACACAATTCACCGCAAACGGAGGCACAATCTACGGCGCCTTTTTAGAAGGCAACAACATATACACGCAAAACCTCAATACCGGCGAACACTCCCCTGTCGCCATCGTAATCGGCAACGAAGCCAACGGCATTTCCCAAAAAATCGAAAACATCATAACCCACAAAATACACATCCCCTCCTGCACCCGAAGCAACAGCTGCTCCGAATCCCTAAACGCCGCCATTGCAACAGCCATAACAATCTCCGAATTTCGCAGAAATATAAAAATTCAGGCTTACTAAAAAATAAATTTTTAGTAGCCATAAGCCGCGCTCCGCGCTGAAATCTCAAGAAGAAATGTGTCAGCGGACACAAGCCGCCGACACATCCTCAAAAAACGTGATGCGCCTCCGCATCACGTCCCAAACTATCACATATTAATTACTACTTCTTGATTCTTCCCGAACCTGAATTATTCATTTCTAATTTCTTATAATTCATTTTAGTTATATCAATATCGCCGGACCCGAAAATTGAAAGATCCAAATAATCGGTATCCCCTGTTAACTTAATATCGCCGGACCCGAAAATACTCGCTCTAACGCTCATAGATTTAATACTCCTAGCATCCACATCAGCCGAACCCTTTATATTGATTGCCGCTTCTTTTGCATTCAGCTCCTTAATTTTCACATCACCCGAACCCTTTATAGAGCAAACAAACTTCTCTGCATTACTAAATCCCTGACAATTGATATCAGAAGAGCCCTTTACCGATAAAGATATACTCTTATCATCCAAAGCGGCAAAATCCAACTTATCTACTTTCAGATCTGCCGAACCATACATCTCCACCTCATTTAAATGACTTGAAAATATATGTGCTACAATAGGTTGTTTTTCATTAATAACTCTTAAATCCGATTTATATCTTACATCAATGGCACCATTAGTCACTGTCACCAATATAGAATCAATAATATTATCAGGAGCAGTAAGCTCCACGTGAGGAGCGCCTATGCTATAAACCAAATCAATTGACCCTGTATTATGTACCTTAGAGAAATCCTCAATATTATCAATAGTCTTATTCTTAATGATTTTCGAAGCCACAATAGTTTTTTTTCTACCGAAATCATGCATTTTCACAAAACAAGATGACGCAAGCAATGCAATGCAGACAATCCCTAACGATAAAATTATTTTTTTCATATAAAAATTATTTAATTGTTAATATTTCACTATTTATGCCTAAAAGTTTCATTTTATGCAATATCTTAGGCAGTTCATTCTCGAGAAACTCTTTCCTTTCGTTTTCCAACACTATTTCTTTTGCATTCGGAGATACAAAATAACCTAAACCCCTTTTATTATAAATAATACCGTCAGAAGTTAGTTTCTCGAACGTTCTCATAACCGTATTCGGGTTAACACCTATTTTAGCCCCATAATCTCTCACCGACAAGATCCTCTCATCAGCCGGTAATTCCCCTGAAATTATCCTTTCGCAAATCGCATCATAAATCTGGAGGTAAATAGGCTTATTAGATGAAGAAAAATCCATTGCCATATCAATATTTTATTGTTTTTAATTTAACAAAAACCAAGCCGCCCAATATCAAATAATGAAAAAGAATAGCTATATAAATAAAAATATTAATAGCCAGCTCTATATTTTCCCTGTGAGCAAAGAAAATATCCTCATAAGTCATTCCCGGGAACATTACAAACAATCCTAACAAAGATGAAACGATAATTTGCAATATAAACAAAGCCAAAACTGTTCCCGATACCTTTCTCTTCTTGAAATAAACAGCTCCTACAAGAAAAACAAGAGCATAAATAGATATACTGAAAAATATAAAAAGTTTAACATTTATATCTATATATACCCTATCATTATTGAACTCTGTAAACAATGCATATAAAGTCTTTCCCTCTGCTAATCCGAGAAAACTCAATACAGCATCCGCACAAGCATACATTGACAAAAATAAGGCAGGAGTTAATAACAACGTATTCAGCATCATAGATATGAACTTCTCTTCCCTTGAGGCAGGCAATAAAATCCATTGCGCCCCTGCTTTTTTATCCGTAATATTTCCGTATGACATAGCCGGGAACGACATTATAAATATAGCTCCTGCAACCACGAACATCATTATACGCCAAACTGTATCCGGTAAATGCCACTCCCCCGTAAAACACACTGTAACGAATCCGAATACCAAGAATAAGCTAAATGGCATTAGGCCCGTTAACAACAAATTTATCTTGTAATTTTTCCAGATGTTTTTCAAATCATGGAGATACCACTTTGAAAACCTTTTCCAATTAAATACTTCACTCATAATTCGGTCCTCCTATTTTAAGAACATTGTTCTGATTAATTCTTTATTGCGATGTGTTGCATTGAACAGCGCCTCGATATTCACTTTACTTTCCTCATTATTGATATTTGGATATACTTGCAAAAAACTACCCGGTAACTGTTCACTATACAAAGAAGCAGGATTGAATACGGTACCGTAATCAAAGAACAATTTATCCGTGATTTCTTCAATAGAAGCATTCAATAAAACATCTTGCTTGTCCAATATAATAATAGGATCGATAATGTTTTCCAAATCTCTCACTTGATGTGTGGAAATCAATATTGTAGAGTCATCGGAGGTATATTTCATTATTGCACTCCTGAATTGTGCTTTTGAAGGAATATCCAAGCCATTGGTCGGCTCATCTAAAAACAAGTACTTCGGATTACAAGCGAATGCAAAGGCTATATAAGTCTTTTTTAATTGCCCGAATGACATCTCATTCATTTTTCTATTCGGATCTGCCTCGAATTCGTTCATAATGGTTAAGAATTTTTCCATATCGAACTTGCTCCAAAAAGTTCCGGTCATTTTAGCCCACTTTAATGCTACTTCATTGTGAGATGCGACCTCATCCGGCAAATAATATTGATTTTCCAGAAAAGACGGTAATTTTTTGTAAGGATCTACGCCATCTGTTTTTATGTAACCGGCATTTGTCTTCTTTAAACCGGCTAATAAAGTCAATAAAGTGGTTTTCCCTACTCCATTCTCTCCCAGCAAACCGTAAATTTTGCCTTCCTCCAAAGTCATATTGATGTTCCGGAGGATGCTTACTGTGCCATAATTAAAGGCAAGGTTTGAAATTTCTATCATACTAAACTCTTTTAGTGTACTATATTGGTAATACAGTGCAAAGGTATTAAAGCTTTTTATAAAAACAAATAATTTCTTAAAAAATTAATCTAAAAAGAATTCTCTCCTATATTTATACTCGGAACGTAACTGTTCAAAATTATCCGGATTCATCCGAAACATAAAATCATCTGTAAATATAGGATAGTTATACTGAAGCAAAGCCGTGATTTCACCTTGATTTTTCCCTCTTAAATCCAGCTTTTGAGACTCTAATTCTGCAATATCAGCAGGAGGAAAGAAATCATATAATTGTTCTATGCCGAAATATCTTGCGATCGCTTTTACTGCAGCGGCAGTACCGTTTTGCTTACCCTGATAAGAATAACCGGCGATATGAGGTGTGGCAATATCGACCATACCGATTAATTCCTTATTTACATCAGGCTCGTTGTTCCAAGTATCTAAAATAACCGGTCCCAGTTTTGTACGAGTATCCATTAAAGCTTTTTCATTTACGACTTCTCCGCGTGACGCATTAATAAAAAAAGCGCCCGGCAGCATTCTGCTGAAAAATTCCGCATTCGCCATACCTCGAGTTTTCTCATCAAGCGGAGTGTGCATAGTTACTATTTGAGAGTTTTCCAAAAGATATTCCAAAGAAGAAAAACCATAATCCCCTTCTGCTTCAGCTCTCGGAGGGTCGTATTTAAGAATTTTAAATCCTAATGCTCTTCCCACGCTCTCAATCTTTTTACCCACATTACCCACTCCTATTATTCCAATTGTATTACCTTCTATCCTAAGAGCATTTCTTGAAGCCGTACCGTACAATGCTGAAAAGAAATAATTCATAACACCTCCGGCATTGCAACCTGCAGCATTACGTACTGCAATACCCTTTGATTTGCAATAATCCAAATCTATATGGTCCTCGCCTATTGTTGCCGTTGCAATCATCTTAATTGCAGTACCTTCAAGAAGGTCCTCATTACACTTTGTTCTTGTCCTGATAAGTAAAGCATCTGC
This sequence comes from Candidatus Cryptobacteroides sp., assembly GCA_052173975.1. Classification (GTDB taxonomy): domain Bacteria; phylum Bacteroidota; class Bacteroidia; order Bacteroidales; family UBA932; genus Cryptobacteroides. The sequence continues at coordinate 18,168 of JBQMXN010000008.1, read as the reverse complement.
ATCTATAAGATTTTTTTTAGAAATCTCACCGCCTTCCATATATTCTATTTCACAATACGGCTCAAAAACGCCTTGCAAAAAAGGCACATACTTATCCGCTACTATTTTCAATTTCCCGTTTATCATAAATAATTTATTTTAGAATCAGGCTTTTAACAATTCTTACAAACTTGTCATCTTTTATAAACAACTCGTCTTTTTCTAAAAAGGCATTTATTCTCTCTATTAGAAAGTCATTTTGCATCCTTAAATGGCTTCTCACCATCGAAGAGCTTAAGGTAATATATAACTTACCTTTATAGAAACGGCGATTCAATGTATATGCAGATGCTCCGGATACGGCATCCCAAGCCGCAAAAATACGCTGTATATTCAGGCCCGAAGATATTTTCATTGATTTGATATAGATTTCAATCAATTCATTCATACCGATAGCCGTTTTTCTCGGCATACGTACTGGTGCGTATTTTTTATTGAAATTCATTATTCGGAAATCATTTTAAATTTTCCTTCAGAGCATTCAAAATATGTCCTGTCCTCCGTAATCGCATCTACGATTCCGGACATACGTACTTTATTGCTATCAGTAATGAAAATCTGACCGAATTCATTACCTGCTACCATAGATATAAGGTTAGAAATCCTATTCATATCCAATTTATCGAAGACATCATCTAATAACATTATGGGAGCATATCCATAATTCTTCTTCATAATCTCGTATTGAGCAAATTTAAGAGAGACCAAAAAAGATTTCTGTTGTCCTTGCGAACCGCACATACGTATCCTATGACCATCCATAGTGAAGACGAAATCATCTCTTTGAATACCTACCGAAGTGTATTTCAAAAAGCGATCTTTATCCCTGTTTTCTAGCAACAAATCTTTCAAATTGCCTTTTTCTAAATCCGAACGATATTCTATGCTCACTGTTTCAGAACCTCCGGAGAGTTTTTTATAATAATCAGATACAATAGGATATAAGTCTTCAACGAATTGCTTTCTTGCTTTGAATATATAATCTGCCGCAATCTCCATTTTTTCATCGAAAACCGACAGCAAAATCTCATCAAAACTGTTTTCTTTCAACATTTTATTTCTTTGTGTCAGCAAGCGGTTATATTGTTGCAATTGGGCTAAATATTCAGCATCCATTTGAGAGAGAACTGAATTGACGAATTTTCTGCGCTCTTCTCCTGATTCGCTGACCAATGAAATATCTGCCGGAGACACAATAACAACTGGCAGTACACCTATATGAGAAGATATTTTCAAGTAATTTTTCTCATCTCTTTTGATTTTTTTCTCTCCCTGCTCCGTTAGCTGAATGGAAAATCTGCTTTCCAAGCCTTCCTGCATTTCATAGATACCGCTTATCGCCAATGAATCAGTCCCGAAACGAAGTACATATTTATCTGCAGAGAATGCGCTTTTGGTCATTGACAGATAGTAGACCGCATCTATAAGATTGGTCTTCCCCTCTCCATTATTACCTGATATGCAATTGATATTGGGAGAAAAGGAAAGTTCCTGAAATTCGATATTTCTGAAATTACTTATTAATATTTTTTTTAGAAGAGGCATATACTTTTAACTCATATTATGCAAAGATACCAAAATATGAATTAATAAATAATTGTTGGATTGTACATTTTTTTATAATTTTGCAATCTATGCATGTAAATAAATAATATAAGAATATATGTCAAACAAAAACATTAAAGAAAGAGAACAAATCAATGAAGAAAAAGTCCTTGAGACAGTGTCTAAGACCGATTTGTTTTTTAAAGAGAACGGCAATATCATCTATGGATGCATAATTGCATTTTTATTAGTCGGAGCAGCGATTTTAGCTTGGCACAAATTTTACTTACAGCCTAAAAAGGTAGAAGCAATGTCTCAAATGTATAGTGCAGAGGCTAATTTCCGTAACGATGAATTCGAACTTGCACTTAACGGTGATGGTAATGTTCTCGGTTTTGCACAAGTAATTGATGAATATGGTGCAAAAGCGGGTAAAGCTGTTTACCTATATGCAGGTGTTTGCGAATTGAACTTGAGCAATTACGAGTCCGCCATCAAATATTTGAAAAAGTATAATGGTAAGGATAAAATTTTAGCAGCAAGAGCATTGGCTTGTATCGGAGATGCTTATTCTGCAATGGAAAATTATAACTCTGCTGTCACTTATTATGAGAGGGCTGCTAAAAAGGCTGATAATATGTTTGCCGCCACCTATCTGTTGAAAGCAGGTGTTGTTTGCGAGGAGTTGAAGGACAATGATAAAGCATTGAAATTCTATAAAGAAATTAAAGAGAATTATCCTCAATCTATAGAAGGCTATGAAATAGACAAATATATTTCACGAGTTGAAAGTCTTATTTCAAAATAAATCGGACTTATGGGAAGAGCATTCGAGTTTAGAAAAGAAAGAAAAATGAAAAGATGGGGGCATATGGCTCGCATCTTTACCAAGCTTGGAAAGGAAATCACTATCGCTGTTAAACAAGGCGGCCCTGATGTTGTGGGAAACCCTCGTTTGAGAGCGCTTATGGCAGAAGCAAGAAATGAGAGTATGCCTAAGGAAAATATCGAAAGAGCAATAAAAAAGGCTACGGAGAAAAATACGGGTGATTTCAAGGAGGTGATTTATGAAGGATATGGTCCTAACGGTATCGCTTATCTCGTAGAAACGGCAACAGATAACACTACAAGGACGGTTGCCAATGTGCGCAGTTATTTTACTAAGTGCGGAGGCACCCTCGGTACAAGCGGAAGCGTCAGTTTTATGTTTGACCACAAATGCGTATTCCGTATCAATGAAACCCCTGAAAAGCCTATTGATTTGGAGGCTTTGGAGCTTGAATTGATTGATTATGGCGTTGATGAGGTCTATGAGGAAACAGAGGTGGATGAGAATGATAATGAGACCAAAAAGATAGTAATCTACGGAGGATTTGAGTCTTATGGCAATATCCAGAAATTTATAGAGGATAACAATTATGATTTGGCTGCCGGATCTTTTGAATGGATACCGAATGTTGATTTGAAAGATATTCCTGCCGGAGAAAGAGATGCTTTGACTAAGCTGACTAATCTTTTGGAGGATGATGAGGATGTGACGAGTGTCTATACTACTCTGAAGCCTATTGATGAGTAGGTTTTACATTTTCTATGTTTTAAAGAGGGGCGATGTTTGTCGCTCCTCTTTTATTTGGATACCATCGATTTTGTTATTCCCGGAGCAGTATCGTGATGCGGAGGCGCATCACGTTTTTTGAGGATGTGTCGGCGGCTTGTGTCCGCTGACACATTTCTTCTTGAGATTTCAGCGCGGAGCGCGGCTTATGGCTACTAAAAATTTATTTTTAGTAAGCCTGAATTTTAAGAAAAATATTTTTATTTTTATATTTGTATGATAGACTTTTAATATTATGAGTATTCAGCAGGATAATATCAAGGCTCTTGTGGAGAAAAGGGCGCAAGCGCGGCAAGGAGGTGGTGTAAAGCGCATTGAAGCGCAGCATCAAAAAGGGAAACTTACGGCGAGAGAGCGTTTGGAGAGGCTTTTGGATGAGGGCAGTTTTGAGGAGTACGATATGTTTGTGCAGCACAGATGTACGAATTTCGGGATGGAAAAGCAGCATTTTTACGGGGATGGCGTGGTGACCGGGCATGGGACGATTGATGGGCGTTCGGTGTATGTGTTTGCGCAGGATTTTACGGTATCCGGGGGTTCTTTGTCGAAAACGATGTCGGAGAAAATCTGTAAGGTGATGGATATGGCGTTGCAAAACGGCGCTCCGTGCATTGGGTTGAATGATTCGGGCGGTGCGAGGATACAGGAGGGTATCGATGCGTTGGCAGGGTATGGGGAGATTTTTGAGCGAAATATATTGGCTTCGGGGGTGATTCCGCAGATTTCCGGTATTTTCGGACCGTGTGCAGGTGGGGCTGTGTATTCGCCTGCTCTGACGGATTTTACATTAATGATCAAAGATACGTCTTATATGTTCCTCACCGGGCCGGCTGTTGTAAAAAGTGTTACAGGAGAGGTTGTGGATCAGGAGACGTTAGGAGGTGCGAGTGTGCATTCTACTAAAAGCGGTGTTGCTCATTTTGCTTCGGACGGTGAGGAGGAAGGGATTGCTACTATTAGGGAACTGTTATCATATGTTCCGCAGAATAATATGGAGGAGGCGCCGGTTAGGCATACCGATGACCCTGTAAGCAGGCAGGATGATGATTTAAACAGCTTGATTCCGGATAATCCGAACAAGCCTTACGATATGTATGCTGTAATTCGAAGCATAATCGATGACGGTATTTTTTTCGAAATACATAAGGATTTTGCAAAAAACATCATTGTCGGCTTTGCTCATATGAACGGGCGCAGTGTAGGTATAGTCGCAAACCAGCCGAAAGTGCTTGCGGGTGTGTTGGATATTAATGCTTCACGAAAGGCGGCAAGGTTTGTGAGATTTTGCGATGCATTCAATATTCCGCTTGTGTCGCTTGTAGATGTGCCGGGATTTTTGTGCGGAACTCAGCAGGAGTATGGGGCTATTATTGCTAATGGAGCAAAATTATTGTATGCTTATGGAGAGGCGACCGTTCCTAAAATTACGGTAACGCTTCGCAAATCTTATGGAGGAGCGCATATAGTGATGAGTTGCAAGCAGTTGAGAGGAGATGTCAATTATGCTTGGCCATCTGCAAATATTGCAGTGATGGGGGCGGATGGAGCGGTGAACGTGCTGTATGCAAAGGAGTTGAAAGAGGCTGTTAATCCGGAGGATATGGAGAGAATTGCAGCCGAGAAAAAAGTCGAGTATGATGAACTTTTCAGTAATCCGTATCGTGCAGCCGAGAAAGGCTATATCGATGATATAATCGAGCCTCGGAATACTCGCTTCAGGGTCATAAGGGCATTGGAACAGCTTAAAAATAAAAAGCAAGAATTGCCGGCAAAAAAACACGACAATTTACCTTTATAAGATGAACATATTTCAAAAACTTTTTAATCGTAAAGAGGAGGAGCAGGATATTGCGGCAATCTCTTTAGCTATGCATAGTTATCTGAACGACTCCGTGCACGATACGGAGAGTCTGAAAATAACCATAAAGCCGCAATCGTCTTTGTGGAATAACAAAGCATTAATATTCAGAAAATTACCGAAATAAAATGAAAGAATATAAGTTCAAAATTAATGGTTCTTTATATAATGTATCGATAAACTCGTTACAAAACGATACGGCGTTAGTAGTAGTGAATGGAAGAGAATATATAATAAATATTGAATCCGTAGAGAAGAATCAGAAATCAAATCAAAGCGCCGAATCGTCTGAACTTCCAAAAGAAGAGCCGGGTACGACCTCAAAAAATGCAATTAGAAACATAAAATCTCCCCTTCCGGGAATTATTGTGGAAATCAATGTTAAGCCCGGCGATAGCGTTAAGAAAGGGCAAAAAATAGCTGTAATAGAAGCTATGAAAATGGAAAACGAGATTACAGCCGATTGCGATGGCGTTGTTTCTGAAATTAAAGTAAAGGTTGGAGATTCCGTATTGGAAGGAGCTGTTATTTCAACTATGCAACAATAATTTCAATTTTGAAAAAGACTAATTTTTTTCTATATTAGCAGATATTCAATTTATTATAAAACAAAATCCGATATGCAAGATAAACTGAAAGAACTTACCGATAAACTTTATAATGAAGGTTTGTCGAAAGGTAAAGAAGAAGGAGCTGCAATTGTAGCGAGAGCAAACCAAGAGGCTGAAAATATTATAGATGAAGCATATAGAAAAGCGGAACTTATTTTATCCAAAGCTGAAAAAGAAGCTGCGGCAAAAATAACAAAGACAGAAAGCGATGTAAGAATGGCATCTATACAAGCCATTCAATCCGCAAAGAAAAAAATAGAAGATTTGGTCATAACTAAACTTGCTGATGACAATATATCCGATGCTCTTTCTTCTTCTGAATTCATCAAAGAAATGATTAAGAGCATAATTGCAAAATTCAATGCGGATGAAGCAATAGATTTAGATGTTGTACTACCTGAATCTATGAATAAAGAATTGGAGATCTTTGTAAATAAAGAATTGAATGCTATTGCAAAAGAGAATGTCACAGTACAGTTCTCAAAGAAAATAAGCGAGGGTTTTACTATCGGTCCTAAAGATGGAGGCTACTTTATCAGTTTTACAGATGAGGCTTTCAAATCTCTTATAGGTGAATATATCAGACCGGCAACGAAAAAAATAATATTCGGGGAATAAGTTGCAAATGAATAATTATGAATACATAATTGCAAGCCTCCCCGTGCTGCATAGAGATTGGAAATTTTCAGAAAATGAAGATGCCGGTTTCTATATTGATTTCATTAAAGAGCAGTGTTCTGTAAAGGATAATAAAGCCATTGATATATTACTTTCGGGATTGGAAGAAAAAAATTTAGTTCAGGATTTTTACTTAAGATGTAAAAACGAAAAGAATAAATTTTTAAATGAATATTTTACGTTTGATCTGCAAGTAAGAAATGCGAAAGCCGAATATATAAATAAAAGACTTAATAGAAATTCGGAGCAAGATGTTATCAGCATTGAAACCGATAGACACGGTTCTGAAATAGCGAAAATCTTCGAAACAGAGGATTTGCTCGAAAGAGAAAAGGCGATAGATGAGTTAATGTGGCGGAAAATAGATGAAATCACGATATTTTCATACTTCGACCTTGCTTTTATACTTGGATTCATCGCAAAACTTCATATAATAGACAGATGGAACAAGTTGGACTCAAATACAGGAAAAGTTATGTTCAAGAAGCTTGCGGAGGACATCAGAAGTACTTTCAGAACCATAGAATATAATCCTGAATAGTTAATAACAGACAATAAATAATATAAATATGAAAAGTAAAGGAAAGGTAATCGGAATAGTTTCCAATTTAGTAACGGTGGAGACTGACGGTCCTGTGGCGGAAAATGAATTGTGCTACATCTCATTAGGCGATACAAGATTGCTGGCGGAGGTCATTAAAATAAAAGGCAACCAAGCGTCTGTTCAAGTCTTTGAAAGCACCAGAGGATTGAAAAATGGCGATTCTGTGGAATTCGAGGGAAGAATGTTAGAGGCGTCGCTCGGACCGGGGTTATTATCAGGAATCTATGACGGTTTGGAGAACAACCTCGCTACAATGGAGGACGTCTTTCTGCATAGAGGCGAATATACAGATCCGTTAGACCATGAGAAATTGTGGGATTACTCCCCTATCGCTTCTATAGGAGAAAAAGTAGAAGCGGGAGATTGGCTCGGAGAAGTAAAAGAAGGATGGCTTTCACATAAAATCATGGTTCCTTTCTCATTTAAAGGAGAATACACTATTAAAAGTCTGGAATCGGCAGGTCAATACAATATCGATCACATTATAGCTTTATTGACAGATGCCAATGGTGAAGAGGTCAATGTTACTATGGTTCAGAAATGGCCTGTGAAAGTAGCGATAAAGAATTATAAAGAGAAACCGAGACCAGGTAAAATAATGGAAACGGGAGTAAGAGTTATAGATTCGTTCAACCCTATAGCAGAAGGCGGTACAGGCTTTATCCCGGGACCTTTCGGATGCGGTAAGACTGTTTTGCAGCATGCTATAGCAAAACAAGCCGAAGCGGATATTATTGTGGTAGCAGCTTGCGGTGAGCGTGCTAATGAAGTGGTTGAGATTTTTACGGAGTTCCCTGAACTTGTTGATCCTCATACAGGTCGCAAATTAATGGAGCGTACAACGATTATTTGCAATACATCCAATATGCCTGTTGCAGCACGTGAGGCTTCAGTATATACGGCAATGACTATTTGCGAATATTATCGTGCAATGGGGCTTAAGAGCCTTTTATTGGCGGATTCCACCTCTCGCTGGGCGCAAGCGTTAAGAGAAATGAGCAACCGACTGGAAGAACTTCCAGGTGCAGATGCCTTTCCCGTAGACCTATCTGCTATAATTTCTAATTTCTACTCACGTGCAGGACATGTAGTTCTGAATAATGGCAAGACCGGTTCGGTAACATTTATCGGTACTGTCTCCCCTGCCGGCGGAAACTTAAAAGAACCTGTAACGGAATCGACTAAAAAGGCAGCAAGGTGCTTTTATGCATTAGAGCAAGCAAGAGCAGATCAAAAACGTTACCCTGCCGTTAATCCGATTGATTCTTATTCAAAATATTTGGAATACCCTGAAATTCAGGAATATCTGAATGCTACAGTAGAGAAAGGATGGGTAGACAAAGTAAATGAAGCTAAAGATATAGTCAGAAAAGGTAGAGAAGCGAATGAACAGATAAATATTCTTGGAGATGACGGAGTGCCTATGAGTTATCACGAGAGTTTTTGGAAATCGGAACTTATAGATTTCGGTTTTCTGCAACAGGATGCGTTTGATGCTATAGATGCACTCTGCCCTATCGAAAGACAAAAATATATGTTGGATATGATCCTTGAAGTATGCGAGAAATCTTTGGTATTTGAAGATTTTGAAAAATGTAGAGAATTTTTCAAAAATATAATCAATACGATAAGGCAAATGAATTATACTGAATTCAAATCAGAAAAATTCAATGAATATCGCAACCAAATAACTAAAATTCTGGAAGAAAATGGCAAATAAAGCATACCGGAGAATATATACAAAATTAGAGGCTATTACAAAAGCTACGGTTTCTCTAAAAGCGAAAGATATTTCTAATGATGAATTGGCATTAGTACACGGGAAATTAGCCCAAGTTGTAAAGACAAAAGGGGATCTTATAACTTTGCAAGTCTTTTCCGGTACGGAAGGCATACCTACAAATGCTGAAGTGACTTTCTTGGGAGAAGCTCCTACCTTAAAAGTAAGCGAGCAACTTTCAGGTCGTTTCTTCAATGCTTATGGCAACCCTATTGACGGTGGTCCTGAAGTAGATGGAGAAAAAGTGGAAATCGGAGGACCTTCCGTAAATCCTTATAAGAGGAAACAACCGTCAGAGTTGATACCGACCGGTATTGCAGGTATAGACTTGAATAATACGTTGGTTTCAGGGCAGAAGATTCCGTTTTTTGCAAATCCTGATCAACCTTACAACCAAGTTATAGCAGATGTGGCTCTCCGTGCCGATGTTGATAAAATCATATTGGGAGGGATGGGGCTTTCAAATGATGACTATTTGTTTTTCAAGAATGCTTTTGAATCGGCAGGTGCATTGGATAAAATAGTAAGTTTCGTAAATACCACAGAGCAACCTCCTGTTGAAAGGCTTCTAATCCCTGAAATGGCTCTTTGCGCTGCAGAGTATTTCGCAGTACAAAAGAACGAAAAAGTCCTTGTTTTGCTTACGGATATGACTTTATATGCAGATGCATTGAGTATTGTCAGCAACCGTATGGATCAAATCCCTTCAAAAGATTCTATGCCCGGTTCTTTGTACTCGGATCTTGCGAAAATTTACGAAAAAGCAGTTCAACTTCCTGCGTCAGGTTCTATTACTATTATAGCGGTAACGACGTTGAATGATGGAGATATTACACACGCCATACCTGACAATACCGGATATATTACCGAAGGTCAATTATTTCTGCGACACGATCCGGACACCGGTAAAATTATAATCGATCCTTTCCGTTCACTTTCTCGTCTAAAACAATTGGTTCAGGGGAAAAAGACACGCGAAGATCACAGCCAGGTGATGAATGCAAGCGTAAGACTGTATGCAGATGCACAAAACGCTAAAACAAAACTTGAAAACGGATTTGACTTGAGCGATTATGATAAGCGTTGTTTGGAATATGCAAAAGAGTACGCTATAAGGCTTCTCTCAATCGATGTCAATATTAAAATTGATGAAATGCTTAATACGGCCTGGGAACTTTTTGCTAAATATTTCAGCAAAGCGGAAATAGGTATCAAACAAGTATTGATAGACAAATACTGGAAAGAAAATTAGTTTATGGCAATAAAATTCCAATATAATAAGACATCACTGAATAACCTTGGAAAGCAACTTAAAATGCGACAAGGCGCACTTCCTACTTTAAAAAACAAAGAATCCGCGTTGAGATTGGAAGTGCGTAAAGCCAAGGAGTATTCTGACAAACTTATGGAAGAGCTGGCAGCCTCGATGGAAAAATACGACTATATAGCAGCGCTTTGGAATGAATTTGAACCTAATTTAATTTCGATTAAGGATGTGGATCTGCACACGGTAAAAATAGCCGGAGTGAAAACCCCCGAATTAAAAGATATATCTTACGAAATAAAGCCTTTCAATGCTTTTCAAAAGCCGGCTTGGTTTGCAGACGGAATTCAAATTCTAAAAGAAATCTCGAAATTGGGAATCGAATCGGAAGTGTATCTTGAAAAAAGCCGGATTTTAGGTTATCAGAGAAAAAAGACTACTCAAAAAGTAAATTTATACGAAAAAGTACAGATACCCGGTTATAAAGAAGCTATAAGGAAAATCAAGAGATATATGGAAGATGAAGAAAATCTAAGCAAAGCTTCATCTAAAATAGTGAAAATCAGACACGAAGAAGAAGAGAATGAGGAGGCAAGCATATGATTGAAAAAATGACAAAATATTCTTTTATCCTTCACAGTTTGGATAAAAGCAGTTTTTTAGATAAGTTGGAAATGCTTGGTATTGTAGATATTACAAGGTCTGCAAAGCCTGTAGACGATACGTCTTTTGCGATGCTCTACAATACGGAAGAACTTAAAAAGACTATTTCTTTACTTAGCCGTGTCGATTTTTCCAATGACAAAGATTATGAGTTACTCGAAAAGGAAGTGAACAAAGCAGGAAATATCGGATTGAATATTCAAGATATTAATGCTGAATTTGCAAAACTTAGTGACCTGAATACTTTATATCGTACAGCAAAGAAAGAATACGAGGACTTGCAGCCTTGGGGAACGATTGAGGAAAATGTTATTTCAGAACTTGCGCAAAACGGTTGTAAAATACGATATTACAAAATATCAAAAAAAGCATTCTCCGAAGATTGGAATAAGCTTTATCCTATAATTATAATCAAAGAAGACAGCGCTAATGTCTTTTTCATAACGCTGTCAGGCGAAATTGATTATAAATTCCCTATTGAAGAATACCGCTTGCCGGAGGGCAACAGAGATTCTAAAAAAGAAGAAATAGATTCAATAGAAAAGCAAATTATAATATCAAAATCAAGACTGCTGAAATTCAAATCGGGAATCCATATTTTGGAAGAGAGATATGAAGCAAGTTTACAGAAATTGGATTATTATCTTGCGAAAGAGTCCTCGGAAGAAGCGGCGGAGAACACCATATCAGTATTTATAGGATTTGCACCCAAGGATAAAGAGAATGATTTATGTAAAGAATTCGATAAAATGGATCTTTACTATATAAAGGAAGATGCTAAGTTTGAGGATAATCCTCCTATAAAACTTAAGAGCAACCGTTTTACTGAAATGTTCTCGGTATTGACTGATATGTACGGGAGACCTGCATATAATGAATTTGACCCAACTCCATATATAGCAATATTTTTCCTATTATTCTTTGCAATTTGTATGGGAGATGCAGGATACGGACTTGTATTGGCTATATTAGGATTATTCCTGAAATTCAAAGGAGGAGAAAGAAGTAATTTCGGACCTTTAGTGATTACATTAGGCGTAGCTACATTCTTTGTAGGAATAGTATTGCACACCTTTTTCGGAGTGGATTTATCTACTGCGTCATTCGTGCCTGATTGGTCAAAAAAGATAATGGTTACAGGAAAGATCGCCGGATATGATGCCCAGATGATGCTTTCTTTGGTAATAGGTATATTACATATATGCCTTGCAATGATTGTAAAGACCATATACGCTACCAAAAATAACGGATTCTTAAATTCATTAAGCACCTGGGGATGGACTTTGCTGATTGTCGGTGCAGTGAGCACAGGAGGCTTGGGATTAACTCAAATAGTAGATACACAGATAATTAAATGGATCATTATAGCCATAGCTGTTATTTCAGGATTGGGAATCTTTATTTTCAATGATTTGCATAGAAATCCTTTCGCCAATATAGGAGCGGGTCTATGGGAAACCTACAATACGGCGACCGGGTTGCTTGGTGATGTGCTTAGTTATTTAAGACTGTATGCTTTAGGGCTTGCAGGCGGGATGTTGGGCAGTGCATTTAATAATCTTGCCGGCATTGTTCTCGGTGATGGAGGATACAGATGGATATTCTTTATTATAATACTCGTAACAGGGCACGCCTTGAATATAGCAATGGCAGCTCTTGGAGCCTTTGTTCACCCTTTGCGTCTGAATTTCTTGGAATTTTTCAAAAACAGCGGATATTCGGGAGAGGGAAGATTTTATAAACCTATTAAAAACAAATAATAAACTAAAAAATATAATAATTATGAATGAAATTCTCGGTTATTTAGGATTAGGCTTTATTTTAGCCTTAGCCGGAATAGGAAGTAGTATAGGAACTACTATTGCAGGAAATGCGGCAGAGGGAGCTTTGAAGAATGCTCCTGAGAAGGCAGGTAACTATATGATTCTGGCTGCTTTGCCTGCTACGCAAGGTATTTACGGATTTGCTGCTTTCTTTATGTGGCTTGGTAAAGACTTCACTGTAATGGGACCTACATTTTTTGGTGTAGGAATTGCAGTCGGTTTGGTATGTATGATTTCGGCAATTCGTCAAGGTCAGGTATGTGCAAATGGTATTGTAGGCTTGTCACAAGGACATAATGTATTGACTAATACGCTTATCTATGCCGCTCTCCCTGAGTTTTATGCGATTTTAGGTCTTGTTGGGGCTTTGATGCTTGTTCTGTGACAAGCTCAAAGCTCAGCTTTAATTTTCAGGGCGGATAAAGAATTTTATCTGCCCTGATTTTTCTAAAATTTTCAATTGAAAATTTTAGAGCCAATCCTTACTATTGTTGCTCCTGCTTTGACAGCTATTTGATAATCTCCTGACATTCCGATAGATAACTCTTTAAATTCAGTGAGGGTGGTAAATCTGTCTTTGAGTTTGTTGAATAGTGCATTGATGTGATCGAAATCGGCTTTGATAACGGCATGGTTACCGGTATGCGTTGCCATTCCCATTATGCCGTGAATTTTCACATTGGGATAAGCTCCGGCTTGGTATTTTTGGACTATTCCGACTATTTCGTCTTCTGAAAAACCTTGTTTTGTGACTTCCGCGCCTAAATGCAGTTCTAAAAGTATATTTATGGTTTTATTGTTTGCGCTCCCCCACTTTTGTATCGCTTCGAGTAGGTGTAAAGTATCGACAGAGTGTATCAGAGAGGCGTAAGGCAGGACAAATTTCAGTTTGTTTGTCTGCAAATGCCCGATAAAGTGCCATTCTATATCGCTTGGAAGTGTTGTTGCTTTAGAGTAAAATTCCTGCGGACGATTCTCGCCGAAGGCTCGTTGTCCGAAATCGTATGCCTCGAGAATATCCTCTAATGGATGAAATTTAGAAACTGCCACCAATTTTACATTAGACGGCAGTTCCTGAGATAAATCCGATAATACCTTGCTTATCGACATATTATTTTTTATTGCGTGCCATTTGTTGCTGCATCCTTTGAGCTTCTTCAAGCCTCAATTGCCATTTGCTCTTCTGGATAGGCTTGCCTTCAGATGCTTTCAGTTTGGCAAGGACATCTTCCGGATGTATGAAAAATTTCTTAATGATAAAAGTCTCAAACATCGTAATGAGATTTGAAAGCAAGTAATAGTAACTCAAACCGGCTGACAGATTGTTACCTATAAAAAACATCATTATCGGCATCATCCAAACACTGAAAGTCTTCATGAACTGAGAGTTAGGATCATTGCTTGCCATCTGCGACGAATTCATCTTCGAATAGAAGAACATTGACAATGCCATCAACAGGGCAAATAATGATATATGATCTCCCAATAGAGGTATGCTGAAACCGAAATTTATAAATGAATCATAACCGCTCAAGTCATCAGCCCACAAGAAAGATTGCTGACGCAACTCTATGGAAGCCGGGAAGAAACGGAACATTGCCCACAATATAGGGAATTGCAACAACATAGGAAGGCATCCTCCAATAGGATTAACACCTGCACGTTTATACAAGTCCATCATTGCCTGCTGTTTCTTCATCGCATCCTGCTCCTTAGGATATTTTTCCGAAAGCTTATCGATTTCAGGTTTTAACGCCTGCATTTTTGCAGATGAAGCATAAGATTTATAAGAGAACGGCAATACCACAAGTTTGATAAATACTGTCATCAATAAAATTATCAAACCGAAATTGGAAATGAATTTGTGCAAAAAGTCAAACAGAGGAATAATCACGTATTTGGTAAACCAGCCAACCATCCACCCTCCCAAAGGAATGATTTTCTCAAATTTATATCCATAAGATTTAAGTCCTTTATACCTGTTAGGACCGAAATAAAATTCAAACGGTATTGATATGTCAGATTGCCCTCCTTTAATCTCCGTCCTCATCTTAGCCGTACAAGACATAAGATTATGATCTTTATTGTCTTCAGGGAAAAATTTAACAGCCAACTCGCCGGAACTGAAATTCTTAGGCGCTCTCATTATAGCAGAGAAAAATTGCTGCTGGAATGCAAACCAAGATAGGCTTGAGGAAATAGTTTTAGTCGCATCTTTACCTTTCCCCACCTCTTCAGGAGATTTTTCTCCATCAACATAGTAATTGAGTTTTGAATATCGCACTTCATTTTGATACCCTTTCTCCATTCTCGGCATCACCACACTGTAATCTATATCGACAGATGATACATTTTTGGAAATCAGATCTTGCATTCCTATAAATGAGACCTTGTTTTCTACAGAATAAGAGCCTGCCCTAATGCTGTATTGCTGCTCAATATATCCGCCGCTGCTGAAAGGCAATTGCATAACAACAGAAGTATCCGTAATTCGGACGGTCTTGAAATTAAAGTCCTTTGTATTGATTATTTCTCCTGCATATACGGAAATGCCCAACTCACTGTTACCGGGATAAAATATATAAGTATCGGTAGAGTCATAATTTTTGTAATCATTTAACCTTACCGAATAAGGTTGCGCTCCCTTAGTCGTGAAAGCGACTTCCATTTTATCATTCTTAAGTATGTGAATCTCCTCTTTCTCCTGTGAAGCAGAAGTCAAATACGCATCCTTATATATAGCAGCAGATTTAGATACTGCCCTTTCAGTAGTTGCATTTAATGCAAAGACAGCCGAATCCGCCTTGCTTTTTGCCAAAGCGACAGAATCCTGTTTTGCTTGGATTGCTGCCTGCTTTTTATACTCTTTAGATTGGTAAAATGTAAAACCTACAAAGATTAAACCTATTAAACTAAAACCTATTATCGAATTTTTATCCATTCTTATTTACTATTCAGCGTTTCTAATTTTACTTTCCATTTCCTTTAATTCCACCTTTGCCGCATCGATTTTTTCTTGCATTTGCCTGATCAAAGGCTCGGAATTTTTAGATGCTGCAAAAAAACCTATATTATTTTCATAATTAGTAATCTCCTGCTGCAACTTATTGTACTTCTGCATTAAAAGCGATTTCTCGCTCACTATATGCTTGTTTTTACCCTCGCGATGAGGTGAATTGTGTTTAGAAGCGCTTTCCCGTGCCTTGAAAAATTCATCACAAGCATTATGGAAACGTTTCCAAAGCTCCTCAGTCTTTTTTCTTGCTACAGGTCCTATCTCTTTCCATTCTTTTTGACATTCGATCAATATCTCCGAAGTCTTCCCCCAGTCTATGCTATCCTTCAAAGCCTCCGCCTTCTCAACCAATGCCAATTTCTTATCATAGTTCTCATTGATATTGCTTTTAACTTTAGAAAAGAATTCCTTTTTCTTCTCAAAAAATTTATTGCAAGCCTCACGGAAACGATCATAGATTTTTTGATTTTCCTTCTTGGTTGCAAAGCCTATTGCCCTCCATTGCTTCTGGATCTCAAGAACTTCCTTACTTGCATTCCCCCACTCTTTAATAGAAGAAAGCTCAGCCTCAAGTAAATGCTCCACCTGCTCACAGAATTCGGTTTTCTTTTCTAAATTTTCCTCCTGCTTCGCTTTCTCATTCTCATAATAAGCCTGATGTTTCTTGCTCAAAGCAGATGTCGCCTCCTTAAAACGTGCCCAAATCTCCTCCCTGTACTCTTTAGCCACAGGACCGCACTCTTTCCACAACTCGTGCAACTTCTGCAACTCCTTAAAAGCAGACGCAATATTCTCTTTCTCAATAAGTCTTTCCGCTTCCTCACAATACCCCGTCTTTATTTCAAGATTTTTTTTCAGATCAAGATCCCTCAAATCGCGATTGATCTTCACCATATCATAAAACTTCTCCACATAAAACTGGTAAGTCTCATTCAAATCCCTATAATTAGCAACCGGCACCGGACCTATCTCGCGCCACCTGCTCTGTATCTCTCTAAACTCCGGGAAAGTCGCATTCACATCCTCCTGCTTCTCCACAAGCAACTTCAAAGATTCGATCACAGCCTGCTTAGCCGTAAGATTCGCCTCCCTCTCCTTCTCTAACTGAATATTATACTCCGCTTTTTGCTTCTTATAATCGCCAAACAATGCCTTAAAACCATTCTCCAAAGCATCAAAAGGCTCCGATTCACCATCAACCCCTACTGCATTCGAAGCCGCCCTCTCTTTCGACAATCTCTTATAAAAAGCCGACTTAATCGCTTCAGCCTCCTTATGCTTTCTCATCCTGTCGGGGTCAGACATGAAATTCTCCAAAATTTCAGTCAACTCCGCAAGCGTTTTTTCAGTTAAATTCAAAGTTTCAGGTGTTCCTGCCTCAATTTCAACACAATCTTCGGAAGCAATTACCCCCGCCTGTTTTGTTTCCTCGCTCATAAGCTTTTTCCAGTTAATTTTACTAAAATACTTGCAAATATACCTCTTTTATTTATACTTCACCCCTTAACCCCCACAAAAATTACTTTTTCTTTCATCTCTCTTATTTTTATTAAATTTGCAGTATATATATAAAATATTGCAAATGCGAATCGATATACTGACAGTCGTCCCCGAACTCCTCGACTCCCCTCTCCAGCACTCCATAGTCGGCAGAGCGCTTAAAAAAGGCATAATCCAAATAGAAATCCACAATATAAGGGAATTCGGGTTAGGACCCAGGAAAACAGTCGACGACTACTGCTACGGAGGAGACGCAGGAATGGTAATGATGGTAGAACCGGTGTACAATATGATAAAATCGCTCACCGACCTGCGCCGCTACGACGAAATCATCTATATGTCCCCCGACGGAGAACGCCTCACCCAAAAGATCTCCAACGAACTATCCCTCAAAGAAAACATAATACTCCTCTGCGGACACTATAAAGGCATCGACCAACGTATCCGAGAACACCTCATAACACGCGAAATCTCCATCGGGGACTACGTAGTCAGCGGAGGAGAAATACCCGCAGCGATCCTTGCCGACTCCATCACACGTCTGCTCCCCGGGGCGATTTCCGACGAAACATCAGCCCTAAGCGACAGTTTCCAAGACGAACTCCTCTCCCCTCCCATATATACGCGTCCTGCCGAATTCAACGGCTGGTCCGTGCCTGAGGTGCTGTTGAGCGGCAACCCCAAATCCATTCAAAAATGGCAAGACGAACAAGCCTTAGAAAGGACAAAACGCCTCAGACCCGAGCTGCTCAAATAAACATTATTGAAATGTTTTAATAAAAATGCTTGGATATTCAAAAAAGAGAATTACCTTTGTATAGATTTAGTACAAATCCCTGTGGACAGGGACACTCTAACCAAACATAATTAACCTTTATTCAGGTTCAACACTTGAACTAAAAAACAAAGGACGGCTGCAAAAGTCGTCCTTTTTATCAAATATAACTCCCCCGTTCGCATCCTTTTCGGACGGCAGCTGCCTGCCCTCCCTCGGGCTGCTCAGGGAAAAGCCGCAGACGACTAACGCGCCTGCTGAAATCTCAAGAAGAAGATTGGCAGCGTCACAGCCGCTGACCAATCCCTGCTAAAAAAATAATTCATCAACTCTTTTTTCTGGAATGCGTAAATATTTTTTAGGAATTGCAAACTTCTTAAAAGAAGAAACCACATAA
>JBQMXN010000007.1:0-79074 GCA_052173975.1 Candidatus Cryptobacteroides sp. | reverse complement strand
ACTTACAAGTTCCCAACCGTATACGGTAATTCACGTAAGAATGGGCAGAATAATACAAGCGCATACACTTCAACTAAAAGTGGTAGTAATATTCTCTCGCCGTTCATTAATGCTTATGGGCAAGGCATTACAAAGCCGCAAATAGATAACATTGACAATGCATGTCTTATCTGGCAAGATACTAAAAACCTGATTTCGAGCATTTCTTTTGACAGTGCTAATCAATACGTAAAGTTCGAAGTAAACAAAGCCACTATCCACAATGGAAATGCTATCATTGCTGTAAGGGATGCTTCCAATACTATTCTTTGGAGCTGGCATATTTGGGTGACAGAAGAGGACCTTACTCCTATTGAAATAGAGAACTATCAACATTTCAAATACAACATACTACCCGTAAACCTTGGGTGGTGCGAAATAAATGGAGCTGAGTTATATAAGAAGAGAGAGGTGATGGTAAAAGTAAAACAAAGTTCGAGTGGAGGAGAGGGAAAAGAAAAGCAAATTGTATTTAATTTATTACAGGGAGCATATAGGGTTAGTATTAGTGGTGGTAATAACCCCTATTACCAGTGGGGTCGTAAGGACCCTATGCTGCCTGGTGACGGAATTACTCCTGATAATGGTAAAGATAAGGAGTGCTTCACAACGAATACACAATATACTTTCCAACACACAGGATTGAATACGTCTGATATAAAAGAATATATCAAGAATCCACACAAATTCAATACTAAGGATGAGATGGACGGACAGTATTATAATTTGTGGAATATGGATAATGATAAGACTGTACCTAATGATGAAGTGGTGATAAAGACTGTGTATGACCCCAGCCCCGTAGGGTATTCTCTTCCGGCTTCCAATGCTTTCACAGGGTTCACCTCTACGGGTGGTAATACGTATACGGCTTCTGAGTTTAATGTCAAAGGAGAGTTTGATAAAGGATTTCATTTCTACCGTAAACCAAATAAGCAAGGAGAAACAGTATTCTTCCCTGCAAGCGGCTTCCGCTACATCTCCGGTCCGTTGAGACGCGTGACGACATACAGCCACTATTGGGTTGCAGATCATTTCATTACACACAGCGGTCGCGGCTCGTACTTCGGCTCGGACAAAATCACCCCACTGATCTTCATTAGCCGTAGTTACGGGTTTGCTGTTCGTCCTGCGCAAGAAAAATAAAAAGATTACAAATCTTATAATTTTTGTATCAAATCCTTATCGGCAGCCATTCAGCTGCCGATATTTTTTATACTTTTACTCCGACAATAATCCGTTTGCATTTTCTTTTGAAATAATACTTCTCCCAAGTTTCTTTTCCATATCCTCGCGTACATTCTTCGCTACACTGCCTCCTTCCTTTGCCACTTTCTTGTTTTCGTTAATTGTTTTAGGATTTTTCTTTTTTGATAATTCTGTTGTAAATGCCTCGGCTAAAGTATTAACTGCTGTTTCAAGGTTAGTCATATTGTCACGAAGATTTTCTTTCTTTAGATCCTTAAAAGTTTTATATTCGCTTGTTGTCAGACCTGACCACTCTTTAGTAAGAATATCTGTGAGCATTGCATACTGACTATCCTTCACTCCGCATCTTTTCCACTCTTCTGTAAGTTCTTTACGCGTAATCTTACCTTGCATCCTTTGGTTTATCCACTTCTCACTATAACCTTTCCTACGATAATATTCATATCCTCTGTCTATAGCAAGTTCAGGGTCTTGCATCTCATCTATCCTGTCCGATGCAACTCTTGCTATCCACTGCTTTATCGGCTCCGCTTTTGGAGAAGGAATAGACTGAATTAAACGAAACAACTGCTCTTGGTCTGCCACATCCGTTTTATAATATTTTCCATCCGCAGATAGTAATTTCAGTTGGTTACAATTTGTAACCGACTCGTTTCCTTCTGCTTTTATTCGGTTTTTCAGCACTTTCCAATAATTTCTCGCCCTTTCGACAGAAGGCTGCTCCGTAAGAATACCAACAATATCGACTATCGAAAAATACCATTTACTCGTTTCTTCATCCCACTTTGTCCTGACTTTTTGATTTTCAAAAAGTCGAATTGCTTTCTCTTCCATAAGAATATCTTTTATTCTATAAAAATACTAATTCTTTCCAATAATACCAAAAGAGGTTTCTTATTTAAATTTTATTGATTGCTGACGAGAGAAGGCAAGGAAGCGTTGCCTGTGAGGGGTGCTAAGATGCAGCCCCTCACGGTGATAGGCAGGATTGGTCAGCGGCTCGTGTCCGCTGCCAATCTTCTTCTTGAGATCTCAGCAGGCGCGCCCAAGCGGCTGCGGCTTTTCCCTGAGCAGACCGAGGGAGGGCAGGAACTGCCGTCCGAAAGGGATGCGAACGGGGGAATTTTGAATTTTGCGGGGATTGTGTTATTTTTGTGTGATGATTTAATATTTTTTTATATGGCTAATATGGAATTTAATGAGCAGGAGAGTTTGAGGAGGGAGTCTTTGGCGAAGTTGAGAGAGTTGGGTATCGATCCTTATCCTGCGCAGTTGTATCCTGTGAATGCGACGGCAAAGGGGATTGAGGCGGAGTTCAATGCAGAGAAAGGCAATTTCAGTGATGTGTGCGTTGCGGGGCGTTTGATGTCAAGGCGTATTATGGGGGCGGCTTCGTTCATCGAGTTGCAGGATTCGACAGGCAGAATTCAGGTGTATGTGAAGAGGGATGAGATTTGCCCTGGAGAGGATAAGATGATGTACAATACGGTGTTCAAAAGGTTGTTGGACATAGGGGATATTATTGGTATTAAGGGTTTTGCATTTTATACGCAGACGGGGCAGCTTTCTATTCACGCGAAGGAGTTGACGGTGTTGAGCAAGTCGTTGAAGGTGCTTCCGATAGTGAAGGAGGCTGACGGAGTGGTGCACGATGCGGTGACAGACCCGGAACTTCGTTACAGGCAGCGTTATGTAGACTTGATTATCAATCCGCAAGTGAGGGAGGTTTTTGTAAAGAGGGCGCAGATTATCGCTACCATGAGGCAGTATTTCAATGAGGCGGGTTGTTTGGAGGTGGAAACGCCTATTTTGCAATCAATTCCGGGCGGTGCAACGGCTCGTCCTTTTATTACTCACCATAATGCTTTGGATATTCCGCTTTATTTGCGTATTGCCAATGAGTTGTACTTGAAGCGTCTTATCGTGGGCGGTTATGCCGGTGTGTATGAGTTCGCAAAGGATTTCAGAAATGAGGGTATGGATAAGACTCATAATCCGGAGTTTACGTGTATGGAAATTTATGTGGCATACAAGGATTATATCTGGATGATGGAGTTTGTGGAGAAGATGCTGGAGAAGATTTCGCTTACGGTAAACGGTACGACTAAGGTGAAAATCGGCGAGCAGGAAGTGGAGTTCAAGGCTCCTTACAGACGTTTGCCTATCTTGGATGCTATCAAGGAGTACGCAGGAGTGGACATAACCGGTATGGGCATAGATGAGCTTAGAGAGACGTGTAAGAAGTTGCACGTGGAGATTGAGCCTTCCATGGGTGCAGGTAAATTGATTGATGCGATTTTCGGGGAGTATTGCGAGAAACATCTTATTCAGCCTACTTTTATAACGGATTATCCTGTGGAGATGTCGCCTTTGACCAAGCGTCACAGAGACAATCCTAATCTTACGGAGCGTTTTGAGCTTTTCGTATGCGGTCACGAGTTGGCAAACGCATATTCGGAGTTGAATGACCCTATTGATCAGTTGGAAAGATTTGAGGAGCAGGCTGCGCTTAAGAGCAACGGAGATGATGAAGCAATGTTCATCGATTATGATTTCGTGCGCTCTTTGGAGTACGGAATGCCTCCGACTTCCGGTTTGGGAATGGGCATAGACCGCCTTACAATGTATATGACCAACCAGAGTACGATTCAGGATGTGTTGTTCTTCCCGCAGATGAGACCTGAGACATTCAAATAGACGGATGGAAACGATAAGTTCTGCACAGAACCCTAAAATAAAAATGCTGCTATCCCTTCAAGAGAAATCAAAGTCGAGAAGGGATAACGGTTTATTTACGGTAGAGGGAAGACGAGAACTAACTCATTGTATAGAAGCAGGATATAAACTAAAAACGATTTTTGTTTGCGAAGAAATGCTTTCTTTGTCCGACCGAGGCATCTTGAAAGAGGTATCTTGTGACATCATCGGCGTTACACCGAGCGTTTACTCAAAAATCGCTTACAGAGGCAGCACGGAAGGCTTTATCGCAGAAGTATATAGCAAAAATCACGATTTGAGCAGTTTAACTCTTAGCGAAAAGCCTCTTATAATCATACTCGAAGCCGTAGAAAAGCCGGGCAATCTCGGAGCTGTATTAAGGACGGCAGATGCTGCCGGAGCAGATGCAGTAATAATTTGCGACCCTCTCACCGACATCTACAACCCGAACATCATACGTTCAAGCATCGGTGCCATTTTCACAACGCAAATTGCAGCAGCCTCTTCCGAAGACACGATTAAGTGGCTCAAAGATAGAGGAATACGTATTCACACGTCACAACTGCAAGATTCATCACTGTACTACCAAACCGACTTTACACAACCGACTGCCATCATAATGGGTAGCGAATCCACAGGTCTTACAGAGATCTGGAGAGCAGCAGCCGACACCCATATCAGAATCCCGATGCTAGGAAAACTTGATTCACTAAATGTCTCAACATCTGCATCAATTCTTATTTTTGAAGCAATAAGACAACGCCTGATAAAATGAAAAAGTTCGGACTTGCAGGGAATAATATATCTTTATCGAAAAGCCCGAGGCTTTTCAAAATCGCCTACGGCGGAAAATATCGGTATGATAAAATAAAGGAAAATGACTTTGACCAAGTCAAAGAGAAGCTTCGCGACTACGCTGCCCTGAACATTACCGCCCCTTTCAAAGAAGATGCTTACCGATACGCCAGCGAACTTATGCTACAAAATAAAGGCTCTGTATCAGGACCGGTATTCAAAACAGGCTCTACAAATCTTCTGAAAAACAAGGGCAATTTCATAGAGGCATACAATACCGATTTTCTTGCAATCATACTTAGTACGGCAAATGCATATTTCCCGGGATTGGTAAACTACTGCTACGAGAATTACCCTAATAAATGGTATATTGCAGTACACCAATATGTGCGAAAATCGCTTCCGGCTTTGTTTGGAGCAACTCCGCAAGCATTAATCATAGGAATGGGAGGAGCAGGCAAAACAGCTGCCGTTGCAGCAAGCGAGATGGGTTTCCAGACGGCTATTATCAATCGTACACAGTCAAAAGTAATGGAATTCTCTGCCAAACATCCCGAATACGGATTCATACCTGATACTTTTGATGATTTAATTCCTGCAATCAAGGAATGTGATCTGATTATATACACTCTCCCCTGCCCTGTTGAGCAGTTAAAGGATCTTACAATAGAAGACTTCGCAGGAGAAGATATTTACGGAAAGCCATGTAAAGTATTATTGGAGGCGAATTACACCTCGCCTGCATTTAGCGGAGATATCTACAACAGGCTTTCTGCCGCAGGATGCCAATACATACCGGGGGAACAATGGCTTTTATATCAAGCAGTTACAGGATATGAAATAATGACAGATGAAAAGCCTGATTTTTATGCTATGTTAAGCGAGAAAAAGATTTGATGTTTGAATTTATATTCTTATATTTGTTAGTAGGAATATAATGGTCAAATAAAATTTGAGATGTCATTAAATAAAGTAATGCTGATAGGCAACGTAGGTAAAGAACCTGAAATTCGCTATATTGAAACAGGTAGCGGTTCGAAAGTAGCATCCTTTACTATAGCAACTACGGAAAGATACAGAGATAAAAACGGAGAGACAAAAGAGAACACTGAATGGCACAATGTAGTAATGTGGCGTTCAGGTGCTGATATTGTAGAAAAATATGTCCACAAGGGAACGCAGATATATATAGAAGGAAAATTGAGAAGCAGGTCTTGGACAGATCAATCCGGTAATAAAAGATACACTACTGAAGTCTTGGCAGATTCAATACAACTTCTCGGCAGAAAATCAGATAACAATTCTCAATCGGGAGAAGATAGGTACAACGGAAATCAATATTCAGCGCCTGCACAAAGCAAACCGCAACCAAGCACAATGCCTGAACCTGAGTACAATGCACCTCAACAGCAATCAGTAGAAGATATGCCGGCAGACGATCTTCCATTCTAATCTTAAATTGAAGTATAATTTGAACCGACAAAAGTCGGTTCTCTTTTTGTTTTTTTATTCGCATTTATAATGAAAAAAACCGATGTAGTTTTAGGGCTCCAATGGGGCGATGAAGGAAAAGGTAAAATAGTGGATGTCTTGGCAAGCAGATACCCTGCCGTTGCACGATTTCAAGGAGGTCCTAATGCAGGACACTCTCTGCATTTCGATGGAAAAAGTTTCGTTGTCAGAAGCATTCCTTCGGGCATCTTCAGAAAAGATTCTATAAATATAATAGGTAACGGTGTTGTACTCGATCCTGTTACATTTATAGGAGAATGTGAGAATATCCGCAGAAACGGAATTGAGCCGAAAGAAAAACTTTTCATTTCAAAAAAAGCTCACCTTATACTTCCTACTCACAGACTATTGGATGCAGCCAATGAAGCTGCCGCAGGAAAAGGCAAAATAGGTTCTACGCTCAAAGGTATAGGACCCACCTATACAGACAAAATCAGCCGTCACGGTCTTAGGGCGGGCGATATTTTTACGCCTGATTTTGAGGAGAAGTTCAAAAAACTAAAAGCAAAGCATCTCAGGGAAATCAAATCTTTGGAATATGAATGCGATGCAACTCAGGGAGAAGCTGAATGGATACAGGCAATAGAAGCAATAAAAAGTTACAAATTCATTGACTGCGAGTATTTTGTAAATGATTTGCTTGAAGCAAAACCTATTCTTGCAGAAGGAGCACAAGGTTCTTTACTTGATATTGATTACGGTTCATACCCGTTTGTGACCTCATCTTCTACAACTGTGGGAGGGGTCTGCACCGGATTGGGTATAGCACCGTCATCTGTAGGTAAAGTGTATGGTATTTTCAAAGCATATTGTACACGCGTAGGAAGCGGTCCTTTCCCTACAGAGTTGTTCGATGAGACCGGAGATAAACTTCGCAAAATCGGAAATGAGTTCGGAGCGGTAACAGGAAGACCTCGCAGATGCGGTTGGCTTGACTTGGTGGCTTTGAAATATACAGTAATGTTAAATGGAGTAACCGATTTGATAATGATGAAATCGGATTGCTTGGACACATTCGAGACGATCAATGTGTGTGTGGCATACAAAATTAACGGGGAAATTACGGAACAAGTACCATTCGATACGGCGGAAGTAATCGAACCTGTTTATAAGAAATTCAAAGGCTGGAATCGTGATTTGTCCGGAATACGTAAAGAGAGCGAACTACCAAAAGAGTTTATAGAATATCTGCATTTTATGGAAGATTTCTTAAAAACTCCTGTGAAAATAATTTCTTTGGGACCTGACAGAGAGGCTACTATTGAGAGATAAATTAAAAACCGTGATGCTTCTTTGTATCACGGTTTTACTTTATTTTTTAAGTTTATCTTCTGCGTATTTTTTAGTCAGGTTGAATTCCGTTATTCCGGAAGATGGAGCTTCAAACATAATATCATCGAAAATGCGTTCGCATATCGAACGCAGACCGCGCGCTCCCATTTTATTTTTAAGTGCAGTTTCAGCAATATAGTCTAAAACAGAGGGTTCGATCTCAAGTTTGATACCATCCAATGCAAACATTTTGGCATATTGCTTTAATATCGCATTTTTAGGTTCGGTCAGAATACGCTTCAATGCCTCTTTGTCAAGATGATCCAAGTATGAAATAACAGGCAGACGTCCGATAATCTCGGGGATAAGCCCATAAGTGCGCAAGTCTTGAGCTGACACATACTGTAACAAGTTTTCCTTATCCACGGCCTGTTTTTCTGATGCGCCGAAGCCGATAACTTGAGTATTAAGACGTTGAGCAATTACCCTTTCTATACCCTCAAACGCTCCTCCGCATATAAACAAGATATTTTGCGTATTAACATGAATAAATTCCTGTTCAGGATGCTTGCGCCCGCCTTGAGGAGGTACGTTCACTACGCTTCCCTCCAATAACTTCAAAAGAGCTTGCTGCACCCCCTCTCCTGACACATCACGTGTAATCGAAGGATTGTCCCCTTTTCTGTTGATTTTATCTATCTCGTCTATAAAAACGATACCGCGTTCTGCTCGTGCCAAATCATAATCCGCCTCCTGCAACAAACGCGACAGAATACTTTCTACATCTTCTCCAACATAACCTGCCTGAGTCAATACGGTAGCATCCACGATGGTAAAAGGCACGTTAAGCAATTTTGCAATCGACTTTGCCAACAAAGTCTTACCAGTACCGGTAGGCCCTACCAAAAGGATATTCGACTTTTCAAACTCGACATCATCTTCTACACGGTCTACAAGATTGTGGTTAATCCTCTTGTAATGGTTGTAAACCGACACTGCAAGCAATTTCTTCGCTCTGTCCTGACCTATGACGTACTGATCCAAGAACTCTTTTATTTCCAATGGCTTACGAATACGTATCTTGCCGAGTTCTTTCTGCTCCTGTTTATCGAAATCTTTGATATAGTCGTTTGCCCTCTTCACGCAATCACTGCAAATACAACCATCGATGCCCTCTAAAAGCATTTTAACCTCACTGCCGGATTTTCCGCAAATAATACAATGACTATTATTTTTCTTCCCAGCCATCTCTATTTCTTTTTCTTTGTCAAAATTTCATCAATCATACCATACTCCAGAGCCTCGCTCGATGTCATCCAGAAATCTCTGTCTCCGTCTGCAAACACTTTCTCAAAAGGCTGTCCCGAATGCTCAGAAATAATGTTGTAAAGTTCCGTACGGGTTTTTTCTATCTCTTTAGCTGCGATCAAAATATCCGAAGCCTGTCCCTTTGCTCCTCCCAAAGGCTGATGAATCAACACACGTGAATGAGGTAAAGCCGATCTCTTACCTTTCTGTCCTGCACAAAGCAGCACAGATCCCATAGAAGCTGCCATACCGGTACAAATCGTTGCCACATCAGGCTCTACCAACTGCATCGTATCGTAAATCCCTAAACCGGATGTCACCTGACCTCCCGGCGTATTCAGATACAACGATATATCAGCATGACTATCCGTAGACGCCAAAAACAACAACTGAGCCTGTACAATATTCGCCACATCATCATCAATCGGCACTCCTAAAAAAATAATCCTATCCATCATCAAACGGCTAAAGACATCCATAGATGCCACATTCAGTTTTCTCTCCTCAATAATTGTAGGATTGATATAAGCATCCGCTGCCGAAGCATAACGATGTAAAGTCATCGACCCTATTTGCCTATCCTTACGAGCAAATAAATCAAACTCATTATTCATAACAATTCTTTTAAAATTTATAACGGGTACCCCTATACTTCGGGTACCCTCCAAAGCAGGCAGAGCCTGCTAAAAATATAAGGTTGTTTTTTGCAAACCCCAAAATAATAACTATTTCAACTCACGGAATTTTTCCACAGTGATTTTCTTATTTTGCAAAGAAACGACCTCACGAATAGCGGCAAACACTTTTTGGTCTTCAACCTGCTCTTCAAGTCGTCTTACCTGTTTTTCATCTGAAAGCATCTGATGAGCCGCCTGATGAATCATTTCGTGAGGGACATTGCCCATACCGTACATAGCATACTGATAAGCCACAAAACCCTCTGCCGCCTCATGAATATCTTTCTCCTCAACCTTCAAATTGAACTTCTCCATAAAATAACTGCGTAGCAACTGCCAACGGAAATCCTCAGCAAAAGAGTCGAATTCTTTTTCTATCTGTTCTTTAGTAAATTTACCTTCATTGATATATAAAAGCCATCTTTTCAGGAACTCCTCCGGAAGATTCAATTTAGCCTTATTCAAGAGATAAGTCTTTATATCCTTTGAAAGTCTGTAATCAGCCTCCTGTTTATAGTTTTCCTCAAGCCTTGCTTCTATCTCTTTATCAAATTCTTCATCATTATTCACTTTATCCTTTCCGAATGCTTTATCAAAAGTATCCTGATTGGCTTCTGCCGGCACGAAAGTTTTGACATTCACAATACTAACATCGAAAACAGGATCAAGTCCTTCCAAAGCATCTTTCTTTATTTTCAAAAGAGCAGCTCTATCCGTATCGTTTGTGAAAGCTTCATTTACATTGATGCTGAATTTATCGCCTGCCTTTTTACCCAAGAATACTTTTTTTGAGCCGTCAGCCACAGAACGCATTGCTACATAAGAATTTTCCGATTTAACACCTGCAGCATTTACAAAATCAGCAATAATGTAATCATCCTCTTTTACCTTATCGCCTTCCTGCATAGAGCCGAATTGACGAAGGATATTTTCTTTCATTTCTTTCTTTGCAGCCTCAGTAATGCTGATATTATAATAAACTACTTTATCGTCCTTTGAGACTTCCATTTTGATTTCAGGAGACAAACCCAAATCAAATTTAAAAGTAAAATCATTACCTGATTTCCATTCTACTTCAGGTTGGTCATCACTTCCAAGAGGCTCGCCAAGAATATGTAAATTATTATCTTTAATATATTTATCAAGCGATGAATAGATTATGCTGTTTATTGCTTCTACAAGAGCTTGTTCTCCATACACTTTTTGGATAAGGCTCATCGGTACCATACCTTTTCTGAATCCTTTGAACTCGGCATTTTTTCTCTTATCTCCAAGTTTCTTTTTTTCTGCCTCCTGATAATCCTCTTTAGAGATAGCAAGAGTAAGTTTTAGATTCAAATCATCTACTTTTTTCTGTTCAATATTCATAATAATACTATTTTATTTCAAAAAATAATCTTGCAAAATTAATAATTTAATCTCAAACTATCAACGGGACACCCTTGATTTACGATGAGGATATACTACCCTTCCATGATAAATTTGTCCCAAATATGCTTTAAGAGCCTCCTTAATCGTATTAAGCTCTTTTATTGAAAGTTCATTATTTTCAAATTGCCCCGCTCCCATCTTTTCACTTACTATTTTTTCCACAAAATCAGAGTTTGCCTTAGCCGAATGTTCTTTCAATGTCCTCGAAGCAGCCTCAATAGAATCACAAAGCATCAATATCATTTGTTCTTTGGATTCCGGTTTTTTACCATTATATGTAAAGTCCTGGACATCATCAGGATTACCTCCTTCATTTATATACTTATTGTAAAAATAAACAGTCATAGTCGTACCGTGGTGCGTAAGTATAAAATCTTTTATAACATCAGGCAAATGATATTTCTCTGCCAATTCCAAACCGTCTGATACGTGCTTTATAATTTCTTTAGCACTTTCTTTCGGAGACATACCTTCGTGATAACTATGTGTTCCTTCCATCGCTACCAAAGACTCGTTTTCGATAAAACAAAGAGGATTCATAATCTTACCTATATCATGATATAATGCTCCTGCACGCACCAACAATGAATTGGCATCAATAGAGCGAGCTGCCACATCTGCCATATTCATTACCTGCAATGAATGCTGGAATGTACCCGGAGCCGTATGTTCCAACCTTCTCAAAAGTTCGTTATTAGTATCGCAGAGTTCCGTTAATCTTGAATTTGAAATAAGATTGAACATCTTTTCAAACAAATATACAAAAGGATAACCGGCAACAGTAAGCATAGAACCTATAAAAAGGTATAGAATCGTACCCCAAATATCGCCGTTTACGATTTCCACCATCCTGAAACTGAAATAGGTTATCAAAAGAGATACGAAAATAATCGCAGCATTTACGAATTGCTCCCATCCCCTATTGAAAAATCTGAAGGTATAAATAGTAACTACATCTGCTACCAAGTACATTATAAATAAGATAACGCCATCGTGAGTAAAAATCAGTAAAGGCATTAAGGAAATAATGCACATAGGCAATATTACTTTCTTCTGGAAAAAGGCTTGCAAATAAAGGGCAGACAAACTAAAAGGAATCATATACAACAGTTTCGGATTTATTTTCTCCACAAAAATTGCCAAAGCCGTGAAAAGTGTAAATATCACTAAAAGATAAGAAAGCCTGTTAGTCTCTTTAAATATATCAGGATTACTGTAATACAGAGATAAAGCAAGAAGCATTACCAGCAATAGAGCCAATAGTACATTACCTACCCAAAACAGATATTTAGGTCCTTTATAACCTATACTGTTTTCAAATTCTAGTTTATAAGAGTCCAATATTTGCGCTATCTCTGCAGTAACAATTTCTCCTTCAGAGACAATCAATTTTCCTGCATTTACAAACCCGTTCGTAGGAGATATATAATCCGAAGATTCTTCGTGTACAAGTTCGGTAGTCTGCTTGTCATAAATAAGATTTGGAGTTATAATATCATAAAGCCCTACTTTATTAAAGAGTGAATCTGCATCAATTTTCGGAAAATTTTTCTTTGTATCCTCAATCAAATATCTCTTGGCTTCAGTATTGTTAAATATTTCAGCGACAGGATACTTGATTGCTCGTTTGTCTTTCTGGATATATACTACCTGATTTGAGACCTTGTCATCGGAAATTCCTTGTTTAACACCTTCATCTGCAACTCCTTTTGAAAATAAAAAATTCAAAGAAGACAGTAATGAAGGTTTGATATAATTATATTTGCCCCAATCCAAATTTCCGACTTCTTTTATGCACCTTTCTGTTACATCTTTTGAATATCTATAATAAGGTATTGCATAGTCGTCCGAATTTGCTCTTTCCACACGGATTTGCTCTTCTGTTTTCAAAATAGGAAAATCAAACTGGGCAATCAAGGTCTCATAGCCCCAAGGCGTACCTTTCCTGTAATCGTAACTGAATTTTGCTCTTCTCGGAAAAATAAAAACCAATACGAAGAACAAAACGACAAAAGACAATATCGTCTTATAAGTAGTAGATAATTTGCTGAATTTCATAATATTACTTAAATGGACTATCTGCCTCTTTTGATATATAATTATAAGTCAATCTATCTGTCAAGTTCGGGAACAGATTATGTAAAAGTACAGTAAATTTTCCAAGCAAGGTCAATATTTTAGAGTTGCAGCGATGATATAAAGCCTTTGCAAGATATTTCGCGCATTTTTCTGAAGACATCAATTTATCTTCTTTCAAAGGAGTCTCTCCCTGCGCACTTCCATCTGCAGTCAAAGCCGCATTCCTGATATTCGAAGCAGTGTATCCGGGAGCAAAAACCAAGACATTAAGTCCGTCATATAAATGCTCAATCCTCAAAGTATCTAAAAATCCCCTGATGGCGTATTTGGATGCTGAATATCCTGTCCTTGCAGGTAAAGCAGAATAACCTGCAATAGAAATCACCCCTACAACAGATCCTTTGGATTGTAAAAGATAAGGAAGAGCAAATTTGGTACAATATACCGTACCCCAAAAATTGACATCCATCAATGATTTTATCACCGACAAATCCAAATCTTTGAACATCGCCCTCATTGATATGCCTGCATTATTTACGAGAATATCTATCCTGCCGAAATGCTTCACAGTCTGTTCAATCAATACCTTGCAATCATTCTCTGAAGAAACATCCGTTTTAACGCATAATACATTCTCCGCCACAGAAGACACGGAGGGCGCCAAATCCAATAATTTTTCGTAAGATCTGGCTGCCATTACGACCTTTGCTCCATAGCTTCCAAATAATCGAGCAGAAGCCAACCCTATTCCAGAGCCGGCTCCTGTTATAATAATTACTTTGTCCTTAAAGTAATTGTAATTCATAATTTTAACTATTTAACAGTCATTGCTGCAATATCATCTCCCGAATAATATCCTTTATCCAATTTTTCTCTGATTTCCTTAAATGCATTCAATGTATATTCGACATCTTCAAGAGTATGCACAGCCGTAGCGATGATTCGGAAAATAATCATACCTTTAGGAATAACAGGATAAATTACGATTGAGCAGAATATCTTATACTCTTCACGCAACTCTTTTGCGATTTTTGTAGCCTCTGCCAAACCTCCCTTAATATGTACAGGAGAAACGCATGCTTCAGCCTCACCTATTTCAAAGCCTTCTTTACGGAAACCGTCCTGCAAAGCCCTTGTAATAGTAAACAACTGCTTGCGAAGTCTATCACCCTCAGGGCTGTCGATTATTTCCAATCTCTTCATATTACCCAATACCAAAGGCATAGGAAGCGCTTTAGCATACATTTGAGAACGCATATTGAATCTCAAATAGTTGATAATCTTGCGAGGACCTGCGATAAAACCACCTATGCTTGCCATAGATTTTGCAAAAGCCCCGATATACAAGTCTATTTCATCCATTACATTGAAGTGCTCAGAAGTACCTCTTCCGTGTTCTCCCATTATACCGAATCCGTGAGCATCATCAATAAGGATACGGAAATTGTATTTTTTCTTTAATGCTGCAATCTTATCCAAAATACCGAGCGCTCCTGTCATTCCGAATACTCCTTCTGTGATAAGCAGTACACCTCCTCCCTGCTCATCAGCTATTTGACAAGCCTTTGAAAGTATTTTTTCGCAGTGTTCAATATCATTATGACGGAATTTAAAGCTTTGACCTATATGTAGACGAATACCATCAAGAAGACAAGCGTGAGACTCTGCATCATAAACGATTACATCGTGACGGGCAGTCAATGAATCTATCGCTGATACTATTCCCTGATAACCGAAGTTAAAAAGGAAAGCATCTTCTTTTTTTTCAAATTCGGCGAATCTTCTTTCCAACTCTTCGTGATAACGGGTATTGCCTGTAAGCATACGGCTTCCCATAGGAGCAGCAAGACCAAATTCCTTTGCTGCATCGGCATCGGCTTTTCTTACTTCAGGGTGATTAGCTAAGCCTAAATAGTTATTCAAACTCCAGTTAAGGCACTCGACGCCATTAAAAGTCATATGAGGTCCCAATTCACCTTCAAGCCTTGGGAACATATAGTATCCGAATGCTTGTTCACAGTATTGTCCGATAGGACCGCCTGAATCTTTTGAAATTCTGTCAAAAATATCCAACATTGTATTTTGTGATTTTAATTGTTCTTTTAATACTTATGCATCAATATTAGCATAGTGTGCATTTTCTTCTATAAACTGCCTTCTTGGAGGGACATCGTCTCCCATAAGCATAGAGAAAGTCCTTTCAGCCTCTGCAGCATTATCTATAGTAATTCTACGCAATCTACGCCTTGCAGGGTCCATAGTGGTATCCCAAAGCTGGTGTTCGCTCATCTCTCCCAAACCTTTATACCTCTGCACTGTAACACCCTTATCGGATCCGCGTCCCAATTCATTTGTAGCCGCTTCTCTTTGTTGGTCATTCCAACAGTAAATTTCTTTTTTACCTTTTTTGACAAGATAAAGAGGTGGAGTTGCCAAATAGACATATCCGTTCTTTATCAAATCAAACATATATCTGAAGAAGAAAGTCAGAATCAAGCAGGCTATGTGACTGCCATCGACATCGGCATCGGTCATTATGACAACTTTATGATAACGTAATTTGCTCAAATCCATTTTCTTCTCTCCGCTTTCATCTTCTACTGCTACGGTGACACCGAGAGCAGTATAGATATTCCTGACTTCTTCACTATCGAAAGCCCTGTCTCCTGCAGCTTTTTCTACATTAAGGATTTTACCTCTTAAAGGCAGAATTGCTTGGAAACGACGGTCACGTCCTTGTTTAGCCGTACCGCCTGCGGAATCTCCTTCGACGAGGAAAAGTTCGCATTGTTCAGGATTTCTTTCGGAGCAATCCGCAAGTTTACCGGGCATTCCTGCTCCGGACATTACAGACTTACGCTGTACAAGTTCACGAGCTTTACGGGCAGCGCTTCTTGCTGTAGCGGCAAGCACTATTTTTTCTATTATCGTTTTTCCCTCCTTCGGATTTTCTTCCAAATAGATATCCATTGCAGCAGAGGTAGCCTGAGATACGGCAGAAGTAACTTCACTGTTTCCAAGTTTGGTCTTGGTCTGTCCTTCAAACTGAGGTTCTGCTACTTTTACTGAAATAACTGCAGTCAATCCTTCTCTGAAATCTTCAGGGGCAAGTTCTCCTTTGAATTTAGATAAAAGGTTATTCTTTTCCGCATAATTTTTCAAAGACCTGGAAAGTCCCATTTTGAATCCTTGCAAATGAGTACCTCCTTCTATCGTATTGATATTATTTACATAAGAATAAATCTTCTCTGTGAAGCCTGTATTGTACTGAAGGGCTATATCGATAGGGATAATCTTATCGGACGTAACGGTAATAGGGGTAGGAATAATTTTAGATGCGCCTGCATCCAAATATGTTATAAATTCTTTAAGCCCCTCTTCCGAGAAAAATGTGTCGGTACGATGGATTTTATTGCCTGTAGGTTTTGATTCGCCATCTTCACCCATTACGTTTTCATCTACCAATGTACGCAAATCGGTAAGGGTGATTTTGATACCTTTATTCAAGTAGGACAATTCACGGAGCCTGGCTGCAAGAGTGTCATAACGATATACCGTATTTAAGGTAAAAATCGTAGGATCCGGATGGAAAGTAATAATCGTACCGGTATTATCGGATTGACCGCAAATTTCAACTTGAGAGGTAGGCTTTCCTTTGGAATAAGTTTGTTTGAAAATCTTACCGTCTCTATGAATTTCCGCCTCCAAGAAATCAGATAAGGCATTCACACAGGATACACCTACACCGTGAAGACCGCCTGATACTTTATAATTGTCTTTACTGAATTTACCTCCTGCGTGCAATACGGTGAGTACGACCTCCAAAGCAGAACGATGCTCTTTCGGGTGCATATCGGTAGGAATACCTCGACCGTTATCTTGTACCATGATAGAGTTGTCTTCCAAAATGGTTACACTGATCTCATTACAGAAACCAGCCATAGCCTCATCTATACTATTATCTACGACCTCATATACCAAATGGTGAAGTCCTCTGTCTCCTACATCTCCTATATACATAGAAGGGCGTTTCCTTACGGCTTCAAGTCCTTCCAATACCTGAATGCTACTTGCAGAATACTGTTCTTCCGCCTGCTTCATCTCTTCGTTCTCTTGCATATCTATACTGTATATTATACTTATTTTTGTATTTTGAGGTAAGTCTCAAAGTTACAAATTTACTAATTTTATTACAAACACAAACAAATTCCCGCGGTAAAGTTAATTCCGCCTTCGACATATAAAGGATGACGTTGTATGCTCATATCAAGCAAATTTCCTCCGTGAAGCCAAAAAGAAAGTTTCCTCGTTACACGGTATTCAAAATTCAGTCCCCAATCCACAAAAAACGGAATAACAGCGGTATGAACGGCATTTACATCTGTCAAAGAGCCGATATATCCTTTTCTGGAAGAGGCAAATTCCAAATCAGTACCTACATAAATTCTTTTTCTCCAATTATATTTAAAATCAAACGCACCGGTAAACACTGCAGGTTCGAAAACATGCCATTGATATAAATCCATATCGGTTTGTTTGAATTGAAAACTTCCTCTAAAAGAAAAACTTCTGCTTTTAAATAGGGCATCGAAACCGGCATAATAATATGCTAAATCCTCGAAAGCGATTCCCGGGGCGATATCATTAATATCCGTGGCTTTCATATTTACGGACTCTAAAAAGGTTTTTGACAATGTAGCATAACCGCCTTTTACAGTGAAACCTGCACGAGAGGCTACATTTCCGGACAAACCTATTTCCGTACTGAATTTATTTACGGTATTGTTTAGGAGAATACCGCTTGACCCAACGAAAGAAGGGATTATATGCCTGTTTTTGCGGACAATAGAAGAATAGGTATTGATATTTTCTCCTCCATCCAATGTAGCATATACATTTAAATAATCTTTGATGATTTCAAATGAAAATTTAGCAGAAGGATATATTATTTGTCCTCTGTTTGAGTGATTAGGACTTCCTATGGAGCCTTTACCGCTGGACACCAGCAGACTGATGCCTACACCGACATCGAAATAAAGCCTTCCTTTTGTGAAAATATAGTGAGGGGTAAGCCTAAGAAATCCGACATTTGATTCAAAATGCCCGTTATAGTAAGCCAAATTCAACTCGGTATCTATCAGAAGTTTGCTGAATTTGTTTATTACAGGTCCTAATGATGATTTGAATGATATTGAATGCTGGTTCAAATGCGAGGATAATGCTTCAAATCGGTCATGGACGTATGTGTAACCGATTTTGGCATCGTAGTAGAAGTATTTTTCTCTATCATCCATGGATTTGATACCGAAAACGACATCGGCCGAGTTGAATTTTCGGCTTTTATTGTTTTCCATCGTGGAGATATGTTCGTATGCTGCATCGTAATAGAAGCCGCCTCTTGTCCAGTCTATATGTCCGCTGAGTCCTAAACGGTTTGAGAGGTCGTAGCCGAATTTTACATTTTTTTTGTCTGCTTTGAGTAGATAGTCACGGCCTTGCAATACAGGAGCGACTTTTCGGTAGTTTCCGTAGTAGCCTTTGAGGTCTTCGTATAGGCTGATTGAGAGTGGAATTTTCAGGTCAGGCGTGAAGACGGAATGAATCGCCGGGTGCAAAGCATACCCGGCGCCGGCACGCAAATAAAAATTTTGCGCGCCGGCATCGCCCCTCCTGGGCGATAGATTCATTCTGTACGGCTTAAACTCGTACGACCCCTTGTACGGACTATCAAACACCGAATAATCAAAATTAAAATCAAACCTCTTGATCGAATCAGGCACTTCCATACTCAGCTCAGGTTTACTCACATCATTCAATATCCCCGAATAAATCTTAGTAACCTTTACGGTAGGATTCAAATTCTGAGCAAATGCTTGACTGCCAAACACAAGCGACAGCGCCACAATATATATATACCTATTAAACATCATAATCACTTAATTTTAGATAACTTGTTCAACCTGTCCATAACCAAATCAAGAATCTCGTCAGCGGTACCGGAAGCAGGAGAATAACCTGACTTAACGCTTTCATAAGTAGCCTTAGCCTGAACAATATTATCTTCCTCCATAAACGAATCTCCCAACACAATAAAAGACTTTGCAAGCCAATAAGACTGATTAGGAGCCTTTTCGGCAAAACTATATACCTTACCTTTTACCTTATCGAAATCTCCCCTGTCATAACAATCCTGAATCAACATATAAGATGCTTCAGCCCCTTCATCCGTAGAAGGTTTCTGTGCCAAAGTCTTGAAAATAGAAAAAGCGGCATCTCTACGGCTAGTCCCCAAATAAGACTTCGCAATAATATAATCAGCCTCCCTTACCTTGTATTTATCACGACCCTTCTCTTTTTTCACCATTTCGGCATACAAAATAGCATTATTAAAATCTTTACCGAAAAACGCCGATTTCATCAAACCGTTAAGGGCAATATCTTTATTAACAGCGAACTTAGCATTCTTATACAAATAATCATAGCCCTTAAAAGCATCGGAATAACGCTGCATCTCATAAGAAAGTCGAGAATAATTCAAAGCGGAAGTCTCAATAACAGACTCATCTCTTTTTTCCATCACCTTCCAATAATAATCACAAGCAATTTCCTTATTGCCAAGCAATCTATTTGATTCCGCTATATAATAATAAGCCTTAGCCATATTTTGTCCGGCAGGATACTTTGCCTCATATTCCTGCAAAGCAGCAATAGCCTTTCTATAATTTCCATTCGTAAATATCTGCTCTCCGGTATTAAAGAAAATATCCCCGTTTTCCGTAACCTTTTCAGAGACACCTCCTTTCAATGAGCCGACATAAGCGACATAAGCCTGAGGCTCTTCTTTAGCCTGATATATAGACTCTATAGCACTTAATGCACTCTTTGAATACTCTGTTTCAGGCATATTCTCCACGACTTCTTTATAATACTCCAAAGCCTTATTATAATCCGACTTGTTAGCGGCAATCATCCCCAACTCTACAAGAGCTTTAGCCTTATAACTGCAATCAGGAGCATTATTTCTCAAAATATTAAAGCAATTTACAGCCTCTGAAAAATCTTTTATCTCCACATAAGAACGCCCCAACTCATAAATTGCCTCCGAATAATAATCAGATTTCGGAGAAGCATTCCTAATACGAGACAATGCCTTGATTTTTTCATTTATCTCACCTGAAAGACCATATACAAGTCCCAATTGATAATAAGGATAAATTTCATTCACATCCGAATGGAAATCAATTATTACTCTTCCATAGCCTGCAATCGCTTCATTATAACGCTTTTCCTTAAAATAACAATCAGCTCTACGCAAAACAGCCTCTTTTATGAATTCCTGCTGCCTTCCCTTCAAATAAATATCAAACCACTTAATTGCTTCCTTATATTTTTCCTCTTTAAAAAAGCAATAAGCTATATTATAAGGCAAATTCAGTCCTTCTTTCGATTTTGCAAAAGAAGAAATATCTGACAACTCAATGAAAATCTTCTCCGCTTCATCATATTGACCATCTCTGAAATAAGACTCGGCAAGCCAGTAACGCGAAAGGTGATTGAAATTATCATAACGCGAAGAGAAAAATACTGAAGTCCTCAAATAAGGAGCGGCATCTCTATATCCTCCTTTATTAATCAACTGAGCAGCACGCAAATAATTGGCTTTCATATAATTCGACTTCATCGTTCCATCCAGTTTATCTATTTTATCATATGCAGATATAGCTGCAGCATAATCACGATTGACCAAAGCTGCCAGAGCAATATAACTATATATCCCATCCCCTTTCTCCCAATTTTTGTATCTTTCAATATATTTGCTGAAAACACCCGGATCTTTGTTCAAATCGAAAGCCAATTTTGCATAATTGAAAAAAGCATCCTCCTGAATATAAGAATCATAACTTTGCTCTGAAGCATCCTTAAACGCATTCATCGCACTTACTTTGTTCTTAGTCTTGATATATGAATTACCCAAATAATAATTAGCAATCTGTCCAAGAGAATCTGTCCTATTCTCCATCTTTGAATAATTCTCTATCGCTCCTTTGTAATCACCTACGGAATAAAGCAATGTACCTGCATAGAACCAGTCTTTCTTGTTTCTCAAATTAACAGGAATACGGTGCTTCTCATAGTACTCTTTAGCCTTGGCAGGATAACCTAAAATCAAATATGCCTCTGAAAGAATTCTGGCAATATGAGACTTCCTGCCGGCAGGAGCGATTTTATACAGTTTCTCGCCTTCAGAAGTAACATATTTATAATCCTTTAGCATGAATTTACATTCAAACATATAGAATTTTGACATCTCCTCAAATCTTTTATCCTTTGCGGACTTGGCAAACCAAGAAAAAGCCTCTTCAAAATGCTTATTCGTATATTCTATATATCCCAAAACATATCTGGCAGGAGAAGTAAAATCAGAATAAGTCATTTTATCCACCTCAAGCAAACCATCCTTGGCATAACTGTAATTGCCAAGTCCGAACTCACTATAAGCTTTCTTGAATTTATACTCCTGTAATTGATTTTTGTAAAGAAACGATGATGAGATAAGACCGAATTGTTTCAACACGCCTCTATAATCTTCATCATCAAACATATTCAACGCATTGTAATAATGAATTTGCGTGTACATTACCGAAGAAGGAGAACTTGCATCATACGCATTCACGAGCACATTAGCTCCGGGAGCTTTCATCCTTAAAGCGCAAAGCACAGAATATCCTTGAGCAATAATATCATTGGAATTACCAGCAAGCTCATCAAATATAGTACGAGCACGATCGAACATTCCTTTTTCATACAATTCCACGGCTTGCTTAAATGCCTTTTTATCAGATATTTCATCAGCACGCAATGTAAATGAAATCATTACTGTAAAAGCGATAGCAAGCGTTAATATTTTTTTCGCCATAGGCTTATTTATTTTTTACAAATTTACTTATTTTTCTTTATTTTACAGAAGCCATCTTCTCTTAATTATTTTAATTATATTTGTAAAATATCGAATTCAGATTAATTACAAGAATTATGCACAACGATACATCCCTGACTCCTATTATCAGATTTCGTCACGCAGATATTATGAACGGCGAAAGCATTGTGATTTACAATCTTAATATGGATGTTTTTCCGGGAGATCTGATATACATAGTAGGTAAAGTCGGTACGGGAAAGACTTCCATTATAAGGACAATCACTGCTGAAAATGCATTGGAAAGAGGAGAATGTACTGTATGCGGTTATAAGATAAACGGAATCAAAGAAAAAGATATCCCATATCTGAGAAGGAAAATGGGTGTGGTTTTTCAGGATTTTCAATTGCTTCTTGATAGAAGTGTATATGAAAACCTCGAATTCGTATTAAGGGCTACAGGCTGGCGTAACAGTGAAGAAATAGATAAGCGAATAACGGAAGTGCTCGAAGCCGTGGATATGGACACGAAAGCGCACAAAATGCCTCACCAACTTTCAGGAGGTGAACAGCAACGTATAGCGATAGCGCGTTCTTTACTGAATAAACCCGAAGTGATATTAGCCGATGAGCCGACAGGAAATTTGGATAACGAAACGGCAGACGGAATACTTCAACTCCTTACAAGCATAAATAAAGAAGGTACGGCAATAATAATAGTGACTCACAACAGAGGTATCTTTGAGAAATACAAAGGCAGGATAATGGTATGTAAAAACGAAAGTTGCGAAGAACAACAAGACAAACAAATCATAGATCTCGCATTGACTATATAGAAATGACTCTCAAAGAAAGATTTTCACAGGTAATAAAATACTTAGAAGATAGTATTCCCATAGCGGAAACGGAACTGCATTACGATAATCCTTTCGGTCTATTGGTTGCCGTAATACTTTCAGCCCAATGCACAGATAAAAGAGTAAATACAGTCACACCGCCTTTGCTTGAAAAGTTTCCGACAGCGGAAAAGATGTCAAATGCTTCTTTCGATGAAATTTTCCCATTCATTAAAAGTATTTCTTATCCGAACAACAAGACGAAGCACCTTATAGGAATGTCTCAAAAACTCATTTCGAACTATGGAGGTATCGTGCCATCCGATATAGACGAGCTGATGAGCCTTCCAGGGGTAGGAAGAAAAACTGCAAATGTAATAGCATCAATCGTTTATGACAAACCTGTAATAGCAGTGGACACACATGTTTTCAGAGTATCGCACAGATTAGGATTATCGGAAGGGAAAACCGTAAATGCCGTAGAAAATGATTTAGAAAAGCACATTCCCGAAGACAAGAGGGCGAAATCGCATCACCTGCTCA
Source organism: Candidatus Cryptobacteroides sp. (assembly GCA_052173975.1). Lineage (GTDB taxonomy): Bacteria > Bacteroidota > Bacteroidia > Bacteroidales > UBA932 > Cryptobacteroides. Next base: position 55,738 of record JBQMXN010000007.1, on the reverse strand, counting down.
TTCTTCACGGACGTTACACTTGCACCGCACGTTCTCCTAAATGCGAACAATGCGGTTTACAAGATATTTGCCTTTATTACCTTACGAATTCGGCTTCCAAGACTTTAAGTTTGGCATCGGCATCACTACCGGTTGCACCGAAATAAAATTTAATTTTTGGTTCTGTTCCTGAAGGGCGGACGGAAACGGTATCCCCATCCTCACTAAAGAACTGCAATACATTTGATTTAGGCAAGCCTGTCTTATCAGATTCAAGATAATCTATCACGTTCACGACCTTCGAGCCTGCTATCGTTGCAGGAGGATTGGATCTGAATTCACTCATTCTTTTATTTATTTCTTCAACCCCTGTCTTACCTTTCAGCACAAGATAGACCAAACTCTCTTTGCAATATCCATACTCGGAATAGATTTTCTGCATCAAATCATATAATGTAAGACCTTGTTCGGCTGCCCATGCAGCGCATTCCGCAACCATCGCGCAAGAAATCTGAGCATCCTTATCCCTGACAAACTCACCTACATTAAAACCGCAACTTTCCTCCCCTCCGCACACAAAATCACCTATACCTTCATACCTTTTTACCACCTCCGCAATATATTTAAACCCTGTAAGCACATTATAACACTTTACTCCGAAAGACTTGGCAATCTTTGCTATCAATTCCGTTGTAACAATGGTTTTAACCACATACTTTCTTTCATCAAGCCTTCCAAGTTCCTTATAACGTGACAGTATATAATAAGTAAGGATTGAAGCCGTCTGATTGCCATTAAAACGAACCATCCGTCCCTTATCATCGCGCACCGCAATACCCATCCTGTCCGCATCCGGATCCGTAGCCATTACAATATCCGCCGCCTCTCTTTCAGCTACTTCCAAAGCCATTTTCATAGCATCCGGCTCTTCCGGATTAGGAGACTTCACAGTAGGAAAATTTCCATCGCTCACATCCTGTTCAGGCACGTGCAACACATTTTCGAATCCCAATCTTTTCAAGCATTCAGGTACCATTTTTACCCCGCAACCGTGCAAAGGAGTATATACGAATTTCAAATCTTTATGCTTTTTACAAGCTTCAGGCGTAAGCATCAAAGAAAGGATATCGTTCAGATATCTTTCATCCATTTCAGCCCCCATCCGTTCAATCTTTCCGGCGCCCTCTCCACTTACGAATTTCACCTGCGACAAATCAGTAATTTTATTCACCTCTGCCACGATTTCCCCATCCACCGGAGCTGTAATCTGCCCTCCGTCAGACCAAAACACTTTATAACCGTTATACTCCTTAGGATTATGTGAAGCCGTAATCATCACGCCTGCAATAGCCCCATTCGCTCTTATAGAATAACTAAGTTCGGGAGTCGGACGCAATTCATCAAAAACAAAAACATCCAACCCGTTAGCCGAAAAGACATCTGCCGTAATTTTCGCAAACAATTCGTGATTGTTCCTGCTGTCAAACGAAATACAAACTTTATTCTCCCTGTCCCCACAATTTTTCAATATATAATTTGCCAGCCCCTGCGTAGCCATCGCAACGGTATATTTGTTCATCCTGTTAGTACCAACCCCCATAATACCTCTCAATCCACCGGTACCGAACTCCAAATTTCTGTAAAAAGCATCCTCCAACTCTGCCTGGTCCCCATCCAACATCCTTTTAACCTCATTTTTGGTTTCATCATCAAATCCCTCTCCTAACCATTCCAACGCTCTTTTTCTAAAATCATTACTCATAAATCAAATGTTTTTAATTCCGCAAATTTACAAAAATATTAACTAATTTTGCAGTTATGGAACTCAGCGAAAAATTTTATTCTTTCATAAAAGAACACGCAGACGAAGACACCTCAAAACTCCTTTTGGCAAAAGACAAATGGAAAGACATAGATATTTCTTTGGCTGTTTCTACCATAAATGGTAGAAGAAAGCTTCGCTTAAAATCAGCGGAATTTTTAAAAGGTGAAAAAATAATATGCGCTGACGCGCTTTCTTGTGAACAGTGCAGTTCCTCAGATACAGCAAATTACAAAGCAAACTTAGCTTTCAGAATTTGCGGAAATGATCCTAATGCAAAGATTGCAGATTTAACCGGTGGTTTAGGCATAGACAGTTACTTTTTCTCAAAACTATTCAAAGAAGTCCTTTACAATGAAAAAGATCCTGCGCGAGCGCAGGCGGCACAACATAATTTCAGTGCTTTAGACAGACACAATATCACTGTACGCAACACTGAAATTTCCCCTGATGCACCATTAGGAAACACTCTGAAGGACTTTCAGCCGGACATTATCTTCCTCGATCCCGCCCGCCGTTCCGCGACCGGAAGGAAAATTTTCCTTCCGGAAGAATGCAGCCCCGACGTATTGGCAATGCAACGGCAATTAAGGCAACACGCGAGATATCTGCTAATCAAACTCTCTCCTATAGCGGACCTTACTATGCTAACTCAAAAATTCGAGAAAATCAAAGAGTTGCATATTGTGGCATCAGGAGGAGAATGCAAAGAAATTTTGCTATTTATAGATTTTGAAATGCAGGATGAGACCAAAGATGATTGCAAACTTCATATTTACGAGAACGGATTATCGGCATATTTTGATCTACAAAGAGAAAAGACAGAAATACCTCATCTGCTTGAAAATGAAAACGAATTATCCTCTTTGGCAGGTAAGATGCTTATAGAACCCGGTAAGGCAATAACGAAAGCAGGCCTTTTCAACACATTCGGGGAACTCTATTCTTTGACCAAATTAGGCAAATCCACACATCTTTATTTTTCAAAAGGAAAAGAGATTCCGAAATTTTGCAAAAGATTTATCATATTGGAGATTTTACCTTTAAATAATGCGAATATAAAGCAGTTGCATAAAAAATATCCCAAAGCGGAATTCACTTCCAAAAACATTCCTATAAAAAGCGAGGAGTTACGAGAGAAGACTTCTATACTTTCGGGCGATAAAATTCATATTTTCGGCGCAAAAATTGATTTCAATTCAAGTAAAAGTCAAAACTGTCTAATTATTACAGAAACACCTGCAAATAATCACAAATAATTTCATATATTTGCATAGAAAGATAAAATTGGCAAAAAATGCTCGATGATCTAAAAAAAAATATCGAAAAATTGATTGCTCTATATGAAAATGCAAAAGTCGAGAATACTAATTTAAGACAGGCTTTGACTGAAAGCAACAATGCTAATGAATCTTTCAAAAAAAGAATTATGGAGTTGGAAAGACAGATAGAAAATCTGAAACTGACAGAGGTTTTCAAATCTGCGAATAGCGAGAATCAGAAATCCAAACAAGAGTTAGATAAACTCATAAAGGAGATTGATAAGTGTATGAATCTGATAAATTAATTATGGCTCAGAATATTACACTAAAATTAGCAGGGAGAGAGTACCGCATGTCAGCCGACTCTCAACAGATGGAGAGTATGATGAGAATAGCTGCGGAGACTATCAATGAACAATTGAAAGATCTCGATGCAAAATTCACAAAAAAGACTCTTGAAGAAAAACTCGCAATCGTAGCATTGAACGAAACGGTAAAAAAATTGAGATTTCAGAATCAATTTGAAGAAATAGAGAAAGAAGTTAAATTAACTGCCGGTCAGATAGATAACTATCTTGAGAATATTGATAAAAACGGTCGTTAGTCCCTCTTGCTGAAAACAACACGTTCTCAGGAACCGAGTAACTCGAAAAGGGATGACAGGCATATGTTACCTTCGGGGATTCGGCTATTGCCGGACAGATGTGATCTGAACTTTTTCGGAGCTCAAATCTTTTTATTAAAGATTTTCTGACAAATGACTAACGACTATTTTTAGAGAGATTCCGCCTGCCAACTTTGTACAGGCGGATTTTATTGTTTTAACGAGGTCTTCCTGCGATTTTGGCGCAGGAAGATTTCCTAATAAAATTTTAATTCGTGTTAACGAATTTTTTGTTTTTTGAAAAAAACTTATATGATTTAAAATTATAATACAATGTTATACAATATTTTAGCAGCATTAATAGGTGGATTGATTTCACTCGCCGCATATTTAATAATCAATAGAATTGTGCTAAAAGGGCGCAAGGAGGAAATTATAGAAAAAGCGGAAGCGGAGGCGGAGAATATCAAGAAAGAGAAAATCTTTCAGGCTAAAGAGAAATTTCTCCAACTGAAAAGCGAACACGAGCAATACATTAATGAGAGAAACAACCAATTGAGAGAAGCAGAGAACCGTATCAAGCAGAAGGAGACGGCGTTGAACCAGCAAAGTTGCGACATAGGGCGTAAATTGAAAGAGGCAGAGAACGCTCAAATCTGCGTAAATGCGATGAAGGAGACGCTCGACAAAAAAGCGGAGGAGTATGAAAGATTGAGTTCTATGGCGAACAAGCAGTTGGAAACGATCGCAGGAATGAGTGCGCAGGATGCCAAAAATGTTCTTATGGAGAATATGAAGGCAGAAGCACGTACGGAAGCGCAGGCGTATATCAATGATACGATGGATGAGGCTCGTCTGACTGCAACAAAGGAGGCTAAACGTATAGTTATCAATACGATACAACGCACTGCGACTGAAGCGGCTATTGAGAATGCCGTTACGACTTTCCCTATTGAGAGCGATGAAATAAAGGGTAGAATTATCGGTCGTGAGGGACGTAATATCAGAGCGTTGGAGGCAGCAACGGGAGTGGAAATCGTGGTTGATGATACTCCGGATGCTATTTTGCTTTCAGGTTTTGACCCCGTAAGGAGGGAAATCGCACGCCTTGCACTTCACCAGTTGGTGATTGATGGTCGTATCCATCCTGCACGTATTGAGGAAGTGGTGAACAAGGTGCAGAAACAGCTTGAGGAAGAAATACTTGAGACAGGTAAGCGTACTTGCATAGATTTGGGAATACACGGTATGAATATAGAGTTGGTACGTCTGATCGGAAGAATGAAATATCGTTCTTCTTACGGTCAGAATCTTCTCCAACACTCTCGTGAGGTAGCAAATATCTGTGCGATAATGGCTTCAGAGTTAGGGCTTAATCCTAAAATTGCAAAACGTGCAGGTTTGTTGCACGATATAGGTAAGGTATCGGAGGATGATCCTGAGTTACCGCACGCATTGCTAGGTATGAAATTAGCCGAGATGTATAAGGAGAGACCCGAGATTTGCAATGCTATCGGAGCGCACCACGAAGAGATAGAAATGACATCTCTGCTCTCACCTATCGTGCTTGTCGGAGATGCTATTTCCGGAGCAAGGCCGGGAGCAAGACGTGAGGTAATCGAGTCTTATATCAAACGCCTGAAAGGTATGGAAGACCTTGCTTCTTCTTATGCCGGCGTGACTAAATCGTATGCAATCCAGGCAGGAAGAGAGTTACGCGTTATCGTAGGAGCAGATGAAATCAGTGATGAGCAGGCGACAACATTAAGTTCGGATATTGCATTGAAGATACAGAATGAAATGACCTATCCCGGACAGGTAAAAATCACGGTAATAAGGGAAACGCGTTCTGTAGCTTATGCTAAATAATTAAACAAGTGTATATTATGACAACAGCAAAATTAGTATCTGCTGTCAACAAAGGTCTATTTTCTTTAACGGCAGCATTTTTATCAAGTGTTGCCGTTTTCGCACAGGCTCCTGAGATCAGTGCGGAATGGACGATTGAAAGCAGAAATATAGAAAAAAACATATACGAAATCACCCTTAAAGGCACAATTATGGAGGGGTGGCACATTTACGGTGTTAAAAGCGAAGATAATCCTACTTCTTTTGCATTAGCAGAGGGAGAGAATGCGGTGTTGAAAGGCGAATTGCAAGAGGTAACAAAACCGACCTATGAGAGTGGAGTTCCTGTTTTTTACGGTAAGGTTGTTTTTTCTCAAAGAGTGGAGATAAAAGGAAAGGCCAATAAAATAAATTGTGTCGTTTCTTGGCAGGCTTGCAGTGCAGGTGCATGTGCAATGCCCGAAGAGTATGAGTTTTCAGTAAAGCTTAAACCGGCAGAAGATGCAACACAGACAATATCGAAAAGCCATTCTACACCGATAGCAAGCAATGATGTTCCTGAGAAAACAGGCAATTCCATTTGGGCTTTGATTATTGAAGCGATATTGTGGGGATTTGCGATGTTGCTTACTCCTTGCGTGTTCCCGATGGTGCCTATGACTATTTCTTTCTTTATCAAAGGAAGCGACAACAAAGCAAAAGGGCGTTTTAATGCTTTTATGTACGGTTTGTTTATCGTATTGCTTTATACAGTTCCGATTTCGGTGATAATAATGCTTACGAAAATAATAGGCGGTGATGCCGTAACAGCGGATATTTTCAATTGGCTGGCAACGCATTGGTTCCCTAATATTTTGTTCTTTGTAGTGTTCATGATTTTTGCTGCTTCTTTCTTCGGAGCATTCGAAATCACATTGCCGTCTTCGATTGTGAATAAAAGCGACAGTAAAGCGGACAAGAAAGGCTTGATAGGTGTCTTTTTTATGGCTCTGACTTTGGTACTGGTGTCTTTTTCTTGTACAGGTCCGATTGTAGGAACTGTGCTTATCAAATCTACTCAAGGAGAGTTCTGGGCGCCGATGGTAACGATGCTTGCTTTCTCGACCGCATTTGCCCTGCCTTTTACAATATTGGCTTTGTTCCCATCTATTTTGAAGAATTTGCCGAAAAGCGGAGGTTGGTTGAACTCTGTAAAAGTAATCTTAGGGTTTATAGAAGTGGCTTTGGGCCTTAAATTCTTAAGTGTTGCGGATCAGACTTACCATTGGGGAATTTTAGGCAGAGAAGTATATCTTGCCATCTGGATTGCTACATTTACATTATTGGGCTTTTACCTCCTCGGAAAACTGCGTTTCAAGCACGATGATGAGGTAACACATATAAGCGTATTGCGTTTAACACTTGCAATCGGCGTTTTTAGTTTCGTAGTCTATCTTATTCCCGGTATGTGGGGAGCGCCTTTGAAAGCATTGTCGGGATATTTACCTCCTATAGACAGCCAGGATTTCATAGTAGGCAAAGGGGTTACTTCTGCGCCTGGTAGTACTAAGACCTTTTCAGCCAATAAATACGGTTTGACTTTACCTTTGGGCTTATCGGGATATTTCAATCTGGAAGAAGGTATGGCAGCAGGGAAATCTGAAAAGAAGCCTGTATTTGTAGATATTACAGGACACGGTTGTGTGAATTGCCGAGAGATGGAACAGAGAGTATGGAGCGATCCGAGGGTATTGGAAATTCTTCAGAATGAGTACGTTTTGGTGGCTTTATATACGGATGATAAGGCTTCTCTGGATAAGGAAGATTGGATAACGACTCCGAGCGGCAAGGTCTTGAAAGATTTGGGACGTGCAAATTCATATATAGTCCGTACCCGTTTCGGCGTGAATGCCCAACCGAATTATGTTATTTTATCTCCGGATGGCAAACAATTATTGCCTGTGAGAGGGTATAATTTGGATATAGATGGCTTTATCGCATTCCTGAAAGCAGGTATTGAAGAGTATAAAAAGAGTTTATTGTAATATATTACGGTGTAATGATTGTTTGAACTCCTTCATTTTTTGAAGGAGTTTATTTTTTTCCTTTTCGTCTAAAATAAAATCGGTAAAGCAATCGAAGATATAACTAATTGCTTGATTTGATGGGTGTAACATATCCTCCGCATAGAATCGATAATCCCTTAATTCATCTATCATTATTTCGTATGCCGGGAAATATTCGCATTGCACGGAGAAAGTGTTGCAGAGTTGTTCTACTGCAAGAAGCAGCGTACTTTTACTGATTTGGTTGCCATGGGCGCCGTCTTTGAGATGCCTGATAGGGCTTACTGTAAATATGAATTTTTTGTTTTGGTTTTTGGATAACATTTGCGTGAAAAGCAAGACAATACTGTTTACAGAGAGCATTTCGCGAGTGAATTCGTTCGCATTGATTTTAAGGCAATTGGATACTATTTCTCCTGTTTTTTCATATTTGTACACCCAAGCCGTACCGAGTGTGATGATGACGGTGTCGGTTTGTTTCCAAAATTCGGACACATCTGTTAATTTCCTATTGGCAACATCTAAAAAGTCTTGTTTATTCGCTCTTGCAAATGATGTATGGTGGCTGAATGAGCATATTTTACCTGCTCCCGCTCCCATTTCGATACATTCGTCTTCCGTAAACGGTACTGCAGAGGTAATTCTTGCTATTGCATTACAGATAGAAACAGGATTGTAGAGTGTTCCGAATGGGTTTGAACATATATCAAATCCGCATTCTGACATTTTTTGTCCTATATTTTCGGCAAAGCAACTGCCTATTGATAGGATTTTATTGTTATAAGTGATTGGGCTTTTGCTTTTCTGTATTTCTATGGGGGTTTGTAATTTCATATTTTTGCTTTTATTATGCAAATTTGGGAAATTATTTTCAACTTTGCAGGGACTTTTTGAAACTATATGAGAAATCCTGAGTCTGATCGTTGTTTGCTCTGCAAAAGGGCGAGGTGCAGTGAAGCATGTCCTGTACATACGGATGTGCCGTTGGCGATGCGTTTGTATAGGGAAGGACGTTTGGAAGAGGCAGGAGAAGTATTGTTTGAGAATAATCCATTGTCTGCAATTACAAGCGTTGTTTGCGATTGGCAGAAGTTATGCAAAGGGCATTGTGTGCTGAATGCTAAGGGTTTACCGATAAGGTGGCATGAGATCGAGCATGAGATTTCCACGAAGTATTTGCGTGGCTTGAATTTGACTGCAAGCGGTGAAAGAGGAAAAAGTGTGGCAGTTGTGGGAGCAGGTCCGGCAGGGATTACGGCTGCAATTCTGCTTAAGCAACAAGGCTTCGGAGTGACGGTGTTTGATAAGCACGAGTTACCGGGTGGCGTGCTTCGTTATGGAATTCCGCCTTACAGGTTGGACAAGAGTCTTGTAAATGAGTATGGGAGACTGTTTGAAGAACTTGGAATTGTGTTCAGAGGCGGTGAGTTTATCCGGGATTTGGAGGATTTGAGGATTGATTTCGATGCGGTATTAGTGGCCACCGGTGCAGGTATGCCACGTCGTTTGGATATACCCGGTGAGGATAGCGAAAGAGTGATTTATGCGCTTGATTTTTTGGAAAATCCGTCTGCATACAGGCTCGGCGAGAGGGTGCTTGTGGTGGGTGGCGGTAATGTTACGATGGATGCTGCGCGGACTGTACTTCGATGCGGAAAACTGCCGATAGTATATTATAGAAAGGGATTTGAAAATATGCCTGCAAATATGTCTGAAGTGGAGGAATCGAAGGCTGAGGGTGTGGAGTTTGTGTTGTTCGAGGTTCCGGTGGAAGTGCTGGATGATTGTGTGGTGATGCGTAAGTGTGAGAATATTATTCGTGAGGATGGTAGTGTTGGGACGAGGATGTTGGAGGGGACGGATTATGAGGTGCCTTTCGATAGTATGATTGTGGCGATTAGCGAGAATGTGGATTATTCGATTTTAGGAGAAGTCGGTCTTGATGGAGCCGGTGGCAATGTGTTTATTGCCGGTGATTTTGCGTATGGACCTAAAACAGTGGTGGAGGCAGTGGTTTCAGCAAAAACGGCAGTAAATGATATTATGAATTTTTTAAATAATTATGAAAACAATTAGGTTAATTGCAAGTTTGTGCGGAGTTTTGTGTTCGTGGGCTTGCTCGTTTGGTCAGTCGCAGTTTAAGAATGTTGATGTTGCGTATTTTGAGACATTTATTAAGGAGAAGGATGTTGCGGTATTGGATGTGAGGACGGCTGCTGAGTTTGAGGAGTTCCATATTGCAGGAGCTGTTAATATTGATGTGCTTGATAGTGATTTTCTTGTTAAAGTGCAGAAAGTTTTGAGTAGTGATAAGAAGATAGGAGTGTATTGCAGGAGCGGTCGCAGAAGCGCTAATGCTGCAAAGATTTTGAGTGCGGCAGGTTTTAAGGTGGTGAATCTGGATGGCGGTATCATTGGATGGCGTGCTTCCGGAAGAGAGGTGGTGAAGTAGGCAGTTTGTTGCTTTATCGAAGAAAAAAATTTGCAGAACTGATTTTTTAGTTTAACTTTGCAAGAATATTATTTGAAATATGGTTATGAGGAGCGACAAGGCGATGTCTGACGCAGTTATTCTTCATAAAGTGTTTTAAGAGACTTTGAAGTTTATTTTGGAGAAGAACAAGGAAGACGAGTGCGGAGTGACGCAGTAACCTAATGGTTATGAGGAGCGACAAGATGATGTCTGACGCAGTTATTCTTCATAAAGAAACGAAAAGACGGGGGTATAGCTCAGCTGGCTAGAGCACCTGCTTTGCAAGCAGGGGGTCATCGGTTCGAATCCGTTTACCTCCACTTTTATATTCGACAGTTAAATAAATATTTAACTGTCGTTTTTCTTTTATTATTGTCTGCAGAACGAGATTGGGGATTGGCGCTGTCGCGGAGCGGGAGAAGATTCCCGCACCGCGATGGTTTTGAGGGATTGGTCAGCGGCTCGTGTCCGCTGCCAATCTTCTTCTTGAAATCTCAGCAGGCGCGAGCAGCGGCTGCGGCTTTTCCCTGAGCAGACCGAGGGAGGGCAGGCTACTGCTGTCCGATAGGGATGCGAAAGGGGGAATAATTTGTAATGAAAAAAGGAAATTTCGGAAAAATCTGAAATCATTTTATTTATTTTTCTTGTAATTTTGTAGTAAGGTATTTATATTTGTGTGAGTCATATTCTTATATTAAGAATCATTTAATAATACGTATTATACGCAATATGTTTGCTCAAAAAATAAGTGAATTTAAAAGTAAATACCTCAACAAGAAATTGATATTCAGCGCGGATATTCTGATCTCAGTTTTATCGTCACTATCTTTAATCTTATTTATGAACCTCCTTGCAGCATCTAAGATGTATAGCGGACGGTTTTTTTGGATTTATATGGCGCTGTCTTCTTCAGTATCCGTTTTTATGCTCTATATAACCAAGTGTTATAAAATTATAATCAGGCATTTGGGAATAAAAGATTTAATACCCTTTTCAATTGTAGCATTCATAAAGGCTCTTTTCGTATTAGCGGGTTTGCTGATTACGGATTTGTGTTCCGATACTGTGTGCGTTATCATATTATTGGATTTTTTCCTTACGTTTTTCGCTCTTATAGGTGTAAGAATCATAATGATAGTGATTTATGAGGCTATATTGAGTAGGGTAAATGAGAAGAAAGAGTATGATAGCGTGCTTGTATATGGCATTTCGGATAAGTCGGTAGCGACTATTTTAAGATTGAAAAATTCGTCTCATTTCAAAATAAGGGGTTTTCTTGTGAAGGGACATGAGACAAAGGGCGCAAGTATAGAGCAGTTGCCTGTATTTTGTTTTAGGACTGTGGAGGATTTCAAAATAATAGCGAAAGAAAATGAAATTAATGCATTGCTTTTTGCGAAGGATAATGAAGCGAGAGAGGAGGAAGAGAACCTAATCAAATATTGTAATTTAAATAAAATAAAGACTTTGATAATCCCGAATGTGGATGAGTTTCAAGAGGGACAAAGCATTATAAAGCCGCGCGAGATAAAAGTGGAGGATTTGCTTGGAAGGCAGGAAATAAAAATCTCTATGGATTTGATAAAAGCAAATTTATCAAACAAAGTTGTCCTTGTAACAGGCGCAGCAGGCTCTATCGGTTCTGAATTGGTAAGAAATCTTGCAGGTTTCGGGGTTAAGGAGTTGATTCTTTATGATAATGCCGAGACGCCTATGCATTATTTGAGACTTGAACTGGAAGATAAATTTCATAATTTGGATTTTATTCCGATAATCGGGGATGTAAGGCACACAAAGAGACTGGATTATATATTCAGAACGTTCAAACCGCAAGTCGTTTTCCACGCAGCTGCATATAAGCATGTTCCTTTAATGGAGGAGAATCCGTGCGAGGCTATTTTAGTGAATACGATAGGTACTAAAAATGTGGCGGATAAGTGCAAGGAGTATGAGGTGGAAAAGATGATAATGATTTCTACGGATAAGGCGGTAAATCCTACAAATATTATGGGATGTACAAAGCGAATTGCAGAGATCTATGTACAATCATTGGGGCTTGCAATAGAGCAGGAGGAGAAAGAGGGAAAAACGATTTTCGTAACTACAAGATTTGGTAATGTATTGGGGTCTAATGGTTCTGTTATTCCTCGTTTCAGGGAGCAAATTGAAGCGGGAGGTCCGCTGACAGTTACTCATCCCAACATAAACCGTTTCTTTATGACAATCCCGGAGGCTTGCAGACTTGTAATGGAAGCTGCCACTATGGCAACATCTACGCAGATATACCTTTTCGATATGGGTAAACCTGTAAAAATCGATACGCTGGCTCGGAGAATGATTACATTGGCGGGGTTCATTCCTGATAAGGAAATAAAAATCGAATATACAGGACTTAGACCGGGAGAAAAATTATATGAAGAGACACTTAGCGATACGGAGAATACGTTACCGACTTTCCACGAACGCATAAGGATTGCAAAAGTAAGAGAATATGATTACAACAAAGCGGTAGAAGTCCTTAATCTGCTTGAGAACTATGCAAAGAATGTACAAGTTCCTGAAATGGTCCTTCTTATGAAACAGATAGTTCCTGAATACAAAAGCGCTAATTCTCAATATACCGCTTTTGACAAAGACAATACAAAGAACTGAAATGCATAACAATCAACATGATATAGATATAATGGGAATTGTCAATCTAACGGACAATTCCTATTTTGCTGAAAGCAGGTGTCTTGATGTTTCGGGGCAACCTGATTTTAACAAAGTTCTTTTCCGTACAGAGGTAATGATAAAAGAAGGGGCAAGCATTATAGATATAGGAGCTTGTTCGACTCGTCCCGGTTCTGACCCGGTAGGTGAGCAAATAGAATGGGAGCGCCTCCGGAAAATACTTCCTACCATAAGAAAAGAATTTCCTGAAATAAAAATTTCAGTAGATACATATTTCCCTAAAATAGTAGAAAAAGTTTATTCGGAAATAGGTTCATTCATTGTGAATGATGTTACCGGTGGAAATGGGATGCAAGATGATAATGGCTCAATACATACAACGGGTAAATCAGAAATGCTGGATACAGTGGGGAGATTAGGATTGCAGTACATATCTATGCATATGAGAGGGAATGCTAAAACTATGCAAAACCTTACCCAATACGAAGATACGAATACGGGATTATCTAATGTAACTGCAGCTGTCGTTCATTTTTTCGAAGATTTTTCAAAGAAAGCAGAAAAGGCAGGAATTAAGGACTGGATATTAGATCCCGGGTTTGGATTTTCCAAAACGATAGAACAAAATTATTCTCTTCTTAAAGAGTTAAAAACGTTCAAATGCTTTGATAAAAGAATATTAATAGGAGTATCTAGGAAAAGTATGATATTCAGATTATTCGATATCACACCGGAAGAGGCATTGCCTGCCACTCAAGCGTTGCATTTTTCTGCTTTATGTAATGGTGCAGATATTTTAAGGGTACACGATGTAAAAGAAGCAGCGCAAACAATCAAAATTTACAACCTTCTTAAAAATGAATAATCAAATCAGCCAACGCGAGATTTTTACAAGATTGGAACTCCTTGTAGGAGAAGAAATGATGGAGAAACTCAGCAATACGAAAGTAATTATTTTCGGGGTTGGCGGTGTCGGAAGTTGGTGCGCTGAAGGTTTAATAAGATCAGGTATAGGTAATCTGACCATAGTAGATTTTGATGACGTAACGGTATGCAATATCAATCGCCAATTGATGGCTACGACAAAGACAATAGGAAAATCCAAAGTAGAAGTATTAAAAGACAGACTCCGGGAAATAAATCCTTATGCAGAAATTACAGCTATACAGGACACTTATTCGAAAGATAGCGCTGAAAAATTTGAGTTATCCAAATATGACTATATAATAGATGCTGTTGATAGTCTAAGCAATAAAGCAAATCTAATTTTGAGAGCGTGTGAAAGTGGTGCAGTCTTCTTTTCTTCAATGGGAGCTGCATTGAAAATATCTCCTTTGAAAATAAAAACAGCAGAATTCTGGGACGTTATAGGATGTCCTTTAGGTGCTGCATTGAGAAAAAAATTCAAACAAAATAAAACATTACCGGCACACCCTTTTATCTGTGTCTATGACGCTGAAGTATTACAAAACAAAGGAAAAAACAAGCCGGAAAATACAGAATCCAAACAAAGCATAAACGGTACTACCGCCTCTGTAACAGCTATTTTCGGATTTACTTTATCAGGATTGGTAATAGAACACATTTACAACATACAGTAAATATCCTTTCACGTTTTAGACAAAATGCTTAAATTTGTAGAGACACTGTAAAATTATTTTTTATGATAACGGCAACTTCTTCTTTATCAGCAGTATCCCCTATTGATGGCAGGTACAATTCAAAAACATCCATACTGAAAAGTTATTTCAGTGAATACGCCCTTATCAGATACAGAATAAGAATAGAGATAGAATATTTCATCGCTCTTTGTGAAATTCCTCTGCCACAACTCAAAGGTCTCTCAAAAGATAAAGAAGCATTTTACAAGGATTTAAGAAACATTTATGATTGTTTCACAGAAGCACAGGCAGAAGAAGTAAAAGAAATAGAGGCAACTACGAACCACGATGTAAAGGCTATAGAATACTATATAAAGAAAAAATTTCAGGAATTAGGTTACGATAAAAAAAGTGAATTCATACATTTCGGCTTGACATCTCAAGACATAAACAATACGGCCTTTCCTTTAATGCTCAAGAACGCCTTAGAGGATATTTATGTTCCGGAGTTAAATGGAATTATAGAAAAGTTAGATGAATATTCGCTTAAATGGCAAGATATTCCTATGTTAGCCAGGACTCACGGTCAGCCGGCATCTCCGACACGAGTAGGTAAAGAATTTCAAGTATTTTCAGTAAGACTTAAAGAGCAAGTACGTCAATTGTCTGCATTACGTTTTCCGGCTAAATTCGGTGGGGCAACAGGAAATATGAATGCACATAAAGTAGCATATCCGAATATTGATTGGATAAAATTCGGAGAAGATTTCGTGAATTCAATAGGTCTTAAAAGATCTTTCCCTACAACGCAAATCGAACATTATGACAATATCGCCGCGATTTTTGACGCATTAAGACGTATTAACACCATCCTAATAGACTTATCAAGAGATATTTGGACATACATTTCAATAGATTATTTCCGCCAAAAAGTAAATAAGAATGAAGTAGGCTCATCTGCAATGCCACATAAAGTAAATCCTATTGACTTTGAAAATGCAGAAGGCAATTTAGGTATGGCAAATGCCATCTTTACGTTCTTATCTATGAAATTACCGATTTCAAGATTACAGAGAGATCTTACAGATTCTACAGTATTAAGGAATATAGGAGTACCTATTGCACACGGTCTAATAGCATTTGCTTCTCTCAAAAAAGGTTTTGGCAAACTTATTCTAAATGAGCAGACTATACACGCTGATTTGGAAAGGAACTGGGCTGTAGTTGCAGAAGGTATACAAACAATTCTTCGTAGGGAAGGTTATCCGAAACCTTACGAAGCTCTTAAATCTTTGACAAGAACAGGAGCAGCTATAAATTTTGAAGCAATAGAATCATTCATTGACAAACTCGAAGTACCGGAAAAAGTAAAAGAAGAATTAAAGTCTATTGCTCCTTGGAATTACACAGGATATTAATCCTCGTCCAATACAAAAATATCATCACCCGGAGAAGCAAAATTAAAATTCTCACGAGCAAATCTTTCCAATGAATCGCGATTGTTGGAAAGCATATCTATCTTACGTTCCATCTCACTAATCTCGCGCCTATACTGTTCAATACGCTTTTCTTGACGATAAATAGTAAATTTTGCCTTCGCCCAATGATACAAATTATCCGTACTGACAAAACATACGAATATCAAGAAAAGCGATGTTGCAACAATGGCACAACGTAAAAATGAGCGTTGCTCCTTTTTATCGCCATCATTATCCCTATTCCATAAATCTTTAAATTTCATTAAATCGGAAAAATTTTGCTGCACAAAATTAAGCATCTTTTTCGTTTTACAAAACACAAAAAATACAATATAATTTATATTTAAAATCATTAAATTTGCAATTAACAAAAAATAAAATAGCACTATGAAACCAACACTATTAGTACTTGCAGCAGGAATGGGAAGCCGATATGGCGGCCTAAAACAAATGGACGGCGTCGGTCCGAACGGGGAGACAATCATCGACTATTCAATATATGATGCTGTGCAAGCCGGATTCGGTAAAATCGTCTACATCGTACGCGAATATTTCAAAGAAGAATTCGAAAAGACCGTGCAGGAGAAATACAAAGGAGTAAAATGCATAGATGGCGCTCCTTTAGAGTTTATATTTGTAACACAAGAGTTAAACAAGATACCTACAAAGTACACAATGAACCCTGAAAGGGAAAAACCTTGGGGTACAGCCCACGCAGTACTGATGGCAAAAGACGTAATACACGAACCTTTCGCAGTCATCAACGGAGATGACTATTATGGAAAAGAATCATTTCGCATACTTGGAGAATGGCTGAAAGAGCATCAGAATCAAAAAGATACATACTCCATTATAGGTTTTGAGTTAGATCGCACTTTATCAGAATACGGGAAAGTATCTCGCGGTATCTGCTCATATGATAACAACAAACATCTAACAGATATTGTCGAACACCTGAATATAGGGGTAGAAGAAGATGGTAAGGTATATGGAGACAACTCTACAACAGGAGAAAAACATATAACATTAGAAGCAAAAGCGCTCTGTTCTATGAACATGTGGGGATTTACTCCTGACTATTTTGAAAAATCCGAACAAGTCTTCGATTCTTTCTTATCTAAAAATATCAACGAACCTAAAAAGGAATTTTACATACCTCTCGCAGTCGATACAATGATAAAAAGTAAGACTGCCAAATGCGAAATACTCTCTACTCCATCACGTTGGTTCGGCGTAACATACAAAGAAGACAGACCCGCAGTAGTAGCAAAATTTCAAGAATTAGCAGATAAGGGAATCTACCCTTCTCCTCTTTACAAATAAAGAACGAATGAAAGGAAAGAACTATCGACTATTTGAAAGTCATGCTTTCTATACCCCGGGAATAGGCGGTATGCTAATGATGCTTGTCCTAATGTTCATTGGAGTAATACTTGGAAACATTGCAAGTCTTCCTTTGGCATTAGCAGGTGATGATATAATGAAAGAATATGGCTTTCTAATATCCTACCCTGTAATGTTCATTCCTCCTATGATATATGTAGCATATAAAGGAAACCAAAACAGTCTTTTCTCAAAAGGATATGTATTAGACAGTCCTATTACAAATATCAAAAAAGGCTTGAGCCTTGGATTATTACTTATCATAGCAACAATATCATCCTCAATAATAGTTGAGCCGATAAGCCTTATACTTCCTCCAATGCCTGAATGGATGGAGAATTTACTAAAAAGTATGCTTATGGGCAAGTTCTGGATTTCATTTATAACAGTATGCATCTTTGCCCCATTTTTCGAAGAATGGTTCTGCAGAGGAATCGTATTAAGAGGTCTTCTACACCATAAAAACAAAAAAGGGGCTACGATGCCTCCTGCATTAGCGATAGCATTATCTGCTATTTTCTTTGCCCTAATTCATATGAACTTATGGCAAGCCATTCCCGCATTCCTTTTAGGACTGTTTTTCGGTTATGTTTACTACAAAACAGGCTCGTTAAAGTTCACCATACTAATGCATTTCGCTAACAACACATTCTCTTTGCTTATGTCAAAAATAGATACGGCAGAAGAATTACAATCATTCTACCAAATAATCCCACATCCCTACTACATTATACTACTTATTATCAGCATTATAACCGTAGGCTGGACGATTATGACAATCAAACGAGTACCTCTAAAATCAAAACAAGGCAACTTCAAAACAATAGAAAACGCCTCTCTATAAAGACAAGAAATTCTCTGCCATAGCCAAACTGTCAGGTTTACCAACATCCAACAACTTTAATCCATCTTGTTCAATACCTGAAATGCTATAGCGCGCACAGGCGCGCAAATAAAAATCCACAATGGAAAATTTGTCGCCTAAAGGCTCCTTAAAGGCGAAAGAACCGTCTGCAGCATAAAGCGGAAAATCAGACGGAAACTGCTCTATTTCGTCAAAAACTCTGAAAATATCATTAGAAATAATATGAATCCCTGAAAAAGCCAACGCCTTGCAAGTACCGAGCTCCAAACCTTTAAAAGGAGTTTTCAATTCTCCTGTAGCAATATTTGTCCATCCGACAAGTCTCATATTAGCATCGAATAGTAAATAGCGATTGGTCTTCCTATCACTCACTAAAATAGTTGCCAAAGCCTTTGAATCAGTCCTCTTTTCAAAATAATTCAGATCCAAATTAGATAAAATATCCACATTATGCACAAGAAAAGGACCTCCATCAGATAAAAAACGCTCGGCATACCTTATTCCTCCTCCAGTGTCCCTCAACAGTTCTCTCTCATCAGAAATAATTATATCCATACCGAAATTATCATTCTCTTCAAGAAAGGAAACAATCTTATCCGCAAAATGATGAACGTTTACTACACATTTACTCACTCCTGCCGCCTTCAATTTCATTATCAAATGATAAATCAGAGGCTTGCCTTTTACTTCCACAAGAGCCTTAGGAATAAAATCCGTCAAGGGTTTTAAACGGGTCCCAAGCCCTGCAGCAAAAATCATAGCATTCATCATCTAACCTCCCTTTCTATTCCAAGTTCCCTATGTATAAGGCGTACCCGAACGCTATACTTAGATGCCAAATGCTCTGCAATATCTTCAGCACAATATACAGACCTATGTTGTCCTCCTGTACACCCAAAACAAATCTGTAAATGAGTAAACTTACGCTCAATAAACCTTTCAACATGAGCATCTACCAACCTATAAACATGAGAAAGAAATGATAATATCTCCCCATCCTCCTCTAAAAAATCAATCACTTCCCTATCCAAACCAGTAAATCCCTTATAACGCTCATACTTTCCCGGATTATGGACAGCCCGACAATCAAACACATAACCGCCTCCGTTTCCAGACCTATCCACAGGAATACCTTTCTTATAAGAAAAACTGTAAACCGAGACCTCCAATTGACCATCATCGGTTTCAATAAAAGAATCAAGTTTCTGCGACAATCTTACCAATATCTCATTCAGATAAGGATAATTTATAAAAGGAATTTCCAAAAGTTTACGCAAATTTGCCAAAGCAAAAGGGATACTCGAAATAAAATGCTCCTTATGCTCAATATACCCTCTAAAACCGTATGCTCCCAATACCTGCAAAGTACGGAACAGCACAAAAAGCCTAAAATTTTCATCAAAAAGCTTCCTTTCCACTTTAAGATATGGCATTAGAGCAGCTAAGTATGTATCTATCAACTCCTTCTTTAAATCATCTGCATAACAAGCCTTTGCCTGCCATACGAATGAGGCCAAATCATAATAAAAAGGACCTTTTCTTCCTCCCTGAAAATCAATAAAATACGGTTTACCCTCTTTTAACATCACATTTCTTGCCTGGAAATCCCTATACATAAAAGCGTCCGCACTTATCTCTGACAAATCTTTTTGCAACCTTTCGAAATCCTCCTGCAATAATATCTCATCAAACTCCACACCCGATACTTTCAAAAAGCAATACTTAAAATAATTCAAATCAAACATCACCATCCTACCATTAAAAGATGATTCCGGATAGCAAACATCAAAATTCAAACCTTCAGCACCTTCAAACTGTATCTTTGGAAGCATTGCTATTGTCTTGAAGAGCAACTCCTTCTCCGAAGAAGAATAATTTCCGCTCTCCCTGCCACATTTAATCTCATCATAAAGTGAAATATCTCCCAAATCCTCCTGGATATAACACATCCCATCCTCACTAACTGCAAATATTTCAGGTACATTGATTCCTTTAGATAAAAAATGCTTAGACAACTCTATAAAAGCCCTATTCTCTTTATCTGAAGTACCGATAACGCCTATAAAAGAATTACCTCTGTCTTTTATTCTGAAATAACGCCTATTACTACCGGAAGACGTAAATTCCTTATAAAAATCCGCCTTATGACCGGCAAATATTTCAAATAAAGACTCCAAACGCTTCATCTGCATATCCGTTTTGAAAATTATCCTTACAAATATACGGGAAAAAGGTTATATTTGAATTCATTTTGAACATTATAAGATTATGGAACTGAACTACGCATATTGCTCAGACAAATACCAATACACAATGGGAAAATCATTTTACGATAAAGGTCGCCAAGAGCAAATCGCTATATTCAATATGTTCTATCGCAAAGCCCCTGAAAACAATAACTGGGCTGTGGTAAGCGGAATAGAAGAAGTCTTGGAGATGATAGCAGGATTAGGCAAAGAAACACCTGATTTCTACAAAAAATTTCTCCCTGAAGAAGAATATGCGCAATTCAGAGAATACTTGGCATCTATGCAATTCACCGGCAACGTATATGCAATGCGTGAAGGAGAAATCGTATTTCCTAACCAACCTATAATCACTGTAGAAGCCCCACTCATTGAAGCTCAGGTCCTGGAGACGCCTATACTCTGCATAATGAATCACCAGATGGCAGTAGCGACAAAGGCCTCCCGAGTATGCAGAGCCACTAACAAACCGGTAAGTGAATTCGGTTCCAGAAGAGCACACGGACCTTGGGCAGCAACATTCGGAGCAAAAGCAGCAATAATCGCAGGCTGTAAAAGCACATCAAACATCCTTACAAGTACGCTCAACGACATACAAGCCACAGGCACAATGGCTCACAGTTACATCACATCCTACGGCAGCAGCGTCGAAGGAGAACATATAGCATTTATTGACTACATCAACACCCACAAAGGAGAAAATCTTATCCTTCTCATAGACACATACGACACCCTGAAATGCGGGCTTCTAAACGCAATCAGAGCATTCAAAGAAACAGGAATAGACGACAACTATGCACCCGGATATGGAATACGCCTTGACAGCGGTGATCTTGCATATCTTTCGGTGAAAGTAAGAGAAATATTGGACAAACACGGATTAACAAACTGTAAAATTTTCGCTACCAACTCATTAGACGAATACCTAATCAGCGATTTAGAACGACAAGGTGCAAAAATAGACGCTTACGGTGTCGGAGATGCCATCGCCACAAGCAAAGAAGCCCCATGCTTCGGCAACGTTTACAAACTAGTCCAAATCGGAGAAGAACCTGTTCTTAAACGCTCCGAAGACACAATTAAACTCATAAATCCCGGCTTCCAAATTACATACCGTATCATAGTGGAAGACAACTTCGAAGCAGACGTCACCTGTATCAGGAACGACAACACTGTTCTTAAAATCGAAACAGGCGCAACATTCACAATCTACGACGAACAAGATCGTTTCAAATTCAAAACATTTGAAGCAGGCACCTACCAATTCAAGATACTTCAAAAACAAGTCTTGCAAAACGGACAAATTTGCACCCCGACATACAACATAGAAGAAAAACGTCAATACCATAGCGAAACCCTCTCACATTTTAACCCCTCAGAAAGGCGTCTCATCAATCCACACTACTACAAAGCCGATATTTCAGAAGAACTTCGCAACATAAAGCTACAAATATTGGAACGTATCAACAAAGAAATCAACAACTTTAAGATTTAGCGCTCACGCGCAGAAAGTTGCTACGCAACTAAATAAAAATAAGAACGGCTGCAAAGTCAATACCATTGCAGCCGCACTAATCTGATTGTTATATTTCTTATTCAGCTATAACTTCAAATTTGAATGTTCCGCAAATATTTTTATAACATTTAACGGAAGCCTCATAAGAACCGACAGTCTTAACATTCTCTGAAACAACTGTTATATCTTTCTTATCTACCTCAACACCTGCATTAACAAGAGCCTCTGCAAGCTGAGCAGAAGTGATAGAACCGAAAATCTTACCATTCTCACTAACCTTAGCCGATACCTTAACTGAAACAGCAGATATTTTTGCAGCCAAAGCATTTGCAGCATCCACAAGTTTAGCCTCTTTATGAGCTCTCTGGCGTTTCACCTCTTCCAACTGCTTAAGTGCAGAAGAAGTAGCGGCAATTGCAAACCCCTGAGGGATAAGATAATTAAGAGCATAACCGGTCTTAACTTTTACTACATCATCAGCATAGCCGAGATTAGCAACTTCTTTTTTCAAAATAATGTTCATAATTACTATCTCCTGATTATTTAAGAAGGTCTGTTACATAAGGAAGAAGAGCAAGAGAACGAGCTCTCTTAATAGCCTGAGAAACTTTTCTTTGGAATTTCAAAGAAGTTCCAGTAATACGACGAGGAAGAATCTTACCTTGCTCGTTAAGGAATTTTTTCAAGAACTCAGGATCTTTGTAATCTATATACTTAATTCCTGCCTTTTTAAAACGGCAGTATTTTTTCTTTCTTACCTCTACTGCAGGAGGGTTCAGATAACGGATTTCTCCATTTTGTGCATTATCATTCTGTGCCATATTCAAATCCTCCGATTATTCTTCTGATTTAACTTCACTTGTAGCAGCAACTTTTTTGCCTTTACCTGCTCTTCTCTTTTCTGCATATTCCACAGCATTCTTGTCAAGAGATACGGTGATGAATCTGATAATTCTCTCATCACGTTTGTACTGTGTCTCAAGCATATCCACAAAAGATGTTTCAGCCTTAAACTCTATTAAATAATAGAATCCGGATGTTTTGTGTTGGATAGGATAAGCAAGCTGCTTCAATCCCCAATCCTCTTCGTACACAATTTCGCCTCCATTTTCTTTGATGAAGCCAGTGTACTTAGCAACCGCTTCCTTCATCTGAGCCTCAGACAAAACGGGAGTTGCGATGAAAACGGTTTCGTACTGTTTTACCATAATGTAATTATTTGTTTATAAAAAATTTACAATCCTATTGAGCCGTAAGACGCTACAAAAGGATTGCAAAGATAATAATAAAAATTCGTCTTTCCAAGTATTACTTTTCAGGAATTGCTTCCAAAAGTTTGACTAAGAACTTCCAAGCATTAGCTACAGTATCTATTTTCACACGCTCATCCGGAGAATGAGGATGTACAATAGTAGGTCCTATAGACACCATCTCCCAATTAGGATACTTTGCTCCCAACAAAGCACATTCCAATCCTCCGTGTGTAGCTATCACTTTCATCTCCTCTCCGAAAAGTTGTTTATAGACTTCCTTAACAGTGTTGTAAACAGGAGTTTCAGGTTTAGGAGTCCATCCGTTATATCCTCCCACCGTACTGAATTTCGCACCTGCAAGTTCAAATAAGGCACGCATTTGCTCTGCCAAAAATGCTTTTGAAGAATCTACTGCGCTACGCATCAAAGAATGTATTATGATATGTCCGTTTTCGCACTTCACAATTGCAAGGTTTGTAGAAGTTTCAGTAAGCCCCGGCATAGAATCACTCATTCTAAATACCCCATTAGGGCAAGCCAGAATGGCTTTAATTACTTTCTTTATTACCGTTTCTTCGATATATTTAGCAGGAGTTTCCCTATCTTTTTCAAAATGGAATTTTGAATCAGGATCAGAATATTTATGTTCTTCCTTTACTTCTTTAAAAATATTCTCCACTGTCTCCGTTGCCGCTTTTATATTACTGTCCGGTAACAAAACCACTGCTTCCCCTGCATAAGGGATTGCATTTCGAAGGCTACCACCCTTTATATCAACAACTTTTGCATCAAATTTCTCAATCAAAGGAAGAATCACGCGGGCAAGAATTTTATTGGCATTGGCTCTGTAAAGACTGATATCCATTCCAGAATGTCCTCCTGAACAATCTTTGACCGAAATAGTATATGCAGAATATCCTTTAGGAGTATCAACGGTAGTATACTCAAAATCAGCAATACCATCCAAACCACCCGCACATCCTATACACAATTCACCCTCCATTTCAGAATCCAAATTAAGGAAAATATCACCTTTAAACATACCGGGTTTAAGCTTATCCGCTCCTGTCATACCGGTCTCTTCATCATATGTAATCAATACTTCTATAGGTCCGTGTTTAAGAGATTTATCCTCCATTACGGACAAAGCGAGAGCAACACCTATACCATTGTCAGCTCCCAATGTAGTACCATTTGCTCCTACCCACTCACCGATAATTTTCGTTTCAATAGGATCCGTCAAGAAGTTATGCGTACTTTCAGTCGTTTTTTGAGGTACCATATCCATATGCCCTTGCAAAATAACGCCTCTGCGCTTCTCATAACCCGGAGTTGCAGGTTTTCGCATAATAATATTACCTGTCTCATCCTTTAAGGTCTCCACATTATGCTCCTTTCCCCAATCCAAAAGATACTGCTGCACCTTTTCCTCATGCTTGGATGGACGCGGAACTCTCGTCAAACCATAAAAATTATTCCATACGATTTTAGGCTCTAAATCTTTTATAGTCATAGCTTTATAGTATTAATATTTATTTCACATATATAGGCATTGCCTCATCCTTTCCCAATTGATATACAGGGATACGATCCTGTATCAGCATATTAACTCCATCAGTAAGTTTCACTGTACAAATAGACGGAATACGGTAATTAATATAGCCCCACCTTGAAGACTTTTCTTTACCATCTTTAGATGCTCCTGCTATAGTCTGCGGTACAATTTCTATAATATAAGGCTTGCCTGAAACATTCTCCGGCGTAACAAGACCTTCCGTATCCGACAAACGGAAAGCGACATAGAATTGTTTAAGAGCATTTCTTTCAGGAAGTATATCAAATTTTTTCTTTTGAGTACGATACTCGCTATATCCAATAAAAAGCGACAAATATTCTTGCTCAAGTCGGGTTATTTCTTTTATAGCAGCCCCCATAGCATCACCACCATAAGACGCATCCGTATCGCCTGTAATAATCTGAATACGCTTTTTACGCAATTCGAATATCATTTCAGCAGCCTCTTTTGCTCTGATTTCCAAAGGTTTTTCAATAGTAACTTCCTGTAATATTGCCACTTTTTCCGCCGTATAAAGAGAAGTCGCTTCAGATTTAAGATTGTAATTCACTCCTTTATTTGTAAAGTCACCTTTAGAATTTACCGGGAAACGCCACTCTACACCGCTTCCGAAACCCTCGCTGCCTGACGATGATACCAGACCCTGTGAAGTCAATTTAAGGAATAAATCATTAGAAGCATCAACAGGGGCAAAATATCGCCTGCTATGATCCGCCTCTATATAAAAAGTCATCTGTACACTTGACAACTGAAAAGTTTTCTCATCAAGCAAACGCACATTCACACCTAAATATTTATGCGCATACTTTGCATAAGGACCTGCATGGAAATCCTCTTGTATAGCCTCAACATCCAAACTTATACTCGTCTGTGGAAGCGAATAAGCCACTTGGGCAAAAGAACTAACCGTAGTAACTGCAATTATCAAGGCTATAATGAAAAACTTTTTACTCATTTTCTATTTTTTAAAAACATATCTTTACAAACTTAATAAAATTTCATCGAAATGGAAACAGTTATACAACATTATTTTCAAAGCGAAATGCACCCATTGCCGAGATAAAATAATTCTTATATCTTTGTAAGTTGATGAAAAATATTCTTGGGAATATAATTTTGCCGACAATATTTGTCGGGATGGCTGCAGCGCAAGCCATCACACCTGACGTAAATCATAAATTTGAAGCATATCGAAATGCGCCGAAAGACACGTCAGAAATTGTTACGCATTTTGATTTGGAGTTAAAAATCAATGACAAATACGACAATTCCGGAATAATAATACATAAAGAATTTGATGATTCTGCAGCAAGAGCAAAACGTGATTCCATAAAGATTCCCGATAGTCTTAGATATTCCGACCCTTTCTTATATAAATATTATAAGGCAGTAAAAGACTCATTCACACATAGAGAAACGGTAGATTCACTGAAAGCATCAGGAGATACCATAGAATGGCACGTAATCGACTCACTTTATTTCAAAGATTCAGCTACAGTAGCAAAAGAAAAATTCGATAAATGGTACTCTTCGCTTTCAAAAAAAGAACGAAAAAAATATGATTTAGAGCAGTCCATACCTATCAAAAGGCATAAGATGGATAGCATCTTCGCAAGAAGGGATAGTATAAAAGCAGCCAAAGACAGTATTACAGAGGCTACTCCACGAATATGGGAGACTTTCGCCGTATCCGGCTCAATGAAATATAAAAGAGTAATCAAATGGACACACGACAGGAACTTCCATAAATTAAACCTTACGGACTTAGATACAAGTTATAACTACTACTACCACGATTACCCTTTTTTACGCAAAGACGTTAATGCCGTATGGTTGGGGAATGCAGGCTCACCTCTTCAAACATTCAATGCCATAGAAAGGGAATACAAAGAAAGCGTACCTTTATACCAATACGCAGAACCTTGGACCTACACTCCATCATCGCTCTCGATGTACAATACAAAAACGCCATACACCGAATTGGCATATTGGGGGACATTATTCGCCAACAGCGATAAAGCATCCGACAACATACGCATTTTCACCTCCCAAAACATAATTCCCGAACTCAATTTCACATTAGAATACAACAGATTCGGATCCGGAGGTATGCTACAAAACGAAATAACAAAAAACAAAACATTCGTAGCGGCATCAAATTACTTGGGCAAACGCTATATGATGCACTCAGGTTACATCTACAATATGCTCTCTCAAGGCGAAAACGGAGGGATGAAAGACATCAGTTCCATTTGGGACTCCAACTTAGAAGCCAGAGAAATCAATATAAACCTGTCCAATGCAAAAAACAGATACGTCAAACACACCGTATTCTTAGATCAACAATATAAGATTCCTTTTAAATTCCTTAAAAGGAAGAAAATTTCCGCTCCGACAGACTCCACAGAAATTAAATCAACCGCAGCGGATTCGCTGCGAAAAACGCAAGCACAGAGAGAAGAAGAAAATATCACATCTGCATTTATAGGTCATAGTAGCGAATACTCGGTGTTCAGAAGGCTTTATACAGACGAAATCTCTCTCACAGACAACGATGGAAGAGCCTATTACAACAACACTTTCAATCTGCATCCGACATCCACAAGGGATTCCTCACGAATAATGAAATTCGATAATAAGGTATTCCTTCGCCTTCAACCTTGGGCAGACAATGCCATAATTTCCAAAATCAATGTAGGGATAGGCAATAAACTAATGAGTTGGTATAAATTCGATCCTACATTCTTAACAAATAAAAACACTGTTTGGGGCAACTCTATGTATGTATATGCAGGAGCAGAAGGATATCTAAAGAAATACATCTCTTGGAATGCCGATTTCGGATACACATTTTTAGGAAGAGAAATCAACAACCTTAATGTAAATGCTGATTTTAAATTCAATTTCTATCCTTTCAGACAAGCAATAGACTCTCCTATCTCTTTAAATTTAATATTTAAGACAGATTTAAGCGAACCTGATTTCTATATGCAGCACTACTCATCCAATCACTACCGATGGGACAACAATTTCAATAAAATTTCACAAACGACTTTTAAAACAGCATTGGAAATACCTTATTGGAAACTATCTGCAAACATCGCATATTCTTTGCTTGGTAACCATATTATGTATGATAAAAAAGGATATATCAAACAAACTTCAACTCCGATCAGCCTTCTGACAGCTGAAGTAAATAAAAATTTTAAGATAGGATTTTTGCATTTGGACAACAGGATATTACTCCAACTTGCATCAGACAAAGAATCCTTACCTTTGCCTCTATTGGCATTAAATTTAAGATACTACATACAGTTCAATGTAAAAAAGGATATTATGCAAGCCCAAATAGGGATAAACACATATTTCAACACAAGTTACTACACCCCTATGTGGAATCCTGCAGTAGGAGCATATTGTAATCAAAATCAAAACACATATGGAAACCATCCTTATTTCGACATCTTTGCAAATATTCAATGGAAAAGAGCTTGCATATTCATAAAAATGGAGAATGCCGGACAAGGATGGCCTATGGATAAAGCAGATTATTTCAGTGCAGACAGACATATCATTACCCAGAGGACACTTAAACTCGGTATTTTCTGGCCTTTCTATATACAACCCCATAAGCACGTTACTGCTTCCTCAAAAGCAGGTTCCGGTATGAGCGGAGGTCTTAGATTATGATACGCATAAATTCAAAGAGAATATTATTCTACCCATTTACAATCCTATTAATACTACTATTCGCTATAGGATTAAATTTCTTTTATAAAAAGATTGCACATAAATCCTTCGCAGGGAAACATATAAAATGCGTTATTGCAATAAACTCAACTAAATTCTCTTTACTGCCGGGATTGAATTATGAACTCTTGAAAGAATTTGCGAAAGATGCTGATTTTTCTCCTGAAATATTGCTTGCACAAACAAAAGAAAATTACATAGATTCACTTAAATATGAGAAAGCGGATATAGTAATACTAAATACTAAAGATACAATAGACACCTCGGATTTATTAATTTCGGCGCCTGTAGGAGATGATTTCATCTGGATTGTAAACAAAACGGAACGTCTAAAAGTAAAAAAAATCAACGATTGGTTTTCAAAATTTTCCAAAACCGATAAATACAATGAATTAAACAAAAGATTCAGAACCAATTATAATCCGATAAGCAGAAGTCTCACACAAGAGAAATATAAGCATTTAAGTCCATACGATGAACAAATAAAAAGATATGCAATTCAAATAGAATGGGATAGGAAGCTCTTAACTGCATTAATTTATCAAGAATCAAAGTTCTCAATATGTGCGCGTTCATATAAGGGGGCAATGGGAATGATGCAAATAATGCCGAGAACAGCAAATCATTATGGTTGGGATGATATAATAGACCCTGAAGCGAGTATTAAAGCCGGAACAGCTTATTTAAAAAAATTACAAAGGAAATTCAGAAAATACGCAAAGAATAAAATAGAACTTCAGAAATTCACAATGGCAGCCTATAATGCTGGAGCAAGCAGAATAATGGATTGCATTATGATTGCGGAAGAAAAAGGTACGACCAAGCATACTTGGAAAGAATTGTGCTCTATAATGCCTATGATAAATTTTAATTATTCAGAAACTACTGCATATGTAGAGAATATTATGAAAATCTACTCTATTCTAAATGAAATTTCTATCGAACCCTGACGGTTTTTGCAGGATCAACATTAGAGATAAACAAACAAGGTAATAACAAAAGCAACATTATAACTATATAAGATAGAATATCAGCAGTTGCTATCCATTGCAAATCCAATTTAATGGGAACAAAGGAGATAAAGTAATTATCCGGATCTAACTTCAATACGTGAGTTTTATTTTGTAACTCACACAAGAGTACAGCTATTATATTTCCTATAATTATTCCTTTTATCGCTATACCGGACGCCACTTTGAGAAAAACAGCAGCTATATTATTATTTGTCATTCCTAAAGATTTCAATAGCCCTATTGTAGAAATATTTTGGAACAGCATAATCAAAAGTCCTGAAACCATATTGAACCCGGCAACTATTGTCATAAGAGCCAAAATAAACAACACATTGAAATCTATCAACTCCAGCCAATTTAAAATTGCAAAATATTGTCTTTCCGCAGACACTGCGACTAAATCAGTTTCCTCTCCTCTCTCATCCAAACGAATAAGATTACCGATTTCCGCTTCATATTTAGAAGAATTGGAATTATCCTTAAGAAATATCTCTAATGCAGAGGCCCTATCTCCTTCCCAACCATTCAACCGCCTCATATCTGAAATATTTGCATATACTACAAGTTTATCTTCAGATTCTAAAACAGCATTATAAATATCTCTAACTTTAAATTTTCTTACTTTGATTTTTTCTCCCGGAAAATAAGAAATAAATTCATCACCTTTTTTCAGTTCGAGCAAATCAGCAAGTTTAGAAGGTACGGAAACGCCAAAAGCAGTACTGTCCTTTTTCTCTATTCCTTTGAAAATCAATCCTTGAAGATTATCTTCTTTCTTAATTATTCCTGCACGATATATAACAGGAGATATTTCAGATATGTTATCTAAAGAATTCAGCCTTTCTATTAAAAATGATGAAATGATAATATTATTTGAATTATTAAGATAATCAGACGATGAAGGTTCAATCCTAATATCTCCGGAAATAGCCGAAATGCCATTTTTTATTTCTTCTCTATAGCCGGAAGCCACCGACACTGAAACTATCATTATAAGGAAAGAGATGGCTATTGAAATCATAGCCATCTTTCCTTTAAAATTCAAATGTTTTGATATGAAACTTAAAGCTGCCAAATTACCAAATATGGACCCTGTCTTTTTCAGGTAAAAACATCGGATCACCTTCTTTTATGTCAAAAGCATTAAAGAAAGCTTCAAAATTCTTCAATGACACATTAACTCTATTTTCAGCGAGAGAATGCACATCCAACTTTGTAAGCCTTGCCTTTGATTCATCTGTAATATTTTGAGCCCATACTGTAGCATAAGACAAGAAGAATCTTTGCTGCGGAGTAAATCCATCTATTTTAGGTACTCTCTTGCCTTTCAAAGAGTTTTCCAATGCGGTATAAGCAATACTGATTCCTCCATGATCTCCAATATTCTCTCCCAAAGTAAATCTACCGTTAGCCTTTACGCCGGGAAGAACTTCAATCTTATCAAATTGAGCTACCAAAACATCAGCTTTTTCTTTAAATTTAGCAGCATCCGCATCAGTCCACCAATTATTCATATTTCCGTTAACATCGAATAGCCTGCCTTGATCGTCGAATCCGTGAGACATTTCGTGCCCTATAACAACACCGATAGCACCATAGTTTATAGCATCATCTGCATTAGGATAGAAGAACGGAGGTTGAAGAATTGCAGCCGGAAAACAAATTTCATTTGTATAAGGATTGTAATAAGCATTGATAGTTTGCGGTGTCATTCCCCATTTTTCTCTATCAACCGGTTTGCCTAAACCTGAAAGATTATCTGCAGAATACCATGCTGATGCTTCTCTCAAATTTTCATAATAATAGATTTTAGGATCAATCTTCAAAGTAGAGTAATCCTTCCATTTATCAGGATAGCCGATTTTAACAACAAAGCCTTCAAGTTTTTCGTGAGCTTTCACTTTCGTGGAATCACTCATCCAATCCAACGAATCTATATGCTGGCTAAGAGCAAAACGTAGATTTTCAACGAGTTTCTTCATCTGCTTTTTAGAAGAACTTGGGAAATACTTCTCTACATACATTTTTCCAACTGCCTCACCAAGTATGCCATTAGGTACTCCCATTGCTCTTTTCCAACGAGGTTTTTTCTGCTGTATACCTGAAAGTTGCTTGCTAAAAAACTCAAAAGAAGCATCGTAGAAATCATCGCTCAATGCACCGCAAGCGCCTTGAATCAATTGTCCTGCCATATAATCCTTCAATACTGCCAAATCCGTCCTGTAGAATAAATCAGCAAAACCCTCAAAGAAAGACGGCTCTCCGACAATAAGTTTTTCCTGATCCGGAATGCCCAACTCATCAAAATATATTTTAAAATCAAAACCGGGATATTTAGAATATAATTCTTCAGAAGACATTGGATTGTAACTTGCCTCTACGTCTCTCTGCTGAACACGAGTCCAAGAATATTGTGCGAGTTTATCCTCAACATACAAAGCATTATCTGCAGCCTTCATTGGATTATTAACACCGGAAAGAGTAAATATTTTTTCCAAAAAGTTTTTATACCCTTTTTTAATCTCTTTATTATGAGCATCCAAATAATAATCTCTATCCCCTAAACCGAGTCCGCTTTGACCTAAATAAAGTACCTGCATTTCGCTATTTTTAGCATCGGCATATACATATATGCCAAAGAAAGAGCTTTCATTATGTCTATGTAAATCTGCAATTTCTTTTACCAATTGAGATTTATCTTCGGCATCATAGATTTTAGAAATATATTTCAAAATAGGCGCAGCTCCATCAGAATTCAATTTCACTGAATCAAGTCCCATTTTATATAAATCAGAAATTTTTTGCTCAATAGTTCCTTGTTTTGCTTTCATTTGAGCCATATCGGCAAACAAATCATTAAGACGCTTTACATTATTTTCGTGCAATGCATCAAATGTACCAAAACGCGCATATTCAGGTTTAAGAGGATTCTTTGCTTGCCAACCACCAACAGCGTATTTGTAAAAATCGACTTTTGGAGATACGGTAGTATCCAAATTGGACAAGTCCAATACAGATGCTTTCTCATAATTTTGATTGCAAGCTGCGAAAGAAAGAGCAGCAACAATCATTAAGAAACTTTTTTTCATAAAACATTAATGTTAATTAACATAAATTGCAAAGTTAATGATTTTGTACGATATTTGCACCCGTTTTTTAAGTACCGAGGATATCGGGAAATTGCATATTATAAGATTATGAAAAATAAGAAATCAACAGTTTTAGGTATTTCAGTAAGATATTTTGTAGCGACATTGGGATTGGTCTTCGTTGCAATCGGTGTAGCATTATCTATAAAATCGGATTTGGGAACCGCTCCAATATCATGTCCCACTTATGTCGTGAATCTTTGGAATGCAAAATTTACTGTAGGAGAATACACCATAATGCTGCATTTGACATTTATTCTCTCACAGATATTAATGCTTGGGAAAAAATTCAAAGTGCAATATTTAATGCAAATTCCGGCTGCTGTGGTTTTCGGTCTTTTAACAGATGGAGCGATCGCTATTTCAGATATGATTTTCAGTAAACTTCCGGCATTAACATACACTTATAAAATGGGGCTTTGCATACTTACTGTGATCGTTACAGCATTGGGAATCAGCCTTGAAGTAATAGGCAATGCATGGATGCTTGCCGGAGAACAGACAGTAGCGGCAATCTCACAGACTTTTAAAGTCAAATTCAACAATGCCAAGATTGGCTTTGATATTTTTCTTGTCATTCTTTCAGGCGCATTTGCATTGATTATGTTCGGTAATCCTTGGGGAAAGGGTGATAATATGGTTATCAGAGAAGGAACTTTGATACTTGCTCTGTTTACAGGACTTTGTATGAAACTTACTGACCCTATAGCAAAAAAACTTTTCGGAAAATTATTATCGAAATACGAATGATAAAATGAAAAGTGCAATCGTTTTTCTAAAGAATTGGGCTTTAATGGTATCTATAGGAACCGGCATATTAATAGCCCTTCTTGTACATTTTATTCCTGCATTGGCTCCTTATGAAGCGGGTCTGAAAAGTTTCTCGGCTGAAACGCAACCGATACTTATCGGTTTAATGCTCTTCCTGCAATTCACAAGAGTTTCTCCGCGAGATATGAAACTTCAAAAATGGCATCTGTTTGTATTAATATCACAATGTTCCATTTTTGTAATTCTTGCAATAATCATTTCAATAATGGAGCACAATACCATAAGATTGTTGCTGGAGTGTGCTATGCTTTGTATAATCTGTCCTACGGCATCCGGTTCAGGAGTTATCACGGATAAACTCGGCGGTAAATTAGCCGGTGCGATGTCGTATGTCGTACTTATAAACTGTATAACAGCAGTACTTATCCCTGCAGTAATTCCTGTAATACATCCTTCTGAAAGTATGAATTTTCAGAGTTACTTTTTCGCAATAGTAAGGAAGATCTTTCCTATTTTGATTTTGCCTTGTATTGGAGCTTGGGTAATAAGATATACGATGAAGAAAGTACACGAGACACTTGTAAGATATTCTCATTGGGCATTTTACATTTTGAGTATCAGCCTTACTTTTGCTTTGATACTTTCCACTTTATCATTAATATACAGCAAGATAAATTTCTTAACGGTTATCTTGATAGGAGTCATGTCCCTTCTGTGCTGCCTATTGCAATTCTTTTTTGGAAGTAAAATAGGGAATAAATATAGCGAATCTCAAGGTATTACGTCTCGACAAGCATTCGGTCAGAAAAATACGGGATTTCTTATTTGGCTTGGATTTTCATTTTTAACTCCTGTAACTTCTGTAGCCGGAGGATTTTACAGCCTTTGGCAAAACATTGTTAATTCTTGGGAATTACACAAATACAGGCATAAAAATGATGCTTAAATATCCATTCTTATACGCCTGCTGAGAGAGTGTAAATTGTTGCAACGATTACCTAAATTCTTTACAAATCCCAAAGGATAATCTTTGTATTTTATTATCAAATAACCTTTTTCAGAATTAGGAAGTATTATTGTGTCTTTATGCAAGAATGCGATTGCTGTGTCTTTGTCTACTTCGCAAGTAGGATATGCTCCTTGTTTTATAATGTATGATAGAGCGAAGTCAGAATCAGGTACTAAAATTTTCCCTTTAACTTGCCCTATGGCTACTCCTGATCTTATTGGTCTTAAATCTTCCAATACACGGCATTCTTCAGAAATGACTTTAGGAATTGCTATTATATTATCTGATTTAAGTGTAAACTCAGCTTCTATATTAATAAGAGAATGGAAGTCTTGATTAAGGTTACTTTTTTTATTTTTAGATTGAAGAACTTTATTGAATTTATTTCCTCCCGTTTTTCTTAATGCGGAGCAATATTGTCCTTCTCCTCGGACTAAACCGGGAAGCAATGAGAAACCGTATTGAGTTTTAAATACCGACTTGTCTACTTCTTTGATTTCTAAAATTTCGGCTCCCAATGTTTTGGCTATCCATTCTACGTTATCGTCGTTTTCGTATTTGTTGAATGTGCAGGTGGAGTAGATCAGGATACCTTCCGGAGCTAATGCGTTCCAGACATCACCGATAATTCTTTTTTGTCGTGCAGCACACAGGTCTACGGTATCTTTGCTCCATTCGGCTACTGCAACCCGGTCTTTGCGGAACATGCCTTCGCCTGAGCAAGGGACGTCTGCGATAATGAGGTCGAAGTAGCCTTGTAAGCCGGAGAAAGCTGAGGGATCGAGGTTTGTTACGAGGACGTTCGGGTCTCCCCAAACGGCTACGTTGTCGGCAAGGGCGCGGGCGCGCGGTTTCATAACTTCGTTTGAAAC
Source organism: Candidatus Cryptobacteroides sp. (assembly GCA_052173975.1). Lineage (GTDB taxonomy): Bacteria > Bacteroidota > Bacteroidia > Bacteroidales > UBA932 > Cryptobacteroides. The sequence goes on along the minus strand of JBQMXN010000007.1, from coordinate 20,550 downwards.
CGCAAGAAAGTTTTCTCCGAAAAACTTTCTTAAAACCACTGATATATCAGTGGTTTTGCCGCCCGGCGCCGCACACAAATCCAACACGCGAAAAGGTCTTCCGGATAAGCCTACATATCCGCCCTCACTCAAAATTTTTCCCAACACCCACCCCGGAAACATAGCAGAAGAATCCTGAACATAATAAAGCCCTGTATGGAAAAGCGGATCCAAAGTAAAAACAGGTCTTTCCTTCAAAAACAAAGCATCCTCATTCCAAGACACTCCCCCATCCGCTATATCTCCAAACAGAGAACTCTCGCAATTCGAACTTGGAAGATCGCAAGTCGTATTTAAGCAGAAATGACTATTTTTATACTTAAACGGATTGATACGAACAGAAACCGATGCACTCTCTTGAAGAGCATCTATCACAATACAAGCATTATGTGCACCGACAGCCTCACAGAGTAGTGAACGAAACTGCCCGTTATCAATGCTATCCATTACCGGTTCTTGAATTTATCTTTAAATTGTTCCAGCACGGACTGGTCTACCCCTTCCGGTAAACGACCTTCAGATGCCGCTGCAAGCCCATCTGCAATCTTATCCATTGCATCTTTCAGTTTTGAACCTAACATCATTTTCATCATAAGATTAAGTTCTGCATTAAATTCTATATAAAAATCCGTTTTTCCGGAATTATCCGAAACCGCATCGAAATGAATAGATATGTTAAAAGAGAAAGGAGCGCCATTATCATTCAATTCTATTTTAGAATAAGGTATTCTATCTGACACTTTAATGCCGACATTAAAACCTTGTACAGTAACGGTAAGGCTATCATAATCAGCTATTATATCTTTCTTTTTATCTTCCGGTAAAAACTGCAAAAAGTTGCGCATATCTGCAAATGCCATATACAATTCATACGGAGGACGCGATACAATAACATGTTTGCTTTTAATCTGTTCCGACATATATAGTTATTTTACATTCCACGTTGACGGAGATTTTCTCCATTCATTTAACTTTTCCAATTCCGATGTTTTTATTTTTTCTCTTTCCAACGCAAGGTCAATAAGGACATTGTAATTGGAAAGAGTAACTAATTTTAAATTCTTGTCTTTAAATTTTTCAGTTGCAACATCAAAACCGTAAGTGAAAATTGCTACCATTCCGAGTACTTCTGCACCTGCATCCTGTAAAGCTTGAACGGCGGCAAGACTACTCATACCTGTAGAAATAAGATCTTCTATTACTACAACTTTTGAATTTTTAGGAAGTACTCCCTCTATTTGCGAACCTGTTCCGTGATCTTTGGGTTTTGAACGTACATATACGAATGGCTTTTCGAGCAAATCCGCCACTAAAACTCCGTGCGCAATAGCCCCTGTCGCTACTCCCGCCACGATTTGAGCATCCGGAAATTCCGTTTTAGCGACTTCTGCAAGCCGAGAGGCAACCAATTTTCTCAAAGCGGGATCAGATAAAATACGTCTATTATCGCAATATACAGGCGAATGCCAGCCTGAAGCCCATACAAAAGGGTTCTCAGGTCTTAACAGGACTGCACCTATGTCCATTAAAGCCGAAGCCAATTTTCTATCTGTCTTTTCCATAATGTTAACAAATAAAATTTATAAATTTGCACTTTCTACAAAGTTAAGAAATTTCAAATTATATGCACAGGATATATTTCGAGAACAGATGTATTATCCTTACAAATCCGGATGAACCGACTTTGGCAGACCCGAATGCAGTCGAATTTTTGATTAAAGATAAATTCGACATACGTACTATCGTGAATATGTTTGAGATATCGGACACGATTTTAAGGACTTACATTCCTACTGATGATTTAGAGGAAACATATAAGCGTTTATGTTCGGAATTTAAGGAGGTAGAGGCTGCAGGCGGTCTGGTAATCAATAAGAGAAGTGATTTTCTGTTGATAAAAAGGAATGGATTATGGGACTTACCGAAAGGACACAGAGAAAAGGGAGAAAGTATGGAGACAACAGCGTTGAGAGAGGTTGAAGAAGAAACCGGTGTCACCAATCTTACATTGGGAGATTTGATTACCGTTACTGATCATTGCTATAAACGAGATGGCATCTGGCATTTGAAACATACATGGTGGTATGAAATGTATTATAATGAGCAGCCCGAGTTAACGCCGCAACGTGAGGAAGATATAATGAAGGCAGCATGGGTATCGAAAACAAGTCTGCCTCCTTTCTTAAAAAATACATTTCCATCTATTATGGAAGTATTCCGAGAGGCTAAAATCTGATTTTGTAATTCTCTTGAAACTTATTTGAATTACCAACCGTATAAATAAAGAATATCATATATTTTATTGAATAATAAATGAAACTTTCACAATTTCAATTCACACTAACGAAAGAAAGCATCGCCTCTGAACCTCCTCAATGGAGGGACGAATGCAAATTGATGGTTTTGCATAAACAAACCGGAGAAATAGAACACAAAATGTTCAAAAACATCATAGACTATTTCGGGAAGGGCGATATTTTCGTTTTAAATGATACTAAAGTATTTCCTGCGCGTCTTTATGGTAAAAAAGAAAAAACAGGTGCGGATATTATGGTCTTTTTGTTAAGAGAACTTAACAGAGAACAACGTCTTTGGGATGTTATAGTGGATCCCGCAAGGAAAATACGTATCGGTAATAAACTTTATTTCGGTGAGGATGAAAGTTTGGTTGCGGAAGTAATAGATAATACTACATCTCGAGGAAGGACATTACGTTTCCTCTATGATGGGCCATATGAGGAGTTCAAAGAAGTATTATTCGGAATGGGAGAGATTCCTGTGCCTAAATGGGTAAAACCTGAAGTAACTCCTGAGGATAAAGAAAATTATCAGACAATTTTTGCAAAAGAAGAAGGTGCAGTTGCCGTTCCTGCAGCAGGTCTACATTTCAGCAGAGAGTTATTCAACAGAATGATTTTGAAAGATATAAATAAAACTTTCATAACAGTGCACATGGGCATAGGGCATTTCAGAAGAGTGGATGTTGAAGATCTTTCAAAGCATAGAATGGATTCCGAAAGACTTATCATTTCTGAAGAAAGTGCCAATCAAATAAACAAAACGAAGACAAGCGGACATAAAATCCTTGCGGTAGGAGTCACTTGCATGAGAGGTTTGGAAACATACGTTACCACTAAAAGTGAAATCAAACCATTTGACGGATGGACGAATAAATTTATTTTTCCTCCTTACGAGTTTTCAATTCCCGATGCAATCGTTTCCAATTTCCATTTACCGGAATCTACAATGTTGATGTCTGTGGCTTCTTTCGGAGGTTTCAATAACGTAATGAATGCGTATAAGGAAGCATTGGAAAAAGGATATAAATTCGGACCTTATGGAGATGCTCTTTTGATTATCTGATAAGAAACGTAATTTTATACATAAAAAACATATAAATCTGCCAATCTAAATTTAAGAATGGCAGATTTATTCATTATTTGAAATATCTTCGCGTTGCTTGTAAATAGTAATGAGATGAAAGAAACAGAAGAAGAGAGAATCAGTATTTGCGCACTTAATAAAATATTCGGATTCAAACCTAAAACGGCTATTTCAATAATAGAGCATATAGGATCTGCGGCAGAGGTATTTAAATTGTCGGAAAAAGATTTGGAAGGACTCCTAGGTATTTATTCTAAATATACGGAACAAATTTCAAACCAACTATTGGAATCCTGCTCAAAAGAAATTGAAGAACACCGCAAATCAGGAGGAGAATTTATTACATTAAATGATAACTCTTACCCTGCCTTATTGAAAGAATGTGAAGACCGCCCTCTATGTCTGTATTTTAAAGGTATTTCCTCTCCAAATGAAGTGTTTAATAATGATATTCCTATTGCAATAGTAGGTACTCGTGATTTGACTTATTATGGTAAAGAATGGACTACAAAAATAATAGAAGAATTCGCGCTTACCGGAAAGACACCTTTAATAATCAGCGGTCTTGCTTTCGGTACGGATTATATTGCACATAAAGTTGCTTTAGAGAATAATCTTCCTACCGTAGCAGTAATGGCTACAGGACCTGAAAAGATCTATCCAAGATTTCATGAAAATTTGGCTGAAAAGATATCTGATACTCCCGGTTGTGCTATCATTACGGATTATCCATATAATACAAACCTGCAAAAAATCAATTTCATTCGAAGAAACAGAATCATAGCAGGAATGAGTTCAGCTACTATTTTAATAGAATCAGGAATCAAAGGAGGCGGTATGCTTACGGCAGGGATGGCGTTTGATTATAACAGACCTGTACTTGCACTCCCGGGAAGAGCAGATGATATGCTTTCTCAAGGATGCAACCAGCTTATTAAACAAAATCTGGCTCTGCCTATTACTTCTATCAGTGATGCTTTAAAATTAATCGGCAGACAACGTATTTCTAAAAAGAGGCATATAGATTATAAAAAATCGATTATTAATTTTTATGTTTCAAAGACAAGTCCGGAGATTTTAACATATATAGAAATAATAATAAAGACTTTAGAAAAGTACAAAGAATTGAATTTCGATGAAATAAGCAACATATGCGATATACCTTACAATGTCGTTTCTTCTACATCAGAGATGATGAGATATGACGGATTTATAGAAATAGATTTGTTGCAACGTTGCAGGATTATTCATAAAAGCAGATAAAGTATGTCGTTTATTTTGATGTTCGTATTTATACAGTTATATTTGAATAGATTTTGGAATTCCGAAAAGATTATATGAAATTTATAGACACACATACGCATTTTGTTGATGAAGCTTTTATGGGAGAAGAAGATACGGTAATCAATAGAGCCGTGGAGACAGGTGTTGAAAAAATGATTCATCCCGATATAGACAGTAACGAAAGAGAAGCGATGTTTAATTTAGTTGATAAGTATCAGGGAGTCTTATATCCTATGCTTGGTCTATATCCCGAGTCTGTAAATTCAGAATGGCAAAAAGAAATAGATTTAATGCTTCAATACAAGGATAGAAAGATCGTTGCAATAGGGGAAATAGGTCTTGATTATCATACATCTAAAGATTTCGCCAAAGAACAGATGGAAGCATTGAGATGGCTATTCGAATTGGCAGCAAAAATGAATTTACCTGTAAATATACATTTAAGGGATGCCACAGATGACTTTTTCAAAGTTTTGGAAGATTGCAAACACTTAGGTTTAAGAGGTAATATGCATGCTTTTAGTGGCAGTTATGAAACATTTATGAGATTGCAAAAATATGGAGATTGGTATGTAGGAATAGGAGGCGTCGTAACTTTCAAAAAAGCAAGCATAGCTGAGGATATAAAACAAATTCCTTTGAGTCATATTGTTTTGGAAACGGATTCGCCTTACCTTACTCCTGTACCTCACAGAGGTACAAGAAATGAAAGTTCATACATTCCTTTTGTGGCTCAAAAAATTGCCGACCAAAAAGGCATCGATATAGAGGAAGTGGCGGATGCCACTACGCAAAATGCTATTAAATTATTTAATTTATGACACATAGCAATTTGAAATCAGGAAAATCTTCCATCCTGTTGATATATACGGGAGGGACAATCGGAATGAAACAAGATCCTACCGATTTGACGCTTAAACCTTTTGATTTCGATCAGATTTTGCAGGAAGTGCCGGAATTAGGGAAATACGCATTCAAAGTAGATTCATATACTTTTTCTCCGCTTATAGATTCATCAGATATTGAACCGACACATTGGCAAGCAATAACAGGAGTTATAGCCGATAATTATAACGATTATGACGGATTTGTAATTTTGCATGGTACCGATACTATGTCCTATTCTGCATCTGCAGTGAGTTTTATGTTAGATAATTTAAGCAAACCTGTTATTTTCACAGGTAGCCAACTTCCAATAGGAGTGCCTCGTACTGATGGGAAAGAGAATCTTATTTCAGCCGTAGAGATCGCCTCTGCAAAAGATAAAGAAGGAAAGGCCGTAGTACCTGAGGTCTGCATTTATTTTGATTCCAAATTGATGAGAGGAAACAGGACAAAAAAAATAAATTCAGAAGGGTTTAATGCTTTCAGCTCTCCTAATTTTCCTATTTTAGCGGAAGCAGGAATAAATATAAAATACAACACGAAATATATAAGATATCCTGAGAGTTATAATAAGAGCCTTATAGTAAATGCAGAATTGGATACAAGAGTATCTATACTTAAAATTCATCCCGGCATCACTCCGCAAATGGTAAAAAATATTTTGTGCGGTCCTGAGACCAGAGCGGTAATTATAGAAACATACGGAGCAGGAAATGCTCCTTCTAAGGAATGGTTCTCTCAATTGGTCGAAGAAGCCAACAAAATGGGTAAAATTTTAGTAAATGTTACTCAATGCTTATATGGACAAGTGAATATGAATCTCTATGCTACAGGAGGGACTTTAAAGCACGCCGGAGTACTTTCAGGCAATGATAGCACTACGGAAAGTGCATTAGGAAAGTTATTCCATTTAATGGGAAAATATAAAGATAATGATATGGTAAAACAATTATTCGGAAAAGATATAAAGGGAGAAATATCTATATAATCATTGTTTAATAATTTTTTTTTGTTAAATTGCGCCTTAATTGACGTTAGGAACATTTATTCTAACAACATTGAAAATATTTAATTAATTAATAAATCATCATTTAACACACACAAAAACGATTATGAAAAAGTTTTTCATGTTTTTGGCAGTAATCGGTCTTATGGCCTTTTCTGCAAATATTGTATCTGCACAGGAACAAGCTAATGATAGCACTGCTACAGAACAAGTTACAGAAGCTCCGGCAACCGCTGCCGATTTGTTTAGCGGTTCTGGCGAAGAAATTCCTCTTCATCAGGCTATTAAAACAAAATTCATTGAGGGCGGTGCAGGCTTTATGTCTTTCATCATCATCTGTCTTATTTTCGGTCTTGCATTATCAATTGAAAGAATTCTTTATCTTTCATTCTCTAAGACAAATACGAAGAAACTTCTATCTAACATAGAGAACGCTCTTGCTGAAGGCGGAATTGAGGCTGCAAAAGATGTATGCCGCAATACACGCGGTCCTGTAGCAAGTATTTTCTATCAAGGACTTCTTCGTTACGATCAAGGGATAGACGTAGTTGAAAAAACAATCGTTTCTTACGGTTCAGTACAAATGAGCCTTATGGAGAACGGTCTTTCTTGGATTTCTCTTTTCATTTCTCTTGCTCCATCTCTCGGTTTCTTGGGAACGGTTATCGGTATGGTTGAGGCATTCGATGCTATCCAGAGAGCAGGCGATATTTCTCCTAACATTGTTGCAGGAGGTATGAAAGTCGCTTTGATTACTACCGTTGCCGGTTTGATCGTTGCTATGATTCTTCAGATTTTCTACAACTATATCCTATCAAGAATCGATGCCCTTTCTATCGAAATGGAAGATTCATCAATTTCTTTGGTTGATATTTTGACAAAAAAGAGAAAATAATTTAACAAGTATAATATAATGTACGCTAAAATAGCTAAATGGATTTCGTGGGCGCTAATTATCATAAGCACCATCCTGCTCATTACCGGTTTTGCTACCGGATTTGAGTCAAACGGAGGTGTAGCGGTAGATGTGCTTTTGCGTTGGGGCTATATCCTTTTGGTAGCAGCCATAGGATTGGTAATAGTTCTAAGCATCACATTCGCAGCCATAACAAATCCGAAAGACCTGATCAAATTGGGATTAGGGCTTGTAGTAGCGGCTTTTATAGTACTTGCCGCTTATTTAACGGCTTCTTCTTCTCCTCTTGTAGGATATATAGGAGAACAGCCTTCAACAACGATTTTGAAACTTTCGACAACATTGCTGAACCTCACATACTTACTTAGTGCGTGTGCTATCGTTTCTATAGTATTAGGTGAAATTCTCAGTGCTGTTCGCAAATAAAACAAGCTATGTCTAAGAGAAAAACGCCGGGCTTAAATACACAATCAACGGCAGACATTGCTTTTTTGCTCCTCTGCTACTTCCTAATGGTATCCACGATGGATCAGCAGTCAGGTTTGCAGCGTCGTTTGCCGCCTATGCCTGATAAGAATCAAAAGATAGAGGATCAGAAAGTAAATCGTCGCAATATTATTGTTGTAAAAATCAACTCGGCAGACAGAATATTCGCAGGTAACGGAGGTATTGATATAAGTCAGCTTAAAGACAAGATCAAGGAATTCCTTACCAATCCGGGCGATAATCCGAGTCTTCCTGAAAAGGAGATGACAGATATTCCGGGATTCGGTAAATACCCGGTATCCAAGGGAGTGATTTCTCTTCAAAATGACCGCGGTACGAGTTATCAAGCATATATAGCTGTCCAAAATGAGCTTATGAGAGCAATCAATGAGCTTAGGGATGCTTTTTGTATGCAACACTTCGGGAAACCTTTTTCGCGTGTAAACGGTGAACAACAAGAGATTACCAAGAAAGCTGTTCCTCAAAATATCTCTGAAGCAGAGCCTAAGGATGTAGCCAAAAAATAAGGAGAACTAAGAAATGCCAACATTTAAGAGAAGCGGTAAAAAAGAAATGCCGGAAATCGGAACGAGTTCCGATATAGTGTTTATGTTTCTGTTCTTTTTCATGGTTACTACTCAGATGAGACAGAACGAGGTAAAGGTGGCTGTACAACTTCCGACTGCTACTGAAGTTGTGAAGTTGGAAAGAAAAGATCTTGCTTCATATATCAACGTAGGTCCTCCTACATTGAATTACAGAGCTCAGTATGGAACAGACGCCCGTATCCAACTTAATGATTCTTTCAAAACTGTAAATGACATCAGGGACTTTATTGCAGCAGAACGCGATGCAATGAGTGAAGTGGATAAACAGTTTATGCAGGTATCAATCAAAGCGGATGAAAATGTTAATATGGGTATAATTACCGATATCAAACAGGAGTTAAGGCGTTGTTCCGCATTGAAAATTATGTACACAGCAAGGAAAGATTCGAAAAAGTAATCTTTACGTTTAAGTAATAATATTTTGGTCCGATGGTTATTTTTATAACGATCGGACTTTTTGTTTAAGGGGAGCAAGTAATTGCTTTCCTTTGGGTTTTTGCCGCAAGGAAAAATGTTTGCTTGCGGCTTTTTGTTGCTTAAGCAACTGATAAATTTATTATATTTGTAAAATTTGATATAAATTCTAAAAAAATGGAAACACTCAAAAGAAGCAAGGTTAAGGATTTGCTAAAATCGAAAGCAGGCGTAGAAGTGGTTGCTAAGGGTTGGGTCAGGACGAAACGAGGAAATAAGCAGGTGAAATTCATAGCGTTGAATGACGGTTCGACGGTTAATAGCATACAGGTGGTGGCTAATGCAGAAAATTTCAGCGAGGATTTGATGAAAGATATTACGACAGGCGCAAGTATCTGTGTAAGAGGCATTTTAGTAGAATCAATAGGTAGCGGTCAAGCTGTAGAAATTCAGGCAAAGAATATTGAGGTGCTTGGAACTTGCGACCCGATGAGATTTCCGTTACAGAAAAAAGATACATCTTTAGAGTATTTGAGAACAGTCGCGCATATGAGACTGAGGACCAATACTTTCGGAGCTATTCTGAGAATAAGGCACGCGATGGCTTTTGCAATACATAAGTATTTTAATGATAAGGGATTCGTGTACCTTAATACACCTATTATTACAGAGTCGGATGCAGAGGGTGCAGGAGATATGTTCCAAGTGACGACTTTGGATTTGTCAAAAGTCCCGGTAGAGCATAGAAAGGTGGATTTCAGTAAGGACTTTTTCGGGAAAAAGACAAGTTTGACTGTCAGCGGACAACTTGAGGGAGAGTTGGGAGCAACAGCAGTGGGTGAAATTTATACTTTCGGTCCTACTTTCCGTGCAGAGAACTCAAATACCCCGAGACACCTTGCAGAGTTTTGGATGATTGAGCCGGAAATGTCTTTTTATGATCTTTACGATGATATGGAACTGGCAGAGGATTTCGTAAAGAGCCTTGTACAATATGCTTTGGACAATTGTTATAATGATTTGCAATTCCTTAATGATAAGTATGATAATGAGTTGATAGATAGACTTAAAAGCGTACTCGGAATAGCATTCAGACACGTGACCTATACTGAAGCAATTGAGATTTTGGAGGCTGCAATCAACAACGGTCACAAATTCGAGTTCCCTGTACATTGGGGAACAGATTTACAGAGTGAGCATGAGAGATATTTGGTGGAGAGCCATTTTAAGAAGCCTGTAATACTGACTGATTTTCCTAAAGACATCAAGGCTTTCTATATGAAATTAAACGATGACGGTAAGACAGTGCGCGGTATGGATGTGCTGTTCCCTAAAATCGGAGAGATTATCGGCGGTTCTGAAAGAGAAGCTTCTTTGGAGAAGTTGGAATCCCGTATAGCAGAGTTGGGTATGAGTAGAAAAAACTTGGAATGGTACATAGATACAAGGAGATTCGGCACTGTGCCTCATAGCGGATTTGGTTTGGGATTTGAGAGGCTATTACTTTTCGTTACGGGTATGAGCAATATCAGAGATGTTATTCCGTTCCCAAGAACACCTAAGAATGCAGAATTTTAATTTTCGGATATAAGATAATATGCTCGTAATAGGAATAGCCGGCGGTTCAGGATCAGGAAAGACAACCGTTGTTAAGGAAATAACGCAAAGACTAAAGGAGAAAGTTGTTGTAATCCCGCAGGATTCATATTATAAAGATTCCGGTCATCTTCCGCAAGAAGAGCGTCAGAATATTAATTTTGACCATCCTGATGCGATTGATTTTAAATTGTTGTGCAAACACATAAAAGAAATAAAGGAAGGCAAGACTATTGAGCAACCCGTATATTCTTATATTACTTGTACTCGTTCACAAACAGAGACTGTCACTGTTACTCCTGCAGAAGTAATTATAGTAGAAGGAATTTTAATATTCAATTGCAAAGAGCTTAGAGAACAAATGAACATTAAGCTGTTCGTGGATGCGGATGATGATGATCGTCTGATGAGGGTTATGGCAAGGGATATTTTGGAAAGAGGAAAAACAGTAGAAGCAGTAATAGAGAGATATACAAAGACTGTTAAACCTATGTATCTGCAATTTATAGAGCCGAGCAAAAGATATGCAGATATTATTATCCCACAGGGAGGACATAATAAGGTCGCAATAGAGGTAATCTCCGCTACTATTGAAAAATCTTTAAGGGAGCAGAAAAATAAGTGAGGCAAATACACCAAGAAGATAAAATAGGATTATCTGTAACCATTATATTCCATTTAATGGTAGTTATAGTTTTGCTTTTATCCAAAATAAGCCAAAACATTACCAAAGAAAGTTCTTTTGTGGTAGATTTTGAAAAACAAGAAGAATTGGAGAAGCAAAAAGAAGAGGAAGAATTCAAAGACATGATAAGCAAGAAATTGGAAGAATTGCTAAATAATGATGCATACGATTTGCCTCCTATCCGCAATTTAACTTCTAATCTTGGGAACCAACTTAAAGACGACAGAGGAACAGATGCCGGACAATTATACAAAGATGCAGAAGAGTTAAGCAGAAAGTTAAAGGAAAAACATCAAGAGGATATGAAAGATGATTTCGTGGAAATGCCACAAAAGATAGAAGAACGAAATCATTCGGCAAAAGAATATTCCGGTCCATCTGTTTTATCTTGGCAATTAGATGGAAGAAAAGCAATTCGCCTCCCTATACCTGCTTATAAATGCTATAAAGGAGGAACTGTAACCGTAACCATTACGGTAGATAATTCAGGGAATGTGATTAAAGCAAAAATCAACACCTTACTTTCGACCGAAGATGAATGCCTTAGAAATTTTGCGATAAATGCGGCAATGCTTTCACGTTTCTCCGCTTCTGCTTCTGCCAATCCTAAACAAATAGGAGAAATAGTATATCAATTTTTAGCCCAATAATAATTAGCGAATATTTCGTATATTTGTACGATTGCATAATACAACTTGCAGAAAGGTTTAATTATGAGTAAAAAAGCAATTATCCTAAGCATTATCCTACTTCTTAGTTTCACAATGCTAATTGTATTTGCGGTTTTCAGACTTTATGATGGTGAAAGACCGTTAAAAATCACAAGCCCGCAAACCTCTTATATAAAGCAAGAGGAAATAGTCAAAGACACAATACGTCAAATACCTATTGAAGTCGAAATTTTTATTCCTAAAGGTCCTTATATAGTAAAGAATTGCGGTTCCGGAAAAGATAATCTTCTATACCAGCAAGAAAACCTTAATATAGGACTTAAAGAGATGAGCGGCAAAGAGTTATGGAATATTTCATTTAATACTCCTATTTGCGGAAAGGTTGCGACTATCGATTATTACGGAAACAAAAAACTACAATTTTTATTTGCTTCAGAAGATAAATTATATTTAATCGACAGATTGGGACGTAATGTGAAACCATTCCCTGTAACATTACCGAAAAAAGTGCTTTTAGGGCCGGATGTATATGATTTTACAGGAGCTCACGGATACACTGTAATAATTCTTCATACCGACAATACATTGGAAATGTACAATCTTCACGGAAAAAAACCTAAAAACTGGAAAGGATTTAATACAAAAGGTACAATTATTGATATGCCTAAATTGATTATATCAAAAGGTCTAAAATATTGGTCAATTCAGACAACAGAAGGGACACAATTATTTGACAAAAATGGAGGTACACCTCTTAACTAATTCTAAATCTTATATGGAATTTAAATTTAATTCGGTAAACAAAATTTTAGAGAAAAGCCTACAAGAGAACTGGGATTGCCCTGCTTTATCCAACTATCAGGGAGTAACCCTTTTTTACAGAGACGTAGCAAGAAGAATCGCAAAATTGCATATAGCATTTGAACAATGCGGACTAAAGAAAGGAGATAAAGTGGCAATATGTTCAAGAAATCAAGCCAACTGGGGCGTCAGTTTTCTTGCATCAATCACATACGGAGCCGTACCCGTGCCTATTTTACATGAATTCAAATCAGGCAATATCCACTATTTGGTAAATCATTCGGAAGCAAAAGTCTTATTTGTAGACGAAGTAATTTGGGAGGGGCTTTCGGCAGATGAAATGCCTGAATTGCAAGTAATAGTACAGATTAATACTTTCAAATTCCTTTATGCGAAGAATGATGAACTTTGGAATATCAGAGAGCATTTAAATGAGAGTTTCGGTAAAAAATATCCTAACAGTTTCAGACCGGAAGATCTTAATTTTTATGAAGATTCAGCAGATGAATTAGCATTAATCAACTATACTTCAGGTACTTCCGGCTTTTCAAAAGGCGTTATGGTGCCTTACCGAGCAATCTATTCAAATATATACTTTGCACATAATGTAGCAGAACCGCAAATAAAGAAAGGCGATAATGTAGTAGCGATGCTGCCTTCTGCCCATATGTACGGATTGATGTTCGAATTTCTTTTTGAAATGACAATAGGCGCTCATGTACACTTCCTGACGCGTATTCCAAGCCCTAAAATCATTTTACAGGCATTTGCGGAAATAAAACCATGTATTGTAGTATCAGTACCTCTTATCATAGAGAAGATTTATAAATCGAAATTAAAACCTATCCTCGATAAGAATAAGTTGTTCTTCAATATTCCTATTTTGGATAAAATGCTACTTAAGAAAGTACATAATGAACTTATCAAGACATTCGGAGGTAATTTTGAAGAAATAATTCTTGGAGGCGCGGCTTTCAATCCGGAAGTAGAGGCATTCTTCAAAAAGATTGAATTTCCTTACACCGTAGGTTATGGAATGACAGAATGCGCTCCTATTATCACTTATGCACACTGGAATAAAGCAAAACTTTATTCTTGCGGGCAACCGGCTCCTTATATGGAGATCAGAATCGATTCAAAAGATCCTAAAAACATACCTGGAGAAGTACAGGTAAAAGGTAATAACGTATTCTTGGGATATTACAAAAATGAAGAAGCGACAGCCGCTACATTTACTGAGGACGGATGGTTTAAGACAGGAGATATGGGTATAGTGGATGCTGATGGATTCCTTTTCTTGAGAGGACGTTCAAAATGTATGATTTTAGGTCCTTCGGGACAAAACATCTATCCTGAAGAAATAGAGGCAGTAATCAACAATGTAACATATGTCGTAGATTCTCTTGTGATAGAAGATAAAAATGGTCTTACTGCTCTTATTTATCCCGACTATCATCAAGGTGAGTTAGACTCTATGAATAATAAGGAGTTGGAAGAAAGAATAAAGAAAGCTCTTCCGGAAATCAACAAAGAGATTCCTAACTATGCTCAAATCAAAAAGATAGAGTTTATGCCGGAAGATTTTGAAAGAACTCCTAAAAGAAGTATCAAACGTTATCTTTATCAAAGGGACAACGAAGTGAAATAAATTTTTCATGGATAAATTCGATGGTAAATATTTAGAGATGGCAAGCATATGGGCTCAAAACTCATATTGCAAAAGAAGACAGGTTGGCGCTCTCATTGTAAAAGACAGAATGATAATTTCTGACGGATATAATGGGACACCTTCCGGTTTTGAAAATATCTGTGAAGATGAGGACGGTATTACCAAGCCATATGTACTTCATGCAGAGGCCAACGCCATTACTAAAGTAGCAAAATCGGGTAATAGCAGCGATGGAGCTACTCTTTATGTCACAGCCTCTCCTTGTGTAGAATGTGCTAAATTGATAATCCAGTCAGGCATCAAACGCGTCGTCTATATGGATGAATATAGACTGAACGATGGAATAGAACTCCTGAAGCGTGCCGGAATTGAAGTCGAAAAAATAGGATAAAATGAAAAACTCTAAAACTTTCCTTATTGCAGTTATAAGCCTTATTTGCGGTGCATTACTCGTAAAAACATACGAAAAAGCAATGACTTTGAGAGGGTTGAAAGCCGATTACAAGAATTGGGGCAAATTAAACCTTATCTTAAATGAGGTAAGTAAGAATTATGTTGATACAATCAATCTAAAAGATATGACAGACGCAGCCATTGTTGCTGCCCTGAAAGAATTGGATCCTCATTCAATATATATGCCTCCTGTAGAATTAAAAGAGGCTGTTACTCAGTTAGAGGGTAATTTCGATGGAATAGGAGTGCAATTCAATGTACCAAACGATACGGCAATAGTACTGGAAGTAATAAAAGGAGGACCTTCAGAAAAAGCAGGAATAATGCAGGGGGACAGATTACTGAAAGTGGATAATAAAAATATTGCAGGCACGAAGTGTCCGCAAGACAGTATGGTGAAGAGAATGAGGGGCAAGGCAGGGACAAAGGTACAAATTCTTGTAAAAAGAGACGGTATAGAGATACCTTTCGAAATAACAAGGGGAAAAATCCCTATGCACAGCATAGATGCCGGGTTTATGGTTAATGATACTACGGCTTACATAAAGCTTTCAAAATTCACAAAAACCACATTTTATGAATTTATGCAAGCATCCGTAAATCTTAAAAACAATGGCATGAAACGTCTGATTTTGGATTTGAGGGATAATTCCGGAGGTTATTTAGATCAGGCATATTTGCTTTCAAATCAATTTCTTAAAAAGGATGATTTGGTCGTTTATACTGAAGGTTTACACAGAAAAAGAGAAGATTATAAAGCTGATGGGACAGGGATGTTCCAAGATCTGAAATTATCTGTTTTAATAAATGAGAACTCTGCTTCTTCCGCTGAGATTTTAGCAGGAGCGATTCAGGACAATGACAGAGGAATCTTAATCGGAAGACGTTCTTATGGGAAAGGATTGGTTCAAGAGCCGATGAATTTTACAGATGGCTCCGGAATAAGACTGACAGTAGCGCGTTTCCATACTCCTTCGGGCAGATGTATTCAAAAGCCTTACGGAGATGATTATGAAGCAGATATAATAAAACGTTACAGAGATGGAGAGATGTGGAACAGGGATAGTATGAAAGTAGACAAATCGGAAGTGTATAAAACAGTCAAAGGAAGAGAGGTATATGGCGGAGGTGGAATAATTCCCGACGTGTTTGTGCCTATTGATACGACAAAGGCAACCCGTTTTTTCATACTCTGCAATAAGAAGGCTACTATAATGAGATTTGCTTCTTATATGTTCGATAGGCATAAGCGTATATTGACTTCTATCAATAATTTTGAAGCATTAGACGGCTATCTTTTCATCTTGATCTCAAGGGCGAATTCTTGAATTTTTCATCTTCCAAGGATGGCATTAAGGCTTTGCCGGGAGAATGGAAAGAATCGGAGCCATATATGTTGCCTCAAATAAAAGCTTTGATAGGACGGTACTCCCCTCTTGGCGAAAATGCATTCTATAAAATGTATCTTCCTATTGATCAGGTCTATCTGAAAGCGATTGAAACTGAATAAAAAAACGTGATGCGGAGGCGCATCACGCAATATTACCTTTATTCTTAAAACCTATGTTTTTTTAAATGGCGACCAAAGAGTATTTCTTTGGTCGCCATTTTTTTTGCGGCGCAAGAGCGCCCGCATACCTCTAATTAAAAGATTTCTTCTTGCTTGTCATTGTTTTCTTTATGACGCTCGCCTGAGTTATTGTTGCGGCGGTCGAATCTTCTGTTGTTGTCGAAGTTTCTTCTGTCGCCTCCTCTGTGATTGTCTCTGCCTCTGTTATCGCTACGAGGTTTACGTTCAGGTTCGACATAGCCTTCAGGTTTTTCTGTCAAAACTCTCATAGACAGGCGCATTTTACCGCTCTTTTCATCTATTTCCAGAAGTTTTACATCTACCTCGTCACCGACTTTGAGTACGTCTTCGACATTCTCTGTCTTTGTCCAAGCTATTTCCGAAACGTGCAGAAGTCCCTCTTTTCCCGGTAGGATTTCAACGAAAGCGCCGAAATCGAGGATAGAAACCACTTTTCCGTGATATACTTCACCGACTTCCGGTACAGAGCAGATACCCATAATCCAGTCATATGCCTTCTGCATAGCCTCAGCATCGTTTGTTGCAATATCAACAACGCCCTTGCCATTGATCTCATCTATCGTGATTGTAGCGCCGGTTTCAGCCTGGATTTTCTGAATAGTCTCACCGCCTTTACCGATAACAGCGCCGATGAAATCTTTTGAAATCTCAAACTGCTTGATTCTCGGAACGAAAGGCTTGTAATCCTCACGAGGCTCGCTGATACATTTCATCATTTCGCCCATAATGTGCATTCTACCCTCATTCGCTTGCTTCAATGCTTTGGCAAGAACGTCATACGACAATCCGTCTACTTTGATGTCCATCTGAGTGGCAGTGATACCGTCTTTCGTACCGGCTACCTTGAAGTCCATATCGCCGAGGTGGTCTTCATCACCTAAAATATCTGTAAGTATAGCATACCTCTCGTTCGGTCTTTGAGCATCGGTGATAAGTCCCATGGCAACTCCGGCAACAGGTTTACGAATCGGCACGCCTGCATCCATAAGAGCAAGACAGCCGCCGCAGATAGAAGCCTGAGAAGAAGAACCGTTAGATTCTAAAATTTCAGAAACGACACGTACTGCATAAGGAAATTCCGGAGCCGTAGGTACGACTGCTTTCAAAGCACGCTGTGCAAGGTTTCCGTGACCTACTTCACGTCTTCCAACACCTTTCTGCGCACGAGCTTCTCCTGTGGCAAAAGGAGGAAAGTTATAATGAAGAACAAACTGCTGTGTCTCCTGTATCAACACCTCGTCCATCTCCTTCATATCCAACTTCGTACCAAGCGTAACGGTAGCCAAAGCCTGTGTTTCTCCACGCGTGAAAATTGCCGAACCGTGCGCACAAGGCAAAGTATTTGTTTCGCACCAGATAGGACGCACCTCCGTAGTCTTACGACCATCCACACGCAAACCCTCATCGAGAATAAGGTTTCTCAAAGCCTCTCTTTGCTCAAATGAGAAATATCTGTTGATCATCATTGATTTAGCCTCTATTTCCTCTTCTGAAAGAGTTGACAAGAACTCAGCCTTGATAGCCTCAAAGCCATCTTCTCTTTCATGTTTAGGTTTAGCGGATTTGGCAAGTGCATAGCATTTCTCATAGCAGAAATCGTGAAGAGCCTTTTTAAGATTTTCATCCTCCTCATCGTGCGGATAATCTCTTTTTACCTCGAAGCCAAGTTCAGAGTTAAGTTCTTTCTGTACGCGGCAATGCTTTTTAATCTCCTCGTGAGCAAATTTTATGGCATTAAGCATCACTTCCTCTGACACTTCATTCATTTCTCCCTCCACCATCATAATATTCTCATTGGTAGCAGCAACCATCATATCCAAATCGGCAGAAGCCATCTCGCTGAAATCCGGATTTATCTTGAACTCACCATTGATTCTTGCCACACGCACCTCTGAAAGCGGTCCGAGGAAAGGAATATCCGTGCAAGACAATGCAGCAGAAGCAGCCAAACCTGCAAGAGCATCCGGTTGAGTATTCTTATCTGCAGAAAGCAACCATACATTTACGAACACTGCAAGGTGGAAATCCTCAGGGAAAAGAGGTCTCAACGCCCTGTCTACAAGACGAGAAACAAGCACCTCATAATCCGAAGACTTGCCCTCCCTTTTCATAAAACCGCCCGGGAAACGTCCTGCAGCATAGAATTTTTCCTTATAATCCACCTGCAACGGCAAAAAGTCCGTTCCTTCAGTCACCTCCTTTGCGCAAGTAACCGTAGCGAGCAGCACTGTACCGCCCATCCTTACGACAGCAGAACCATCTGCCTGCTTAGCAAGCTTACCGGTCTCGATTTCGATTACCCTACCATCGGATAATTCGATTTTCTTTGTGATAATATTCATTATTTCTTTCCCAACCTGCCTCCCCCAATGGGAGTTTATTAAACAATACCGCAGTACTATAATTTCTCTCCGCCCGCCGCAGGTTGCAATTTTAAAGCGGACTCAAGAATAATTTTCCAATAAAAAAAGGGACAGTTGAAACATACCTATCCCCTTTTTACATTCCTATCGAAATTATCGACGGAGACCTAACTCCTTAACAATATTTCTGTATCTCTCGATGTCAATTCTTTTAAGATAATCCAAAATTTGACGTCTTTTACCTACAAGGCGAAGAAGCGAACGACGAGTAACATTATCCTTCTTGTTCTCCTTCACATGCTCTGTAAGGTGATTGATACGGTAGGAAAATAGCGCAACTTGACTCTCAGGTGAGCCGGTGTCTGTATTAGACTTTCCGTACTTAGCGAAAATCTCTTGCTTTTTGTCAGCCTGTAAATACTCAGCCATACTGCAAAAAATTTAAGTTAATAAATCAATAACCTGTTGTCCCAAACGAACAAACATGCAAATATAACCACAAAAAAAACTTCAACCAAATAAATTTCATAATTCCGCCTTTTAGCAGTCCCTATCGGTCGGCGCTTCTTGCCTCCCTCAGGCTGCTAAGGCAAAGCCGCAGACGCTCACCGCGCCTGCTAAAATCCCAAGATGAATTGTGACAGCGGACACAAGCCGCTGATCACAACACTCCTCTCCACTGCGGAGCGATACTCGCTCTTCGCAGCACAACTCTTCATTATAAACAATTACGCATCAAAAAGACCACGCTCAAAACACCTTACAACTCGCTCAAAAACACAGCTGCACAAACCATTTACTACCACTACACTACATAAAAAACGTAAATATATAACATAAGATTTGTACTTCGTACATTTCTTGTCTTTTTTATATTAATTATTTTGTATTTTATCCGGTTTTGTCATATTATGATGGCATTAGTATATCTCTTTGTACTCACACTTTCGCTTTGAATATCTTTTTATGCTGTTCCTTTTTATATTGGCTATCTGGAGCTGGCGTATCTGGGCCGTAAGGACCCTATGCTGCCGGGTGATGGCATTACTGTGGGTAATGGTAAAGATAAGACTTGCTTTACGACAGATGCACAATATGCTTTCCAACACACAGGCTTGAATACTAGTGAGATTAAGGAGTACATCCGTAATCCTCATAAATTCAACACAAAATGGGAGATGGACGGAGTGTATTATAATTTGTGGAGTACGGATAATGATAAGATTGATGCTAATGATGATTTGGTGATAAAGAGTGTGTATGACCCTAGTCCCGTAGGGTATTCTCTTCCGGCATCTAATGCCTTCACCGGATTCACTACGACAGGGCAGAATGTAGGAGAATGGAATAATCCTGCCACCCCTGAAGATATTAATGCAAAACAGCCTTTTGACAAAGGTTGGTATTTTTATACGAAACCGAATAAGAAAGGAAATCTTTTTTGGTTTCCTACAATAGGATTTAGACACTATAATTCTGGAAAAATGTCAGATGTATTTGTATATGGTTTTACAATGTCGGCAGGAACACATAATCTTGATGGAGCATTAGTTTTTAAGTATTTTTTAGAAAGTGAAATTTTTCCAATAAATACAAATTATAGAAACCATGCTTGCCAGGTTCGCAGCGCAGAGGAGAAGATAATAATGGTGTGGCTTCGGTAATGAATGGTATGCTCCGAGAGAGGTCAAGACCCGCT
>JBQMXN010000006.1:0-79524 GCA_052173975.1 Candidatus Cryptobacteroides sp. | reverse complement strand
GCTGGGGGTAAGACTGCTGACCTTACTTTTAGTCAAAAACAAGAGGTGCTTAATACCGACTATGATATCAAGAACGGTAATAACCCCTATTACCAGTGGGGCCGTAAGGACCCTATGCTGCCGGGTGATGGCATTACTGCGGGTGATGGTAAAGATAAGACTTGCTATACTACGGAGACACAATATGCTTTCCAACACACAGGCTTGAATACTAGTGAGATTAAGGAATACATCCGTAATCCTCATAAGTTCAATATCAATGGGGGTATGGAAGTAATGTATAATAACCTGTGGAATACAGATAACATCAGTACTGGAGGAAATGATGACAAGGTAATAAAGAGTGTGTATGACCCTAGCCCGGTAGGGTATTCTCTCCCGGCTGCTAATGCTTTCACAGGATTTACCACAACAGGGCAGAATGTGGGTGATGGCAATATTGGTTTATTCAATGTTAAAGGTAATTGGGATAAGGGATGGTATTTATATACGAAACCAAATAAACAAGGGACTCTATTTTGGTTTCCTGCAGTTGGTGATCGCTTTTATGGTACTGGAATTAATCGCTTAATTTATTTATATGGGCATTATTGGTTAGCAGGGACACCAACAACATGGGATGGCTTTTGCTTGATATTAAATGAATCACATTTATATATTAAATTTCCCCATCTACGTAGCCATGGTTTTTCTGTTCGCAGCGCAGAGGAGAGGGAAACTCATAAATTCAATATCAAGTGGGAGATGGACGGCCGGTACTATAATTTGTGGAGTACGGATAATGAAAGGATTGATGCTAATGATGATAAGGTGATAAAGAGTGTGTATGACCCCAGTCCCGTAGGGTATTCTCTTCCGGCATCCAATGCTTTCACAGGATTTACTACTACAGGTGGAACCGTAAACAATCAATCTGATTTATTCAATGTTAAAGGTGAGTTTGATAAGGGATGGTATTTCTATACTAAACCGAATAAAAAAGGAGATACACTTTTCTTCCGTATTTCAGGAGTACGTAATAATGATTCAGGAATAGTGGATAGGTTTTTAGAAGGTGGATATTTTTGGACAATTGGAATTACGGATCAGCATATTGGAAGAAGTACGGCTTTTGAAAATTTCAGCGTAAGAACTGCCGGATTCAGTTTTCCATCTTGGGCTTTTCCTGTTCGCAGCGCAGAGGAGAAGGAATGGAGGAAAGTTGATGTTGGTTGGAGGGAGTTCAAAGGGTGTTTGGATTAAGGGAGGTTTATGATGCGTAGATTGGAAGAAGTTCAACACAAAATGGGATATGGACGGAAAGTACTATAATTTGTGGAGTACGGATAATGATAAGATTGTGCCTAATGATGAAGTGGTGATAAAGAGTGTGTATGACCCTAGTCCTGTAGGGTATTCTCTCCCGGCATCCAATGCTTTCACAGGGTTTACCACAACAGGAGGGAATATAGGTGATTGGAGTAATCCTGTTACTGATGAACAAATTAATGCTAAATTTCCGTTTGATAGAGGGTGGTACTTCTATACGGCACCAAACAAAAAAGGAATTCTAATGTTTATTCTTGCAGCTGGAGAAAGGGTTGATAAAGGAGGATTGAATGTTTTTTTTGCTCACGGTGGTTATTGGTTTGCTTATCCTTACTCTGATGCTTTCGGACACTATTTATTCTTCCGAGGAAATGTTGTAAATCCATGTATCGGAAACTGGCGAAATTACGGCTTCACTGTTCGCAGCGCAAAGGAGAAGGAAACTCATAAGTACAACATCAAATGGGAGATGGACGGACAGTACTATAATCTGTGGAGTACGGATAATGATAAGACTGATGCTAATGATGAAGTGGTGATAAAGAGTGTATATGACCCTAGTCCTGTAGGGTATTCTCTCCCGGCATCCAATGCTTTCACGGGGTTTACCATAACAGGGCAAAAAGTAGGTGATTGGTCTGAGGGTTATATCCTAACTCCGGAAGAAAAAGAAAAATTAAATGTAAAAGGTGACTTTGATAAAGGATACTACTTCTACACTAAACCGAATAAGACAGGTGTTCCTCACTTCTTTGCTGCCAGTGGTGGTCGCAATCTAAATTCTGGAGCTGTAGGCGTTGTTTATGAACGTGGTTTCCATTGGCCAGCTATTCCTAGTAGAAAAGATTATAATTATTTACTTGGATTTCATTCTGGACTTATATATCCATGTTCCGAAGCAGAACCTGGTTACGGATACTCTGTTCGCAGCGCAGAGGAAAAGTAATAGAAGTATGTGTGTTGTAGCAAGTTGCAAATGGTGTTTGGATTAAGGGAGGTTTATGATGCGTAGTAAATTGTAGAGAGTTGCAAGGAAAGACTGTGTCAGCCATGACACCATAAATGGAGGGGACCCATGCTTTGCATGGGGAGGATGAAGCAAAGCGGAAGTCGATTCAATGCAACTCTCTACTATCATAGTTTCAGATATTCTCTTAACAATGCAGAGGAAATGGAAACTCATAAGTTCAACACCAAGCCCGAGATGGACGATAAGTACTATAACTTGTGGAGTACGGATAATGATAAGACTGATGCTAATGATGATAAGGTGATAAAGAGTGTATATGACCCCAGTCCCGTAGGGTATTCTCTCCCGGCTTCTAATGCCTTCACAGGGTTCACCACGACAGGACAGACTGTAGGTGATGGCAGTTATCTTGTTACTTCTGAACAAGTAAATGCTATATTACCTTTTGATAAAGGATTATATTTTTACCGTAAAATTGGCAAAAAAGGTGGAACGATATTCTTTCCTGCTTCAGGCTTTCGCTACTGCTACAATGCTTTTGTGGAATACATGACTACGGACGGGCTCTATTGGTCGGCCAATACTAGTTATGCGTACTATTGTCGCTACTTAAACTTCAACTCACGCGGCGGCGTCCCGTTGGACAATGGCGACCGTGCTTTCGGCTTCTCTGTTCGCAGCGCAGAGGAGAAGAAAAGTTGATGTAAGTTGGAGGAGTTGTAATGTCAAAAAAGGGAAGCGTTGCAAAGTGAATGGATACTAAAACAAAATAAAAGAGCAGGCTTTAGAATTGCGCAGGTATGGTGAAGATACCAGACATCCTGACGAGCGGAGGTGAGGAAGAGCATGTGAGGGGTGCTAAGATGCAGCCCCTCACGGTAATTGACAGGAGTGGTCAGCGGCTTGTGTCCGCTGCCAATCTTCTTATTGAGATCTCAGCAGGCGCGAAAAGCGGCTGCGGCTTTTCCCTGAGCAGACCGAGGGAGGGCAGGCTACTGCCGTCCGAAAGGGATGCGAAAGGGGGAATTTTTTTTGAGAATTTTTGTGCGGGCGAAGGGAGTCGAACCCATACGCACGAGGCACTAGATCCTAAGTCTAGCTTGTCTACCAATTTCAACACGCCCGCAGTGCCTCTCGGTAAGAAATTTATCAACTTCTGCATAGGTCCGACTTTTGGAAGCTGTCGGATATATGACCGAAAGGATTGCAAATGTATGTATTATTTTTGAAATTCCAAACAGGTCCAGCGATTTTCATCGGAAATTTGTTTGTCACTGTTATCGAATATGGCATTGGTGAGTCTGAATCCCCTTTTATTTGCTTCTTTTTCTATTTCACAAAGATCCGATTTGTAGAATCCGCTGCACAAAAGAATTCCACCGTCTTCTAATGCATAGGAATAGGCATCCAAGTCGTTAATTATAATGTTTTTGTGGATATTTGCCAATATAATGCGGTATTTGTTCTTTTCCAATAATGTTGCAGTACCGCATTCGATATTAATTTTTTTAGTGACTTTATTTAATGCTATGTTGAAACGAGCGGATTGGGCTGCGACGTAATCTATATCTACACCTAAGACTTTTTCTGCGCCTAATTTTGCTGCAAGAATAGATAATACTGCTGTACCGCAACCAATATCTGCTATTCGATTGCCTGCTACGATATTGCGATTTTCCAGAATTTTTTTCATCATCATTAGCGTTGTCCTATGATGCCCTGTGCCGAAAGCCATTTGGGGATGCAATAGAATATTATATTGTGTTTTAGGCAATTGATTTTTGTCTTTCCATGATTTAACAGTAAGTTCTTTCCCTATGATAATCGGTGTAAAGCCTTCGTTTTCCCAAATTTCGTTCCAATTTTCAAAAGGAATTTCTGTATAGGAATATGTTATATTGCCACTGTAACCTACTCCTTTCAACATTCCTTGTAAATCTTTTTCGACAAAAAGTTCTTTTAGAATATAGCATTTAAGTATTCCATTTTCAATAACGAATGAGTCGTAAGGCAGATCACTGATTTGAGCTTCAAGTATTTCTGCAAAAGTTTCATCAAATGGAAAAAGTTTAATAATAACTTCTATGTAGTCCTGACTATTCATATTTATTATAGTTTATAGACAAATATAAAAACAGTTTTTCTTATTTAAATTCAGAATTATTATCTTTGTAAAGATTGGATTTTATTTTGGACCTGAAATATTATTAAAAATTAAAATATGTTTAAAGGACAACCAAAGGGACTGTTCGCCCTTGCTTTAGCCAATACCGGAGAGAGGTTCGGCTATTACACGATGTTAGCCATCTTTATGCTGTTCTTACAGGCAAAATTCGGCTTTACTACAGCTCAAGCAGGACAGATTTATGCTATTTTCCTTGCAGCTGTTTATTTTATGCCGTTTTTCGGTGGTTTGCTTGCTGATAAAATCGGTTTCGGAAATTGCGTAACTACCGGTATAGGAGTAATGTTCGTAGGATATTCTTGCCTTGCAATCCCTACTCCGGCAAATAATCTCGGAATGGTTATTATGCTCGGCGCTCTTGCCCTTATTTCGATCGGTACAGGACTTTTCAAAGGTAATTTGCAGGTAATGGTGGGCAATCTTTATGATTCTCCTCAATATGCTTCAAAGAGAGATTCGGCGTTCAGCCTTTTCTATATGGCAATAAATATAGGTGCAATGTTCGCTCCTTCTGCAGCTACGAAATTGACACAGTGGCACCTTGCCAAATACGGGCTTATATATGAGCCGGAGCTTCCTGCACTTGCACATAAAGTGCTCGGTACTGGAGATGCAACTGCTATATCCAATGTTAGTGAATTGATTGATAAAAGCGGAATGGCATTGCGCGATGGGGAAAGCATTTTGGCTTTTTGTACTAATTATTTGGAGAAGTTATCTACTGCTTATAATTTAGGTTTCGCTGTTGCTTGCGTATCGCTTATCGTATCTATGGCAATTTATTTCGGTTGCAGAAAGTGGTTTAAGCATGCAGATGTAAATGAGAAGCAGTTAAAGAAAAATGATAGCGAATCGACTATGGCAAATCTTACTCCTGCACAGACAAAGAGCAGGATTGTAGCTTTGTTATTGGTATTTGCAGTGGTGATTTTCTTCTGGATGGCTTTCCATCAGAATGGCTCTACATTGACAGTGTTTGCAAGAGATTACACGGAATCGACTGTTAAAGGTTTACCGAGATTGGGCTTTAATATTTGGATTTTAGCGATGCTTGCGGTATCTGTTTACACGGCTTTCGGTATTTTCCAATCAGAGAAAACAAACGGAAAAATAACCTGTGCCGCTATTACGCTTCTTTTGTGGTGTGGCGCTTATTATTTGTATTCACAACTCCCGGAAACGATAAATGTACTGCCTCAGCAATTCCAACAATTTAATCCTTTCTTTGTGGTAGCTCTTACCCCTATCGCAATGGGCATTTTCAGTTTGTTGGCAAAGCATAACTTAGAGCCTTCTGCTCCCCGTAAAATCGGTATCGGTATGTTCGTGGCTGCTGCAGGTTTCTTAATTATGACAATGGCTTCCGTTCATCTTTTGATGCCACAGACAATTGGCGGACCGAGAGTAGGAGTTTCTACATTGATGCAGACTTATCTTGTTCTCACTTTTGCAGAGCTTTTACTTTCGCCGATGGGTATCTCTTTTGTTTCAAAGGTGGCTCCTCCTCAGTATAAGGGCGCTATGATGGGGCTTTGGTTTGCAGCTACTGCTGCCGGTAATTATTTGAGTGTTGTGCCCTCTCAGTTGTGGGACAAGATGCCTTTGTGGCAAATATGGGCTATTCTTATGGGGCTTTGTATCATTTCAGGTTTGATTATGTTCTTGATGATGAAGAAGTTGGAGAGGGCTACGGAAAATTAGCTTTTCCGTAGCTTCCTATGAGCTTTTTAGAAACGGCAAATACGATTTATCGGTATTTGCCGTTTCTTTTCTAAGAAAATGTTTATCATTTTCTTTATATTTGAAAAAAAAATAAAGTTATGGAAGGAGAAATTAGAAATTTGTTGGTTGAGTGGGCTGAGAAGTATAATGATTCGAAGTATTTTGAGGAGGACCCGATAGTTTTTCCGAGAAAGTTCGCAGATGGTTGCAAGTCAGGAAGATACTGTTTGAAGGATGTGGAAGTTGCAGCTATTTTTGCAGCTCATTTTGCTTGGGGAAGGAGGGCTATGATCGTGCGCGATTGCGGGAGACTTTTTGATGAAATGGATTGGAAACCATATGATTATGTGATGCGAGGTAAGTGGAGGGATGAGGATTCGAGTATTCACAGGACGGTGAAGTGGAGTGAGGTGGCGGCTATTTGCAAAAGGTTGAGATCGATTTATGAGGAACGCGATTCGTTGGAGATGTTGTCGCAAGATGATATGAGGGTACGTATTTTCGGGCAAAAGGAGGATTTAAAGGCACCGAATAAAAAGATTAATATGCTGCGCCGGTGGATGGTTAGGGATGATGGGAAGGTGGATTTGGGGGTATGGAAGAATACGGATAAGGCGGAGTTGTTGATTCCTTTGGATGTGCACGTGTATGATGTTGCGGTGGAGTTGGGATTGACTTCGAGGAAACAGAAGGATATCGTTACGGTGAGGGAAATTACTGATGTTTTTGATGTTATTTTCCCGGGTGATCCTTGCAAGGGTGATTATTCTTTGTTCGGTTATGGGGTTACGCATCCGAAAAAGGTGCAAAAGTCAGAGGATACGAAATAAATTACTTAAATAATTTTCATTTCCTTATCTTTGTGAAAAGATTAGTTGTAGAAAGGGAAATGCCTAAGTTATATATAGTTTCGGGGTGCAATGGATCAGGCAAAACCACGGCTTCTTATACAATGTTGCCGGAAATGCTTGAGTGTAACCATTTTGTGAATTCAGATGAGTTTGCGAAAGGGCTTTCTCCGTTTAATCCTGAAATAGCTTCTATTGCAGCGAGCAGGCTTATGCTTATGGAGATCCATTATCTTTTGAGTAATGGAAGGGATTTTGGCATTGAGACGACTCTTGCGACAAGATCGCTTCTTAAGACAATGGAATTAGCGCAAAAACAAGGTTATACAGTAACTGTACTTTATTTTTGGCTTAATTCGCCGTCATTAGCCATAGACAGGGTAAGAGCAAGAGTGGAAGCAGGCGGACATAATATCCCTGAGGAGACAATCAGAAGAAGATATTTTAAAGGAATTCAATATTTTTTCAAGGATTATCTTCCGCATTGCGACCGATGGATACTTGCGGATAATTCTAAAGTTCCTTTTACAGTAATTGCGGAGGGAAGTAATGAAAGAGAAAGCGTATTGAAGGGAGAGAGTAAAGCTCAAACCTTGATTATCAAGGATAAAGTGAAGTTCGATAATATCAAAGCAATGGCTTTGGAAAATGATATAGAGGAATGATTTATTCAAAAAAATATTATTTAGATAAGTTTAATGTCGATGAGAGCCTTTTGGAGTCGTTGGCAGGTGAGGGTTTAAGGTATGGAGGGGATTTTTCGGATTTATATTTTGAAAACAGCACATTCAATGATTTAATGCTAAAAGACGGAGAAGTAAGTTCCGGAGGTTTTCATATAGATTATGGAGTAGGAATAAGGGTATTAAAAGGAGAGAAGACCGGATATGCTTATTCTGAAAGTACGGATTTGAAAGCCATGCAAGAATCGGCAATAGCGGCTGCAGCAATAGCGGGAGGGACAAGGAGTGAGAAAAGTATTGCAAAAATTCTTAAGGATGCGAGGGATACGGCAGCTCCTTATTTGGCTTTAAAAAGCAACGGAGAAAGGTTGGTAAGGCAGTTTTTCTATGGAGAGCCTAATCCGTCAGCGGACAGATACCCGATATTGCAGGATTGGAGATCGACAGAGGCATCTATGTTTGTACCTTATCTGAAAAAGTTACAGCAAAAAATAAGCGCCAAAGACAGTCGGATTATAAAAATTATTGCAAGACTTTCTCATAATGTGAGCGATTATCTTATGTATAATTCTTTTGGCGAGATTAAATATGATACTCGCCCTATGGCAAGTCTTTCTGTGTCTGTAATTTTCAGCAAAAACGGAATAATCGAAAACAAATCAGTATCCAAAAGTTTCAGGATGGGTGCGGAGATGCTTACGGAGGAGTTATTGGAGGAAATTACTCAAAAAGCAGTAGAAGGTATAGATGAGAGATTTGAGGCAATCAAGCCGAAAGGAGGGAAAATGCCTGTGGTAATGGGTGCAGGAGCAAGCGGAATTCTTTTACACGAGGCAATGGGACACGCTTTTGAAGCGGATTTCAATAGAAAAGGTCAGTCCATTTTTACTGATAAAATGGGTAAAAAGATTTGCAATGAAAATATAAATATCCTTGATGACGCTACTATCAAAGGTAATAGAGGTTCTCTGAATTTCGATGATGAAGGAGTACCCGGGCAAAGGACATATATGGTAGAAAAAGGTATACTTACATCTTATCTGCACGATCGTATAAGTGCAAAATATTACGGGGTAACTTCTACGGGGAATGGAAGAAGAGAATCTTTCAGATACAATCCTATTCCAAGAATGAGAGCGACTTATATGGAAGGTGGAGATGCCGATCAGGAAAGCATAATAGCTTCAGTCAAAAAAGGCATCTATGTAGATGAATTCGCTAATGGTCAAGTGCAAATAGGAGAAGGAGATTTTACTTTTTATGTTAAGAGTGGGAAATTGATAGAGAATGGCAGATTGACAAGACCCATCAAGGATATAAATATAATAGGTAATGGACCACAGGCATTGTCTGATATTATCGCAGTAGGAAACGACCCTATAATAGATGATGGGGCGTGGACTTGCGGAAAAGGGCAAAGCGCTCCTGTATCATGTGGCATTCCGACTGTATTGGTAAAAAATCTTATTGTTGGAGGAGAATAAAATGGATAACACAAAAAGAATAGAAGGACTTTTTCTCCCGGAAGAAATTAACATTGCAGATAGAACCTTAAAAAGAGCTTTGGAATTAGGAGCAAGCAGTGCCAGACTATCTCTATCAAAGAGTGTCAGCGATATATTCGGAACTCTTAACGGACAATTGGATAAAGTATCTCATTGTTTGGACAGAGCTATCGTGATAGCCCTGTTTGTGGATGGAAAATACGGATCGTTTTCTATAAACAGATTAGATGAAAATAGTTTGGAGGATTTTCTAAAAAAAGCGATTGATACCGTAAAAATGCTTGCAGAGGATAAGTTTCGTACGCTTCCTGATATATCCAGAAAGGCTACGGATGCAATTTCCGGAAAGGAATTAGATACTTTCGATGATACTTATGGTGAAATCACCTCCGAATTAAGATTGCAACAAGTCTTGGCAGCATCTATATTTAATAGAACGGATAATTTGCCTAAGGGCGTCAAACTTATATCAGAAGAAGGCGAATATAGCGATTCGGTAAGCGATTTTCTGTTGATAGATAGCGACGGGTTACGTTGCAGACAAATGGATACTTCTTTTGAATACAGTGTTGAAGCAACAATTGAAGATGGGAAAGGTAATAAATACAGCGGCTTCAAATGGCAGGCATCACCTAAATTTTCTCCGAACATTCTCAACTGCGGTGAAAGAGCTGTTTTTAATGCGATAGAGCAAATTAATCCTAAATCTTGTAAGGGAGGAAAGAAGAACATAATAATACAAAACGATGTTGCCACAAAAGTAGTATTACCTATATTGAATGCTTTAAATGCAACAGGATTAGACCAAAAAAATTCATTTTTATTAGACAGTTTAGGGAAGAAAATTTTTGGAGAAGAACTTACAATAATAGATAAAAGTAGAGAAAAAGGTGTATTCGGCTCTAGATTGTTTGATTATGAAGGTGTTAGTACAAAGGAGACAGTAATTATAGATAAAGGAATAGTCCACCAGTATTTCGTGAATACATATATGGCGAATAAAACGGGTCTTTCCCCCACTGTGGATGATTTTTCACGTCCTACGGTAATGCCATATGTACCTAAAGAATACAGCGGAGATATAGGTGTAGATGATTTGATGGAAATATGTGGGAATGGAATTTTGATTACAGGATTTAATGGAGGTAACAGTAATTCATCGACCGGCAATTTCTCGTATGGAATCAAAGGTTTTGTTTTTGAAAACGGTAAAAAATCTTATCCTGTAAAAGAAATGTTAATGACAGGCGATTTCATAACACTTTGGAATAACTTAATTGCTGCCGGCAATGATGTAAGGAAAGATATATCAGCGCAAATACCGTCTTTGGCATTCAAAGATGTTGAAATAAGTGCATAAAATTTTAAACAATAAAATTATGAAAATAGAAAAAGACAAAGTCGTAGCATTAGCATACGAATTGGAAGTTGAAGGCAAAATAGCTGATAAAGCTACAAAAGAAGAGCCTTTGGATTATATACACGGTAATAATGTTCTTTTACCTGCCTTGGAAGTAAAAATTGAAGGTATGTCAGAAGGGGATAAATTCGATATTGTCCTTAAACCGGAAGAAGGATACGGTGTATATGATGAGAATAAAAAATTTCCTCTCCCTAAAAAATCTTTCGAAATAGATGGCAAAATAAGAGAGGATTTATTGGAAGTGGGAAGAAATATTCCTATGTTCAATAGTTCAGGTAATGTAGTGTACGGAACAATATTAGAGGTGAATGATGATGAAGTATTAATGGATTTCAATCACGCTTTTGCAGGAAAGACTTTGCACTTCACAGGTGAAGTAGTATCCATAAGAGAGGCTACAGAAAAAGAATTAAAGCAAGGGCTGCACGGAGAATTTTTGCCTCTCGAACATGATTGCGGTTGCGGATGTCATCATCATGAGCATAAAGATTGCGGCTGCCATGGTGATGCAAATAGCGGAGATTGCCATTGCTCTGATAACGGTGGCGAGTGTCACTGTCACGATAATGGCGGTGAATGCCATTGCCACGATAATGAGAAACATAGTTACGAAGAGCATTGTTGTCACGGAAAACACGAACACGGTCATCATTGCTGTCATCATAACGACTAATCCATCCTAAAATGGAAACAGCTGTTGTAATCTTGAATTGGAACACAAAAGGTTATTTGGAAAAATTTCTACCTTCCTTACTCGCTTCATGCAAAGGAAAGGCGGAAGTAATTGTAGCCGATAATGCTTCAAAAGACGGCTCATTAGAAATGCTTAAACAAAATTTTTCTAATATAAAAACAATAGCATTCGATACGAATTTAGGATTTACAGGCGGATATAATGAAACATTCAAAGTTTTAAAAGATAGAGAGTTCAAATATTATGTACTTTTGAACTCCGACATTGAGGTACCTAACAACTGGATAATGCCTCTAATCTCACATATGGATACCCACCCTGAATGTGGAGCGTGCGCACCTAAATTACATTCATACTATGATAAAGAGAGATTCGAGTATGCAGGGGCGGCAGGTGGATATATTGATAAGTACGGTTACCCTTTCTGCCGAGGAAGGGTACTTAATAAAATAGAAGAAGATAAAGGACAATATGACACAGAAAAAGATGTGTTCTGGGCTACAGGAGCATGCCTAATGGTCAGGAAATCTGCTTGGGAAGAAGTAGACGGTTTAGACAATAGATTTTTCGCACATATGGAAGAAATTGATTTATGCTGGAGACTACAACTATCAGGCTATAAAATCACTATCATACCACAATCTACTGTATATCATATTGGAGGCGGTACGCTCCCTAATACGTCCCCACGAAAATTAGAATTAAATTTCAGAAACAACCATATAATGTTGAAAAAGAATTTAGTCCAAACATATGTTTTAAACTTTATTCAAAAAGGTTATTCTCAAGATTCTGCTATTAATAAATCGAAGAAAAAAGCAAAGTTAACGTTATTTTTCAGATTAATAATGGATGGTCTGTCTTCATTTATTTATTTAATTACAGGAAAACTACAATATGTAAAAGCTGTATATAAGGCTCATTCACAACAAAGGCATATGCAGCAGTTGCCAACAAAAGAAGAAATAAGAGAATACTTAAAAAATCATAATAATCTAAAGATTCAGGGAATCTACAATAAATGGATAATTCCGGAAGCCATAATAAAGGGGAATAAAATATTTGAAACAGTCAGAAATATAAGCTAATTATGAAGATAGTAATAGAAGGAGCAGGAGAAGTAGGTTCTCATTTGGCAAAAATGCTCAGCATAGAAGCAAATGATATAATAATCATAGATAGCGATAATTCCAGGCTAGCCAAAATAGCATCGGTCGCAGATGTAATTACCGTTCAAGGACCAAGTTCTTCTATTAAAACACTCAAAAAGGCAGGAGTGGAAACAGCAGATTTGTTTATTTCAGTCAATCCTCATACGGCACAAGATATAAACATCGTAAGTTCTTTATTGGCAAAAAATTTAGGTGCTAAAAAAGTTACGGCAAGAATAGATGATGAAGAATTCTTGTCTTCAGAAAACAAATTGATTTTCAAACAAATGGGGATAGAACTTATGTTCTACCCGGAGAAAATCGCTGCAGATGAAATAGTTGATTTACTAAAACGCACTGCATCTTCGGAGTCAATGGACTTCGCGCATGGAAAACTACAAATCTCCGTATTTAAAATAGAAGAGGACTCCCCTATTATAGATATGAAACTAGCTGAATTCAGCGCCGCTGCTTCAAGTCAAGAATCACAATTCAGAGTTATAGCTATGTCGCGTAATGGAGAGACTATGATACCTAAACCCGATATTAAATTTCAATATCACGACCTATTATTTATAATATCTAAAAGAAACGGCACTGATATTTTGATGAAATTCTTAGGTAAAGATAATATCGAAATAAAGAGTGTAATGATTTTAGGAGGCTCTGAAATAGGGAAATTAGTGGCAAAACAACTAAGTAAACAAATTGATGATATCAAAATCATAGAGATAGATAAAGAACGTTGCCTTAAACTATCCGAAAAATTAGACAGTAATATTTCAGTAATTAATGGAGATGGCAGGAACTCCGATTTTCTTTTAGAGGAAGGTATTAGAAATTATGATGCATTTCTTGCAGTAGGGCAAAGTGATGAGGCCAATGTACTTGCTTGTGTCGTGGCTAAAAAATTCGGAGTAAGCAGAACTATTGCAGAAGTTGAAAATATCGAATACATAAGACTTGCAGAAGATATGGGAGTAGATGCCGTAATTAATAAAAAACTACTAACGGCAGGCAAGATCTTTAAATTTACTCTAAGCGGTAAAGCCAGGATCGTAAAATATATGAGTGGTACAAATGCAGAAATTTTAGAATATAGTGTAGCCCCAGGAAGTAAAATAACAAAAGGACCTTTAAAGGATATTTATTTCCCTAATAATGCAATAATAGGAGGTGTAATAAGAGGCAGCGAATCATTTATTGCCGTTGGAGATACTGTCATAGAAGAATATGATAGAGTTGCAGTATTCGCTATGCCGGATGCAGTTAAAGAATTAGATAAATTATTCAGATAATGGCAAGTTACCTGCAAATAGAAAATATATCGAAATCCTATGGACCTAAAATTCTTTTTCAAAATATAGGTTTCAATATAAATGAAGGGGATAAAATTGCCCTTATAGCTCCTAATGGAACAGGAAAAACAAGCCTGATGAAAATTTTAGCGGGCAAAGACAGTTCAGACTCAGGAGGTAAGGTGATATTTCATAAAAATATACGAATTGCCTTCTTGGAGCAAGAATATAAATACTCTCCGCAAAATAATATAATAGAACAAATCATCTTAAATAGTCATGATTTTATACAGAAATTAAATCAAGAAGAAAAGTACGATTATGAACTACGTATAAAACAAATACTTACGAATTTCAACTTGCTTGACTTTTCTAAAAAACTTGGAGAACTTTCAGGAGGAGAGATAAAAAGAGTGGCTCTTACAGAAATGCTTGCCTCATCAGCAGATTTTTACATAATGGACGAGCCTACAAACCACTTGGATATAGATGCAATAGAGTTTTTAGAAGCATATTTTAAACGTTCTAGAAGTACTTTATTTATGGTCACACACGACAGGTATTTTTTAGATCAAGTCTGTAATACAGTGATGGAAATGGACCACGGCTCTATTTACATCTATAAAGGTGATTACCAAAATTATTTGCAAAAACGCCAAGAAAGAATTGAAAATTACAATGCAGAGACGGATAAAGTAAAAAACATTTTAAGACGTGAATTGGAATGGATGAGGAGTTCTCCTTGTGCACGTACAGGTAAAGCGAAATACAGGAAAGACACCTTTTATGAATTGAAAGAAAGAGCTGAAGATACACGCAATTCTGTTTCACAAATAGATATTAATTCTATCGGGAACGGTTCTCGATTAGGAAATAAAATCATAAATTGTAAAAAGGTCAATTTCTATTATGATAAAGAATGTTATATTAAAGATTTTACCTATAATTTTCAAAAATTTGAGAAAGTCGGAATTGTAGGTAAAAACGGAGTCGGTAAAAGTACATTCATCAATTTATTGACCGGTAATATTTCAGGAGGTACACTGACAGGAAGTATAGAAAGAGGAGAATCTCTTAAAATAGGATATTACAAACAGGTAGGGATGCAATTCAATGAAGAACAAACGGTACTTGAAACAATAAATGATACGAGTTTGCTTAATCGCTTCTTATTTCCTCATGAGATGTTGAATACAAAGATTGTAAAACTTTCAGGAGGAGAAAAACGAAGACTTTATCTTCTTACAATATTGGTGGAACAACCAAATTTATTGATTTTAGATGAGCCAACAAATGATTTGGATATTGTAACTATAAATATATTAGAAGAATATCTAAAAGACTTCAACGGTTCTCTTATTATAGTATCTCACGACAGACACTTTTTGGATAGGCTTGCAGATCATCTTTTCATCTTTTGCGGAGATGGAATCATAAAAGATTTTATTGGTGATTATAGTGAGTATCGAGAATATATAAGAGAATATATAAGAGAATATGAAGCGGAAAAGAAAGTGCAAGAGAGATCAAAAAAAGTAGAAGAAAAGAAGATTATTGTAAATAAACAAGATAACAAGAAAAAAAAGTTATCATATAATGAATCCAAAGAATTAGAGAGATTAGACAAAGAAATTGCGAAACTTAATGAAGATAAGAAAGAGTTAGAAAAAATTCTTTCAGAAGGAACATCGAATATCGATAAAATCCAAGAAGCCTCATCTAAATATAAAGAAATAAGCGAGCTTCTTGATCAAAAAGAAACTCGCTGGTTAGAATTGTCTATGTCAGTATAATCTCTATTTCCCTCTTGTTATAGTTAAAACTCTATCAGGATAATTAGATATTATAGCATCAATACCCATACTGATCTGATTTCTTATTTCGTTAGGTGAGTCAACAGTCCAAGGTACTATCTTAATTCCTTCTCTGTGACATCTATCTACCATCTGACGAGTAACTACGCTATAATGAGGGCTTAACCAATCAGGTGTAAAAGACAATAAGTTCATAAAATCCTCATAATTTGTCTGATCTTCATCTGTAAGATAAGATAGTTTCAGTTCAGGGTATTTTGAGTGCATATACTCTAAAGCCCTTGTATCAAAGCATTGTACTACAAGCCTGTCCCCTAACTTCTTTGATAGCAACAAAGGGACACAAATATCTACAAATTCTTTGTAATGCGGCCAAAGTGTGCCTTCCCCTTTTTCTGCTGCTGACTTTATCTCAATATTATACCTCATAGGAGTAAGCCCATTTTCTTCAGTGTATTTTTCTACGAAATCAATAAGTTCAGAAGCTAAAGGCTTTTTCTCGTGCAATTTCGTCTGAGTAAGCCACCTCGGATTAGCTTTTAAGCCAACATCGTATTTAGCTACCGAGTCATAAGGCATAGTATAAATATACTCTTTCGGCTCCCCTTTTTTGACTTCTGTACCATCAGGTCTTGTAGCATAATTGTAATGAAAATACGGATCATGAGATACCACCACTTTGCTATCTGAAGTAATCTGCAAATCAAACTCTAAAGTGTTTACACCCAAATCAATTGCATTTTTCATTGCAGAAATAGTATTCTCAGGCATTAAGCCGGCTCCACCTCTATGAGCTTGTACATCTAAATAATCAGATACATTTACAACATATTTCCACTCTTTACCAAAACGAGATTTGACTGTTATGACTACTTTCCGTGCATATTGACTTGGTGTCGCTGCAAAAAAATGAATGTTTTTGTTTGGAAGACGATATTTTGGAATATCTCGTTTCGGATATACTGCATTAATCTCTTTTTCATAAAGGATTGAAATATCTTCTACCATTTTCATACGTCCCATATATGCGCCATCTTCATACCATTCGACATTCCAATCTGAATCATAATCGCGTATATTGACAATTATACTATTGGGATGCAATTTGCTTTGCCCCAGGTTGATAACTTCTATTGGAGAAGAATACTTGTAATCTATCGGATGGAATACCCAAGTCAAATCATTATCCTTTTTTGTAAATATTTCATAGCCTCTCGGCGTTCCATCGCTACATAAACGACTATCCCACCATGCACCACATATACTTGGAATATTATGTTCCATAATATCAGAATCATAGGAGTAGTTATTTTGTATGTGGGTATGTCCTGACAAGAATTCGACTTTATAGTCTTTTATTATTGAAAATAAGTCTTTTGTCCCATTAATGGTTTTACCTTTTAGACAATTAGGATGAGGATAGCCGAAACTTGCTGATAAGTAAGACGTAAG
The DNA here is from genome assembly GCA_052173975.1 of Candidatus Cryptobacteroides sp. Taxonomy (GTDB): domain Bacteria; phylum Bacteroidota; class Bacteroidia; order Bacteroidales; family UBA932; genus Cryptobacteroides. The sequence goes on along the minus strand of JBQMXN010000006.1, from coordinate 62,471 downwards.
TGGCTTATAAGATTCTTCTGATTGTCCCCAACGTAAAAATACAGGAGAGTGTTGAGCTATAAAAAGTCTTCTTCCTTTAGGAACAAATTTCAAATAATTTTTAAGCCATATAAGAGTTTCTTCAGAATATCCTTCTTCGTATTTTTTGTTTCCTTTATAAATAATATTGTCAAGAACAATTACTACATCCTTTCCAAGATGAAATGCATAATTTGAAGGACCGAAGTATTTTTCATATTGTTTTTTTGCTTTATCCTCAATATAAAGAGGATTATGATCGTGGTTGCCTATAACGTGATACACCGGTACTCCTATTTGTGCCATAACAGCCTTGTAATCAGGATAAATATTAAGGTCACCCCAAGCAATATCACCAAGAACTAAACACACTACAGGATTTTCTTTACCGTACAGTTTAGCCTGACCGATCAGGTCTTGTAATGGTTTTCCTGCCAAATTGGCAAGTTGTTCACTATTTTTTACCTGAGGATCCGATATAGCAAAGAGCGAATATCCTTTTTTAGTAGAAAATCTCTGCAACTCAAAGTCGTAGCGAGTTAAAGATGGCTCCGCTATATAATAAAATTTAGCAGATCCTGATGAATAATCTGAAACATAGCCTGATGGCGTAACAACGAAAATCATCGAAGTATCTGACGTTGTTTTCAAATTGTAGTGTCCATGTTTATCGGTAACAGCGAAATTCTTACCATCGGATATAACAACTCCTCTTATAACTCTGTTTCCGCACTTTACATAACCTTCTATTTTTCTGGCTTGAGTAAGGCCGGAAAAAGTCAAAAGGAATAAAATACCTATTATTATTTTTTTCATATTAAATCATTTACCTTTATTATAAATTCCGATGTTTTTTCTTACCTCTTCGGAAGAAGAGATAAATCCACTATTCGGCTAATTTCTTTTCACTATTCCAAGGCAATGCACAAAGAATTATTGCTATGACACATCCTATAGGGAATAGCATTAGAGCAACATTCCAACCGGCTTGATGTATTATTGCTCCCATTAAAATCTTTGATACTATAGCGTCTCCAAATAGGTAGCCAAAGAGTCCTACAAATCCTGCTGCAGTGCCTGCGGCATTTTTAGGAACTAGGTTTAGGGCTTGTATTCCAATTAGAGCAACCGGTCCGTAGATACAGAAACCTATTATAATTAGAGCTGCATATATCAAACCTTTCGCAATTGTCATATAGGTTTCTTGGTTAAAATCGGGATCAGCAAAGAGGGATGCGATATTAGGTGCTTGCCAATAAAGCAATGTTCCGATAAGAACTATTCCCATAAATATAACGTTAGGAGGAGCACAACGGCCTTTGAAGAATTTAGACGAAATCCAGCCGCAAACTATGGTACCGAATATGCCTGCGTAGTTATGTAGTGAAAAAGCCAAATTACTTTCTGCTTTTGTCATTAACTCTACACCTTTTGATTGAAGGTAAGTAGGAGCCCAGTCCCCGATACCGTATCTTACCATATAGACGAAAATATTTGCAATCGCAACTGCCCAAAGGAGTTTGTTTTTAAATATGTAGTCTATAAATAAGGTCTTAAAAGGTATTTTATCGGTACTTTTCACCTTTGATTTTACACCTGAATAGTCGTTTCTATATTCGTTAATTGATGGTAATCCGCAGGACTGAGGAGTATCTCTTATAAGCCACCAACAAATCACGGCAATCAAGATGGCTATTAATGATGGCATTATGAATGCTCCTCTCCATTGTTCTGATACGGGAAATCCGAAAACTGCAATGGCAGACATTCCAAAAGTAGCAATAATTCCGAGTGTCCCACTACCAAAAGTGTGAGATGTGTTCCAAACGGACATTTTAAAACTTCTTTCGTTTTGGGAGAACCAATGAGCCATTATACGACCACATGGAGGCCAACCCATACCAGAAAGCCACCCGACGATAAGCATAAGCCCGAAAATAATTATCATATTTTGATTCGGATTTGCAGGACTATAAGGTATAATACCTGTTACAATCATTGTCAGAGCAGAGAGTATAAGACCCACCACCAAGAACTTACGAGCATCAGATCGGTCTGAAATGCTTCCCATTATAAACTTGCTAAAAGCATAAGCAATGGAAACAGCAGACATTGCAAATCCGACTTGTACTTCATTTATAAGATTCCCGCTTATCATACCTGGAGCCGCCAAAGAGAGGTTTTTTCTGACTAAATAGTAACCTGCATAACCTAAAAATGCACCTATGAAGACTTTCAATCTCATAGATTTATAAGTACTATCAATTTTTTCTGCCAGAATAAGCGGTTTTTCTGCAGGCGGATCTAAAAATCGTGACATAATTGAATTGTTTTTAGTTTCTTGCTTAGGCAAGAATTATCATATACGTTATTAGTTAGTAATACAAATATAAGGAAAATGATTGTTTTAAAGTATGGATTTTAAAGTTTTTTTATCTCACGCACCTCCTGCCACTTTGGCAGTAAAGGCTATTGGCAGACAATTTGCTTTAACTTTTGAGGTTTAGAGCAAAATTAAATATACAGAATTATGTCAAAGGTAAACAAAGAAGAAAAAAGAGATAAAGAACTGAACGCTATTAAAGAGAAAAGCGTGGAATTAGAAAAGAAATTAAGTGAAACAGAAGCTGCTTTGGCTAAAGAGAAAGATGATTACGTGCGCCTTATGGCAGAATTTGAGACTTTTAGGAGAAGAACGGCAGAGGAGAAATTGGCGCTTGTGGCCTCTGCGGCATCAGAAACGATAAAGGGATTACTAACTGTATTGGATGATCTTGAAAGAGCAATGGAGATTTTAAGCAAATCTCAAGACGAGGCCGCAAAGGAAGGTACTGCTTTGATTTACAATAAATTGTTCGCATATCTTAAGACTTGCGGATTGGAAGTGATTAAGGCAAAAGGCGAGAAATTCGATACTGATTTTCACGAGGCAGTAACTCAATTCCCTACTGAAGATAAAGATATGAAAGGCACTGTAATTGATGTTATTCAGACAGGTTATCTACTAAATGGTAAGGTATTGCGTTATGCAAAAGTTGTTGTAGGCGCATAAGAAGAATATATATGGAAAACAAAAGAGACTACTACGAGGTATTAGGCGTAAATAAAAATGCAAGTACCGATGAAATAAAGGCAGCTTACAGAAAACTTGCTCTAAAATGGCATCCTGACAGATGGGTGGATGGGAGCGATGCAGAGAAGAAAACTGCAGAAGATAATTTTAAAGAAGCTTCTGAAGCATATTCAGTGTTAAGTGATGCAGATAAGAGAGCAAAATACGATCAGTTCGGATTTGCTGGAGTTGATGGACAAGGAGGACCTGATTTCAGCAGCGGTTTCGGAAATTTAAATGATATACTTAATGATCTTTTCGGAGGCGGTTTCAGCGGATTTTCCGGATTCGGTAACTTTGGAGGATTCGGAAGCAGAGGAGCGAAAGAGCAACAGAGAGTATATAAAGGAAGAGATATTCGCACAAGGGTAAGATTAACTTTGAATGAAATTGCAACAGGGTGTAATAAAGATATTACTTTAGAAAGGAACATATCTTGTCCTGATTGCGGTGGTAAAGGTGCGCTAAATTCTTCTGATATAAAAACTTGTCCTCATTGTAATGGAAGCGGACAGGTACAACATACTGTAAACTCGATTTTTGGAAGAACTGTTACTTATTCTACTTGCCCTGAATGTGGCGGAGAAGGCAAGGTGGTATCAAACCCTTGTCGTTCTTGTAAGGGAAGCGGGCTTATCCGTAAAAAACAAACTATAACTATTTCCATACCGGCAGGAGTGGAGGAGGGTATGCAATTGACTATAAGCGGAGAAGGTCATGCTGCTCCTCATAACGGCATAAACGGAGATTTGCTTGTGGTTATAGAAGAAATCGGTCATCCTCTGCTTACAAGAGAAGGAAACAATTTGTTTTATACTCATATAATTTCTGTAATGGATGCAATTTTAGGTACAGAAGCGTCTATCCCTTGTTTAGATGGAAGTTACAAAATAAAAGTAGAAGCGGGAACACAATCCGGTACAGTTGTCAAATTAAGAGGGAAAGGTCTACCTTCCGTCAATGGTTATGGCTCCGGTACTGGAGATTTATATGTAAAAATTCTCGTATGGGTACCAAGAAAACTTAACGGAAAGCAAAAGGAGACTTTTGAAGCGATGAGGTATGATAATGCCTTTGTTCCTGATTTAAGTAGAGATGATAAGAATATTTTCGATAAAGAGAAGAAAATATTTTAATTTTATTTGTCTTTACAAAAATTATTATTACTTTTGTAATCCTAAAAATGAGCAACCTCTTGCACTTCGTTAAATAAAAACAATGTTGCGAATAAAAAAATAAAAGAAATGGATTTAATTAAAATTGTAGAGCAGGCTTTTAATAACGAGAAAACTGCTAATTATCCTGAATTCAAAGCCGGTGATACTTTAACCGTGACTTATAGAATTAAAGAGGGCGATAAAGAAAGACTTCAGAAGTTCAAAGGAGTAGTTATCCAGATCAAGGGTGCTTGCGCACACACAAGGACTTTTACTATCCGAAAGATTGCAAGCGGAGTTGGTGTTGAAAGAATTTTCCCTTTACAGTCACCTTTCATTGAGTCAATCGAATTAAACAAAGTAGGTAAAGTACGTAGAGCGCGCATTTTCTATCTTCGTAATCTTTCAGGTAAGAAAGCCCGAATTAAAGAGAAGAAAATGTCTATCCTTACAGAGGCTTCTGCAGAGTAGAAAATTAAAGAGAACTGCATAGTTCGTAAAATTGGCTCCTTAGCTCAACTGAATAGAGCATTTGACTACGGATCAAAAGGTTACAGGTTTGAATCCTGTAGGAGTCACTCTTTTTATTCATTTTTTGTTGTTTACTTCACTAAAAAGTGAAGTAATAAATATGTTAATAAATTATCAGAAACATATTATTACTTTCGGTGCTTTCTAAATATTTTTCTTACTCCGCTAAATATTTAAGTCGTGTGTAATTGCAGAAGTGAACTGCATATCAGAGAGAAGACCCTCTTTTATCTTATAGTACTCTCTTAAAAAGAAATATCGATACCCACATCAACAGTATTGTAATCTTTTCGCACGGGTACAATGGGGGCAGTATCGTAGATGATTCTATAGGCTCCACGTATCCCTATCGTAGGTGTGATGCGGTATTTTAGGTCGACAGCTCCTCCAAAACGAGCCTCCTTTGAATAACTGTCAGGCTTTCCTTGATGAATGACAGTAGTTATAAATTCCCAACGTTCACCCAACTTATGTTTGAAACTGACAGATAAGTGGCTTTTGATACTACGGCTATATGCGTATGTTCCAGCAAGAGGACCAGTGGCCGGATGCTCCCACTTTTCAAACTCGAAAAATACCCCCATAGTTGCAAATATGAGACAATTAGCACTATTTATTAGACGATAACGCGACTGTAAACCCGTAGAAACTTTATATTTCATTCCTCTACTTTCTGCCCATTGCGACTCGACATAAGGATAAATCTCAAAAACACGATGTAACAAATAGCGGTATTCTGTGTGTAGATATCCTCCGCTTACAGTTACTTTATTACCATAGGTAGAGAATTCAAACTTATTAATTAAGTTGATTATTTGACCGTGCTTTATCAGCAGATTGAGATTAGCAGTATTTTTGAAGGTAAACACATTCTCCTTTTCTGTTTTAAAATCCAATACAGGCGATAGCGTTCCTTGTATTTTTTTTGTGCTGTCTATATTCATTGTGAGATTCTCTGAAAAGAGCATTTGTGAATACATCGGGAATATAGTCGACAAGAATAATAGGAAACAAAGAAATGGTTTCATTGTTGGTCTATAGATTATTTATGAGTTAAAGTGATAAAAGCTGTAAAAAGAGAAAAGACAGAAGATAAGAAACCTTGATATTGCTAGTATAAACATAGTGGTGTTATAGTCCAATAAAACAACCCACGGATACCTTTACTACACCACTGATGTTATTTTAAATAAGTTGTCCCATTGCCTTATTTTGTCTATTCAGTCACTCGTTCATCGTTTGAAATAGGTGAAATCTTTTACATGGCTGTAAAAGAGGCCAAAAAGCCACAGACAATCCCAGGGAGATTAGCTATAACTATTGGCCAATCTTTCTTCTTGCGAATAAAACCATATGCTACCCATAATGTACAGTTGATACCTGCCACCATGGGCTGCAGCCAGTCGCCTTTTTGTCCAGAGATATTGGAGCCAATCTGTGGTATATAAGAAATATACATTGCCATCGCTGTTGCTGTGGCTATCCATCCGAGGATCGATAAAAATTTTTCTTGACTCATATTACTACTATATTTAGTACTTTTATTTGGCAAATATAATATTATATTCAATTAAAGTATGTATTTTGCAACAAAAATCAAGGTATTATTTTCCGAATTTTTAATGCCTTGACCAATTCAATCCTGTAGTAATCACGAAAAATCTTTTGAGTCAAAAGATTTTTCATATCATAAATATAAGTCTTCGGTAATGATCTTAGGAACATAATGCACTCCGTCTTTACGGTAATACTTAAGATCCTCTCCGAGTCTCACAGGACGCAGAAAGATACTCTCTACAGACTTACCTATGGCAAGCACAGCCAAAGGCTCTGCTTCAAGACTGAAATATGATTGAATTGCTTTCTTATCGAAAGCGCAAATTATAAGCCCATTCAATCCCATACCGACTGCCTTCAGAAGCATACTTTGCAATGAGATTCCTAAATCAATATCGATGAACTTATCTTCGGGAAGGACAGAGCATACAATGATAAATGCCTCTGGTTCAGTGCCTTTGAAAGGCAGCTCTAATTCTTTTAAAGCCATCCCCATATTGACGCATTCGTTAATCTTATCTGCTCCTACCCCCTTCGTAACCAACTTAAAGCGTAAGACCTGACGATTCATCGCAGAAGCCAATTTGGAATTCACTTCGACAATCATTTTAAGTTGCTCATGGGAAATAACATATTTTTTGTCATAACCACGACAGCTTCTGTTTTTATGCAGTAATGTATCCAAAGACGGGTTGTTACGTTTTACAACTACTTTTTTATGTGCGTTAATGTCTTCAAAACGCTTTTCCAAATAATTATCAGCCATAATATTAACCTAAAAGCACATCTAAAATCATCATAAGTACAAATCCCACGGCAAAACCAAGAGTACTTAAATTGGAATGCTTTCCTTGCGAAGCTTCAGGAATCAGTTCCTCAACAACAACATAAATCATTGCACCTGCAGCAAATGACAGCATATATGGCAACATTGGAGTCATAACAGAAGCCAAAATAATAATCAGCACTCCTCCGATCGGCTCTACTATACCGCTAAGACTTCCTATTATGAATGATTTCATACGTCCGTTGCCCTCTGCACGCATAGGCATAGAGATGATTGCACCTTCAGGAATGTTTTGAATGGCAATACCCAAAGACATTGCCAATGCAGCGGAGAAAGAAATACCGAATCCTCCTTGTAAAGCACCTGCAATAACAATTCCTACCGCCATACCTTCGGGAAGATTATGAATAGTAACGGCTAAGGACAGCATAGCAGTGCGTGAAAGTTTTGTACGTGGTCCCTCGGGATTTGTTTCTCCGATATGGAGGTGAGGAGTAATATAATCAATGAACAATAAAAATCCAATACCGGTAAGAAAGCCTACGGAAGCAGGTATAACAGAATTAGAACTCATCTCTATAGAAGGAATCAAAAGCGACCACACGGAAGCCGCAACCATCACTCCGGAAGCAAATCCTAAAAGAGTCTTCTGCAATAAAATCGGCATTTCTTTCTTCATAAAAAAGACAAAAGCCGCTCCAAGTACAGTACCGGCAAAAGGAATTAACAACGCTACAACAACACCCCACATATCTAATTGGTATTTTGTACAAAGCTGAATAAAGAGCCGGTAGGACAAACAAAACGGCAATAAGGACGTGGCACAAAGACAGATAATAGGATAAATAAGACTGCCAAAATAAGCACTGTAAATGATGCTGATTCAAGTAAAAAAGCCGAAAATAGTTCATAATTCATCCATTCTGCCCAAACGCCAAACAACATCAGAAGCATTAAACCTTCCCATAGTATGGTTTTCGCTTTTGATAAAAATTTTATGATTTTATTGTTAATCCTAATTTTTTTACGACTAATATGCCCTACCAACTCCTGTAACGAACCCAAAGGGCAGATATAAGTGCAATAATGACTTTTCTTTCCAAAAAAAGGATAAATAAAAGCAACTGCAAGCATAATTACCGAAACAATAGAAGTACGCAAATCCATTCCGTTAGACACATAACTCAAAATCTGAGAATGTGACAAAAAAGTCCCGCACCAAAAACCTAAAATAACTACATTCAGAGCAAGTTGTACCAATCTGTAATTCCTATTCTTATATACCAAAGGAATTATTGCCCCCATCAGGACCACTAAAAAACTCAACAAAAACTTTAACGAAAAATCAAAGTCTTTTTTTTTAACGCCTGCGGCACTTAACTTCGACACATAACCCAATCCGAGTTGAACATTATATATAACAGCCTCAGAAGAAAAAGTAGCGCCGCTCACAGCATCCACATCAGTCTTCAATGCCTCCTCCACAGTCAAGCCCTCCAAATTACGCAAAATATTAGATGCACGAATAAAAAAACCAGGAGTCTCATTATTGGGCAATGCTTTGATTTTAACGACCTTATTACGCAAAATATAAATTTCAAGAGGAACAGGTCCTGCATATCCTATAACATCGCTTCCAAGAGAAGAAGTATTTACAACCACCGTATCTCCGCTATACCGAATAATATCATCGCTTCCATTTAATTCATAGCCGAATATGCGCCCATCACGCCTTGCTGCCACTGTTACAAAAACAGCCAGACAAATAAAAGACATCAAAAACTGCTTAAACCTCAAGTTCTTAATACCAAATCCCATAAAAACCCTTAAATTTTACTGCTTATTCTCAACGCCCTCATAGCATTAAGTACTGCTATAACCATAACTCCGACATCTGCAAACACAGCCATCCACATTGCTGCAAGTCCAAATGTCGCCAATATAATAATCAAAACCTTAATACCTATGGCAAAAACAATATTCTGCGTAGAAATTCGTAAAGTTTTTCTTGCCACCTTTATCGCCAATGCTATCTTAGAAGGCTTATCATCCATCAATACTACATCTGCCGCATCTATCGCCGCATCACTTCCCAAACCTCCCATCGCAATCCCCACATCTGCACGCGCCAAAGCAGGAGCATCATTAATTCCGTCACCAACAAAAGCAAGAGAACCATTTTCCGACTTATTCTCCAACAATTCCTCCAAAATCCTCAACTTATCAGCCGGCAACAATTCCGCATGACACTCATCCACACCGACCACCTTTGCCACATCCTGACCTATTTCCTCCTTATCCCCCGTAAGCATCACAGTCCTACGCACCCCGCTCGCCTTCAACTCTTTGATAGCAGTAGAAGCATCCTCCTTAACCTTATCCGAAATCACAATATGTCCCGCATATTCGCCATCGACAGCCACATGCACAATCGTTCCTAAACACTCGCAAGGATGCCACTCCACCCCTGCTTCGTCCATCAATACAGTATTGCCAACAAGCACTTTACGCCTATTCACTACAGCAGAGATCCCTTTCCCCGCAATTTCCTCAATATGCTCAATACTGCACCCGTCAGCCTCATTAGGATACGCATTCTTCAATGACACAGCAATCGGATGATTTGAATAACGCTCCACATGAGCTGCCATATGCAAAAGATAATTCTCATCATACTTTTCCGGATGCACTGCCGTCACAGAAAACACCCCCTTCGTCAATGTCCCAGTCTTATCGAAAACTATCGTATCCAAATCCGCCAAAACCTCCAAAAACTCCGATCCTTTCACCAAAATTCCCTCCTTAGAAGCCCCACCGATTCCTGCAAAGAACGTTAAAGGAATAGAAATAACCAATGCGCAAGGACAAGATACAACTAAAAAGGTTAAGGCTCTCTCGAGCCAAAGCGGAAATTCCTGAACGTAATTTCCTGAAAAAATCGGAAAAACAAAGGCAACAACCAAAGCCGATAGCACCACTATCGGCGTATAAACTTTCGCGAAACGCGAAATAAAACTAATATTCTTAGATTTGCTCTCAGAGGCATTCTCCACCAAAGATATAACTTTCGAAGCCGTAGAATCATAAAACTTCTTCGATACCCTAATTCTGAGAACACCTGAAAGGTTAACACAACCGGAAATCACATAATCTTCCTTTGCCACCGCCTTAGGCATACTCTCACCCGTCAAAGCGGACGTATCCAAAGAAGAAAAGCCCTCAACAATCTCACCGTCAAGAGGAATACGCTCTCCCGGTTTTACAACCACAATCTCCCCCACTTTCACCTCTTCAGATCTAACAACAATAACATTACCTTCTCTCTCAACATTAGACGTATCGGGACGGATATCCATCAAATGTCCAATAGCCTTACGACTCTTACTCTCTGCCCTATGCTCGAACAACTCCCCTATTTGGAAAAACAACATAACGAAAACCGCCTCAGGAAATTCATTCTCCTCCGCCCAAAAACCTATGCTTAATGCCCCCAATGTAGCAATTGACATCAAAAAATGCTCATCGAATACCTTACCGCGCAAAATATTCTCTCCGGCTTCACGCAATACATCATACCCTACTATCAAATAAGGTATCAAATAAATCAAAAGCAATTGCCAAACAGGAAGATTCGTATTTTTCTCAACAAAAAACGCTGCTGCAAGCAAAACAGCGGCAACGACAATACGAAATATGGCTGTACGACTGTCTGCGTGCGAATGAGAATGAGAACAACCATGACCGTGTTCGTGATGATGCTCATGATTATGTTCATTATGATTATGACAGTGCCTATCCTCATGCTCATGGCAACTGCAATGCGAATGATTGTGCTTTTCCATAATATCCAAAGATTGTTACTATACAAATATAACAATCTTTGGATATCATTCACTCAATTATACCCATAAATAATGAGTAATTTATCCCCGCTCATTAATTTTAGTGTACCATCAGGAACAATTAACTTATCCTCCCTATATACCATCAACACTCTTGCGCCTTCCGGCAACGAAATCTCCTTCAAAGTATCCCCTTCTGCCAAATCTTCCTCTGTCAAAGTCCTGTTAATCAACTTTCCTGCTTCCTCCGGAATCTCCATACCGAATGTATCAGGTTTTACCTTCTCCGGCAAATCCAAATGCAATATTTCAGCCACTTTAGGGATAGTCATACCCTGCAAAAGCATAGAAATCAATGTAATACAGAAAACAATATTAAAAATACTGTTTGAACCGGGTATACCTGCAATAATAGGATAAGTAGCAAAAATTATAGGAGCAGCTCCCTTCAATCCAACCCAAGAAATAAGAAGTTTGTCCTTTCTCTCAACATTCTTAAACGGCAACAAGCACAGAAATACAGACAAAGGACGAGCAAAAAACATCAGGAAAGCACCTATTAACAAAGCGATAGGGGCTACTGATAACATCTCCTTAGGATTTACCAAAAGTCCTAAAATCAAGAACATAATTATCTGCATAAGCCAAGTCATACCATCTAAAAACTTCAAAATCTCTTTCTTATATGCAAATGACCTGTTCCCTATTATCAAACCTGTCACATATACGGCAAGATAACCGTTACCAGAAAAAATTTCCGTTATAGAAATCGTAAAAAACGCAATGCTCAAAAGCAAAATCGCATACAAAGGAGCACTATTCAAACGTAATCTTTTCAAGACCCAAGATGCTCCAAAACCAATAGCAACTCCAAAAAGCGAACCTATAAAAATCTGCAAGCTAAAAGTAAAAATAGCATTCCATATCATTGAAAAATGATTTACTCCGGCAGAAGCAGCATTAGGATCAAATAAAGCAGTAGACGCCTCAAGAAGCACCACAGTCAAACAATAAGCCATAGGGTCATTACTTCCGGACTCCAACTCCAACATCGGCTGCAAATTATTTTTCAGCCTCATCCTGTTATTTCTCAATATACTGAATACAGTAGCAGAATCGGTTGAAGACATTACTGCCGCCAATAAAAAGCACATTATAATAGGCATTGGTAGTGCAAAATGAACTATACGGCACATAGCATATATGAAAAACCCCGTAAACAACATCGTAAACAGCACACCGAAAGTAGACAGAACTACTCCTTGCCTAAGCACAGGCTTTATATCTGAAAATTTCGTTTCAATACCGCCGGCAAACAATATCACTGCCAAAGCCGCAGTACCGCAAAACCTCGCAAACTTATAATTATCGAATACCAAACCAAGCCCATCGCTGCCGAAAAGCATTCCAACAATCATAAAAAGCAGCAAAACCGGTACCCCGAATTTAGTATTCACCCTGCTAACCAAAATAGCCGTAAACACCAAAACGGAAGCAATAAGAAAAATATTATCAGTAGTAAAATACATATTACAAATTTAATAAATTTGCATTAAAATTCTAAATCTTGAATAAAAACAAAAAAATAGCAATCATCGGAGCAGGTGCAGCAGGCTGTTTTTGTGCTATAAACCTAAAACGTCTGCTTCCATTATCACAAATCAGCATTTTCGAAGCAAGCAACACACCACTTGCAAAACTTGCCTTAACAGGAGGAGGACGTTGCAATCTCACCAATACTTTTAAAGACATTAATACCCTATCCACAGTCTACCCAAGAGGAGAACAAATTATAAAAAGAGCATTTTACACATTTAACCAAGAAGATACATACAACTGGTTCACAAATGAAAACATAGAACTATATACACAAGAAGACCAAAGGATATTTCCTAAATCCGATGATGCAATGCAGATAGTCCGAAAATTAATATACCTCATAAAAGGGCTGAAAATAGAATTGCAAACAAAAGCAAAAATTAGTGAAATAATACCTCAACAAGACAAGTATAAAATACTCTTTTCGAATGGAGAAGAAAGCCTCCAAATATTTGATATTATAATAGTTACCACCGGAGGCATTCAAAACTTAACCGGCTATAATATATTCAAGAACTTAAATCTAACCATTGTACAACCTGTTCCATCATTATTCACATTCTGCATCAAAGACAAAGGGTTAAATGAACTCACGGGACTAAGTATCCAAAACACTATCATATCCCTACCGGGAACAAAATTCAAAAGTAAAGGTGCCTTACTCGTAACCCATAAAGGAATAAGCGGCCCTGCGGTCCTGAAACTATCATCATACGCTGCCATATACCTATCAGAAAAGGGATATCAATCCAACTTGCATATAAATTGGACAGGAGAAAAGGAAGAAGAAGTTCATTCTTCACTGAAAAATTTTGCAAAACAAAATAAAAAGAACATAGGGAAAACATCTTTTTACAATCTTCCACAAAGACTATGGGGATATATAATACAAAAAACAGGAATACCGGAAAATAAAAAATGGGAAGATATTAATAAAACTGAAATAAATAAACTCTGCCTAACACTCATAGAGGACTCCTACAAACTAACAGGCAAAAATACCAACAAGGAGGAATTCGTAACGTGCGGGGGAATAGCACTTTCAAATATAAACATAAACACCTTGGAAGCAAAAGCACACAAAAACCTCTACTTTGCAGGAGAGATTCTCGACATAGACGCAGTAACGGGAGGTTTTAACTTACAAGCCGCTTGGTCAACAGGATATTTAGTAGCAAAATCCATATCCAACAGCAATGTAGAATAGCAATATTTTTATTATTTCTCATTCTTTCTTATATTTGCTTTTTACATTAATTGTATTAATTATGCTTGAAATCGGAATTAAAGGAAGCCAGGAAGAAATTGTTACAGAAAAGATTACCGCAAAACATATAGGTAGTGGAACTGTACAAGTATTAGCAACACCTATGATGATTGCTTTAATGGAAAGGACATGCAGAATAAGTGTCAAATCTTATTTAGAAGAAGGGCAAGAAACAGTAGGGACACTGGTAAACGTTACTCACGATTCAGCAACGCCTATAGGTATGAAAGTGCGGTGTGATAGCGAATTAATCGGTATAGATAGAAGAAAACTAACTTTCAAAGTAAACGTTTTCGATGAAAAAGGACAAGTAGGAAAAGGAATACACGAACGTTTCATCATAGATGTAAATAAATTCCAAGCAAAGACCGAGTCCAAAAAGCAATAAATTATGTGGCTCGCATACGCTTTCATATCAGCTGCACTTTTAGGATTTTATGATTCATTCAAAAAGTATTCTCTTAAAGACAATGCTGTAATACCAGTATTATTCCTTAATACCCTGTTTTGCTCACTGATTTTCATCCCGTTCATAATAATGTCCAAATACGGGATAATATCAGAAGACAACATATTCTATACGACATCCGGTGGGTGGCAAATACATAAATACATTATATTAAAAAGCTTTTTGGTGCTTTCATCATGGTTTTTCGGATATTTTGCCATGAAACACCTTCCCCTTACCATTGTCGGCCCGGTCAATGCCACTCGTCCTGTAATGGTACTTGTCGGAGCTATGCTGATATTCGGAGAAAAACTAAACCTATACCAATGGATAGGCGTAATATTAGCCATCATCTCATTTTTCTTTCTAAGCATCAGCGGAAAAAAAGAAGGAATAGATTTCAAACATAATAAATGGATTTACTCCCTTGTCCTCGCTGCCGTTTTAGGTGCATGCAGCGGACTATACGATAAATTTCTTATGGCTCCGACATCAAACGAAGGTTTGGGATTAGACAGAATGACGGTACTAGGCTGGTACAACATCTATCAATGCTTAATCATGAGTATAATTCTGTTCTGCTTTTGGTGGCGCACTCGCAAAGAAACGACACCATTCCATTGGAGCATGACAATACCGCTAATAAGCATCTTCCTTTGCGCAGCCGATTTTATATATTTGCACGCTCTCAGTGATACTAACTCTATGATTACAATCGTGTCAATGATTCGCAGAGGCAGTGTAATAGTAAGTTTCATAATAGGAGCAATTCTTTTAAAAGAAAAGAATCTCAAAAATAAAGCATTTGACCTCGCATTGGTTCTTCTCGGAATGATTTTCTTATATATAGGCTCAAAATAAAAGAATATGAATTTCAAAAAGTTAAAAATATATTTGACCTTCTTTTTTTGCATGATAATGCAAATGAGTATCGCTCAAAATCAAAAAGCCAGGATAAGCGGCTACGTAACGGACATTTTATCAGGAGAAACCCTGATAGGAGCAGGCGTATTTTACGGTAAAAAAGGAGCTGCAACCAACGAATACGGCTACTATACATTTACTCTGCCATGCGGAAAATTACAAATCACGGCATCACATATCGGATACGAAAATGCACATATCGATATAGAACTAAAAAGAGATACAGTCATCAATATCAAACTAAAAGCGAATTCCCAAATAAAAGAGGCAATAATTGCGGCAAGTAAAGACAGCGGTATAAAATCCACAAAAATGAGTGCGATAGAAATCCCGGTAAACGCCATTAAAAATATCCCTGCACTCTTTGGAGAACATGATGTACTGAAAGCCATACAACTAATGCCTGGCGTTCAAGCAGGCACGGAAGGACTTTCTGGAATATATGTACGAGGAGGAGGACCTGACGAAAACCTGATAATGTTAGACGGAGTACCTCTATATAATGGAGAACATATGTTAGGACTATTCTCCATTTTCCAACCGGAAGCGATCAAAAACGTCACACTGTATAAAGGCTCATTTCCTGCAAGATACGGAGGAAGAAGTTCAAGTATAATAGATATAAGAACCAACGATGGAAATATGAATGAATTTCACGGTTTATTCAGCATAGGATTGCTAAACGATAAATTACATTTTGAAGGTCCGATAATCAAAAACAAAACCACCTTTTCCATCAGTGCCAGAGGTCTGCATACTATTCTATTTGAACCGCTTATACAGGCTAAATTAGAAACACCCGCAAATTACTATTTCTTCGATACCAATGCAAAACTAACTCATAAATTCAGTGACAAAGACAGACTGTTCCTAAATATCTATTATGGGAAAGACGAATTTTATATCAAACAGGCAAAAAAGAGATGGCATCTTTCAAACGGTGAGAGGATAGATGTAAGCAACAGTACAAAAGCAACGGTCAATTGGGGTAATACCATTGCTGCCTTACGTTGGAATCACGTCTTCAACAACAAACTGTTTTCAAACATAACGGCTGCATATACAGGATATAAAATGTATGCCGGAGCTCTTAACAAAAATGAGGCGAAACAAAACAATAAAATAGTCTCATCAGAAAAATTCGATATTAATTACAATTCAGGAATGAGAGATTTCACGGGAAAAATGGATTTTGACTATACGCCTTTATCCCGGCATTTAATCAAATTCGGAGCAGAGTATATTTTCCATACATATATTCCTGAAACTTTGGCAGCAGCCCAACTGCAATTCAGTCCTGATACTCCAAAAATCGAAAACAGTTTAAGCTCCGGAAAAGAAGACACCTCCAAAGGACACGAAATTTCACTATACATAGAAGACGATTTCAAAACAGGAAAAATATTTACCATAAATCCAGGAATACGTCTTGGGATATTCAATACTCAAAAGAAAACATACTTTATAGCCGAACCGAGATTATCCATTAAAGCCGATTTTGATAAAGGATTTGCCCTGAAAACGGCTTACACCAGAATGTCACAATTCGTACATTTGCTTTCATCTACACAAGTCACTCTTCCGATGGATTTATGGGTACCTATCACAGCCAATATTAAACCAATTAAGACAGATCAAGTCTCTTTCGGTATTTATAATGACTATTTCAAAGGATGGGAATTTTCTTTAGAGGCTTATTTTAAATATATGCAAAATATATTGGAATATAAAGACGGAGCTTCATTTTTTGCCAATTCATCACATTGGGAAGATAAAGTAGAAATGGGTAACGGAAGAGCCTACGGATTAGAACTTTTCATACAAAAAACAATGGGTAAAACTACTGGTTGGTTAGGATACACATTGTCTTGGAGCGATAGAATATTTCCGGAGGGAAATATAAATGGAGGGAAACGCTTTCCTTACAAATATGACAGAAGACACAACCTCTCTTTAGTGATAAACAGAAAACTTGGCGAGAACGTGGATTTCAGCGCAACGTGGGTTTTTGCCACAGGAGGTACATTGACCATACCTGAAAGGAAAACACAAATTATAGAGCCTGACGGAAATATAAGAATAGTAGACTATATAGAAAGCAGAAATAATTACAGACTGCCTCCAAGCCATAGGTTGAATTTAACTTTTGCATTTCATAAAAAGCACAAAAAACAAAGAGAGAGCATTTTTGATATAAGCGTGTATAATGTTTACAACAACATGAATCCTAATTTCGTGCTTGCCACCACTGATATACACAATAATATAGAGAATGGAGAAAATATAATTGAGACACACACTGCTTTAACAAAAATCACAATATTACCAATCATTCCTTCAATCAGTTACACTTATAAATTTTAGATTATGAAAAAGTTTTATATATTTATTCCGCTGATTGCAGCATTGATTTCGTGCGAAAATAAAATCGATTACGTACCGAAAAATACCGATCCGCTACTCATTATGAATACCATAATGAATGCCAATAACACCGAACATGCGATAATGCTTTCAATAAGTAAAACATATACGGTAAAGGATATAGCGAACGGAGAAATAAAATGCTTTGTCAATAATGAATTGAAAGCCACATCATCTGCTTCTAATATTACCGCCCCGAATGAGATAAAGGGTATTTTAGATTTCAATGCAAATTTCAAAGCAGGCGATATTGTCAGAATTGAGGCTAAAGCGAATAATAATTCATATAATGTACGTTCTGAAATAAAGATACCTGAAAAAGTAAAAATTACGAAAGTAGATACTATGTCGGTAATGAAAGGACGCACTTCGGAACAAATGGAGTTTAGAGTAAGTATGAAAGATTTATCCGCTGCAAAAGAATATTACTGCATAAATCTCATCTACAACTATAAGTTGAAATATCTAAAAAACAATACCGTAATAAAAGAATGTGAAGGAAAAAAAATTTTGAAAATAGATTCTTCGGAAGATCCTGTCATTTCCGCAGGAGATAAAAGATATTTCCTAAATCAAAACGGGAAAAAGTCCGAACTGAAAACTCCGAGTAGTGTAAATTACTTTTTTGATAAAATGTTCAATGGAAAAGATGTTACTTTGAAAATTTATATTTACAAAAACCAACTTCTGCATTTCGATAAAGAGAATATTGATCCTGCAACATACGATGAACAAATTTTAGAAAGAAGCATAGATACAGAATTAAGTGCAATCAATTACGATATGTACAATTACTTAAATGCAATGTATCTATTGCATAATTCGCTTTTCAGCAATACACCTTTTTCAGAGCCTATTAAAATTCCTACGAATGTACATGGAGGTTTAGGCTTTATAAGTATAATCAATCCTGACACAGTACACATAGAATTAAAACCTCTTAGAATATATAAAAAGTAATGTCTCTTTCTATCATTATCGCGACTGTTTTAACGTTGGCCATGCCTCCGCAAAAGACTTTAAGACCATTGAAAGAAACTGATTTGCAATATATTCAAAGTCTTGAAAACGGAGCAATATACTATAAGGCATATAATACAAATAAGAATTTCAAGTATAAGAAAAAATACTATACGGCGGGCACATTTGCATTGGGCGCAAACATTTTTGCTTCAGGGATACTATTAAACAAGCAAAGTTTGGATATACGTAACTATCGCAATCTTACTATGCCGAATTTAAGAACTCATTTTGATGATTACTTACAATTCTCTCCGTTAACTGCGGCATTTATTTTAAAGACTTGCGGATTAAAAGGACCTTCCAATTGGACTGAATTTATTACAGCATCGGCTTTCTCTGCAGGTATCGTAGTAGCATTAACACAAAGCATAAAATACAGCACTTGCATAATGCGCCCTGACGGAAGTTCAGCCAATTCTTTCCCTTCGGGACATACTTCATTTGCATTTATGGGAGCAGCCGTATTGGATAAAGAGTTTGGCAAACAGTATCCTCTGATAAGTATACTTGGTTACAGTGCTGCAACCTTGACAGGAATCGGAAGAATTATGAATAACAGGCATTGGTTTTCAGACGTTGTTTCAGGAGCAGGACTTGGTATTATGTCCACTCAATTGGCTTATGGAATTACAGATGCCATTTTCAAAAAAAGAAAATCTTTAAAGAAAGAGATTCGAAGATCCGGAAATTTTTTCACCTTTTCCAATTCCTTTTTTTTAAACTTTTTTTGCGGAGGCAATATCCCTTTATCTAATAATTATCTTTCAGGAACATATTATGGTCTTGAAACAGGATATTTCTTTTCTCCATATTTTGGAGTAGGTAGTACTTGCGGTATCGATAATTTAGTAAAAACAGACACAAAGAAACAATGCTTATATTATTCAGATTTAGCATTTTATGCCCGTGTTCCTATTTCAGCAGGAAAATTTGAATTAGGGTGCAAGTTGGGCGGAACATTAAGTGTATACCTAATTAACTTAATTATTATCCCTTTTCCTATGTTAGGACTCGGAATGTGTTCGGAGGTCTCTTTTACTACGTGGATGACAAAAAATATAGGCTTGAAAATGTTTTGCAATTTCCGGTCTATTTACCCTGAACCGTATAAAGATGCTAATTTGTGGATTACTAATTACGGTACTTGTTTAGCTCTAAAATTCTAAAAATTATGGGCAACTCTTCGTATAGAAAGAATATAATCATTAAAACAGGAGCAATAGGTATTGTTGTCAATATACTTCTGGTTTTATTTAAGAGTGTAATAGGAGCGTTATCCGGATCGATTGCTATTATATTAGATGCAGTAAATAATTTCAGCGATGTGCTTTCTTCTGCCGTAACAATAGTAGGAATGAAACTAGCAGGTAAACCTGCAGACAAGAGACACCCTTTCGGTCACGGTAGAATAGAATATGTAACTACAATGGCAGTGGCAGTTATTATCGTTATGGCAGGAGCAGGATTTTTCATAGAGTCATGCAAAAAAACGCTTTCTCCAAGCATTGAGAATTATAATACTGTACAGATAATCATAATTGCAGTTACGGTACTGGTCAAAATATTTTTGGGATTGTATGTACTGAATAGAGGGAAAAAAGCAAGTTCTGCATCATTGGATGGAATTGGAAGAGATGCATTATTTGATGCTTTGATTACATCTTGTACATTAATAGCAGCAATTGCAGTTACATTTTTCGGAAACATGGTAAAAGATATACCAATCGATGGAATTCTGGGTATCTTTATTTCTATCATAATAATACGTTCAGGAATCTCTATGCTATCCGGTCCTGTTAATGAACTTTTAGGGGTACGAATTGAAGGGGCTGTAATTCAAAAAATCAAGTCGGATTTCATATCTTATCCCAACATTTCAGGCGCTTATGATCTGATTCTGCATAAGTATGGACAGGATAGTACAGTAGGCTCTATAAATATAGAAGTTCCGGACACAATGACGGCTAATGAAATTTTCGTGCTGACTCGTAGGATGCACAGAGATATGTTGAAGAAGTACGGAATTTATTTCACGATCGGGATTTATGCAAAAAATGAAAATGATCCGCTTATGATAGATATGAAAAGCAATATCATTTCCATTGCTTCTTCGATTCCCGGAATAATACAAATACACGGACTTTATATTGATGATACCGATAAGATTATTTCTTTCGATACGGTAGTAGACTTCAATATAAAAGACAGTGAGGCGCTAAAACAAGACCTCACAACTAAAATTAATGTTTATTATCCTGATTATATGATAGATAATACTATTGATGCGGATTTTTCAACTACAGATTAATATATCTAAAATATGTAGTTCAATCCTATATATATGCCCTGATTTCCGTCCTGTTTATTGAAAGGTTTGGCAACTTCAGCAGCTATAATGAAATTATGATTTACAGCCAATTTCAATCCAAGCCCTGCACCGAAGTGTATATTTTCACGTTTGCCCGTATAAATATCTTTATAACCTTTTTCCAAACCAAGTGCAGCAGCCTGTGCATCTGTAAGTTTAGTAAGGGCTTCCATCTTTTTTAATCTATATGGCTGTACCACACCTCCCATATCCAAGAAAGGATTAATTGAAAGTCTCCACTCCTGACCGATAAATCGAAAGTCTACTATTCTCGCACGCAATTCAAAATTAGCCCACAAAAATCCATTTCCTACAATACGGTTAAGTTGCACTCCCCTGACTGTTGCACGTCCACCAAGACCTTCTCTATCAGCCTGGTTTACAAATAGAGAGGAAATATTTTGTTGAATATAAAAAGGTGCATTTCCTGCAAATGAGCCTTGATAGCCTAAGTGATATGCAAAAACCAAACGATTTTTTATTGCTGAAATATAGTGTTTGAAATGCAATGCGATTTTATAATAATCATAGTCGCTAAGACCTTTTATTTTAGGAGATCCGAACATATATGCTTCTGCACATATTCCCGAATTAGGTGCAGGCTCATTATCCCTTGAATCGTAAACAACACCTGCTTTTAGTTCGATATGATGACCACCGTTCTTTTCACCTTCCTCTATAATCCCTGTTTTTATATACTTATTGTATAGAGTTTTTTCCGGGATATATTTCAAATTACCATCTTTACCTTTGATATTTATATCTCTGAATCTATAGTATGAGTAACTTATTCCTGCTGCCCATTTTAAATTTCCTGTAATTTTACCTTGGAACAAAGTAAAAATACGAGCCAAATCCCTATTTACATTATACATAGCAGTATTACCTTTAGAGTCCCATTCTCTTTCATATGTTGATGAAAAGCCATTGAAACCGAAGAATTGGTACATAGGGGATTGCTTGTAGGTGGCAGATGCCGTAAATCTTACTCCGGGTATGAGATGCGAACTATCATAGTCTACATGAAACTGTACTGCCCCTTTTGTGAACCAAGAAATGTCGAAATACATCTTTTGCATATATCCCGGATGAGCCCTCCCGTCTCCATAATAGTACACGTCACAAAGTGCTCCTAACTGAAGTCCGGTATCAGAGTTGTAACTGAATGCAGGGCAAGGGGCAAAGCCCCAGCCCTTTTTTATTTTTAAATTATTTTCTTTTTTTAATTCCGCTGTTTTTTCTTTTTGCTTTCGCAATGCGAAAGCTGAATTATTTACAAAATTTGTCGTTTCTATCGGAATAGTCGGCATTTTCTCCTTATCCCCTTCTTCTGCAAATGATGCAATCGAAACTCCTAAAAGAAGAATTGATAGAAGTGATGTTTTCATATATTGTTCATTTTGTTTGGTTAAAGGTACAAAAGAAAATTTAAAATTGATAGATTTTTATTAATTTTGAAGAATTGAGTTTCAGATGACCGGGATTATAAAAAAATTAGTTAAAATAGTCGTATTTGCGATGTGCGCGGTGGCAATAATTGTTGTCGCTTTTATTATCGCATTGAACAGTTCTTCTTATCTTCAGACAAAGCTTACAGAGAAAGCTATTTCATTTGTACAGAATAAGTTCGATGGGAAAATAAAATTCTCGAAGATAGAGTTTAAGCCGTTTAATTCGTTAGTGATTTCTGATGCGTGCATAATTGATGATAAGCCTTTCAGGGATAGTGAAGTGGAAAAATTCGAGGTGCAGGATACGCTTTTCAAAGCTAAAAGCATTACTACTTCTTTTTCAGTGAGAGGTCTGATGAGCAAAAAGGGTATTTTCATAAAAATGGTGCGTGTTGAGGATGCTTTGTTTGCACTTACTCTGGAACCTAATGGTAATGAGGTATTTACTAATCTAGCAAGGATTTTCAGATTGGGCTCTACAAAGACTCAACAAAATAATGATGGACATTTCAAAATTTCCGAAGTTGAAGTGGAAAATCTGCGTTTCCGCTTGAGAAATTTTAGGGAACAGCGAAATAATAGGCTTGCAAGGAAAGATAGTGTAAAGTTCGGAATTGATTGGAATGATATTGATTTGATTGGCAGCGTTAAGGGACGGAATTTAGAGTGGGCTGACGGATATATGGGAGGAATTGCCGATAAGATAAGTTTCAATGAGAAAAGCGGTTATAAGGCAATTTCTTTGAGCGGAAAGGCTAAGGTAGGACATGGAAAGACAATTGTTTCAAATATAAAATTGACAGATCCCTGGTCAAAAATCAATTTGGAAGAATACACAATGACCTACCGTAATACGGAGTCGTTTTTGAATTATATTACGGATGTAAGGATGGGCGCAATATTAAAACCGAGCCTCGTAAATCTAAAGAGTATTTCATATTTTGCGCCGATTATAGAGGGGGCTGATTTGCTTTTAAATATCAGTTCCGGAGTATTTGAAGGTCCGGTAGAAGATATAAATATAAAATCTTTATCTTTCAAAGATACGGAGACAGGCGTAGGAGGACAGTTAAAGTTAAAATTGTGCCAAATTCTGAGTATGGAAAAGATAAGTTCTGAATTTGAAATCAAGGATTTTTCTTTTACGACTTCAGGCCTGTCTGAATTCATAAAAGGCATTACACCTTCTGCAAATATTTCGATAGACAATATTGCCAAAGGTAAAGTCTTCACATTCAACGGACAAGGAGGAGGTCCTCTCAATAAATTTGCTATTTATGGGGACCTTACTTCTGAAATAGGTAGAGCAAGTGCAAATGTTGAAGTAAAAAACCTTACGGATAGAAAATTTCCTATTTCAATCAGTGGGAAAATCAGGACAAGGGATATTGATATAAAAGAAATTACTCAAAATAAGGCTTTAAGATGGTGTTCTATGTATGGAGGAGTACAAGCTACTTTTGCACCAGAAGGGACGTCGTTTAAAATAGATTCTATTTTCATTGAAAGATTAAATTTTTTAGAATATGATTATTCCGGCATTGCCGCTACTGGTACATATAAAAATGATACTTTTAATGGTAAAATTATATGTAATGACCCTAATCTGAATTTCATTTTCCAAGGAATATTCAATACATCGGCAAAAGCAAAAAATGCCGTATATAAGTTTTATGCAAATTTGGGATATGCTGATTTATATGCTCTTAAATTGGATAAAAAAGAGATTTCAAAAGTATCTATGCGTATGAATGCCAACTATATAAGAGTTGGTAAATATGATCTTATCGGTGCATTGAAGTTTGCAGATATTTCTTTTAGCGATACAAAAGGCAAACACGATTTAGGAGGAGTTTCTATTGTATCTCATTCAAATGATAATGTTCATAGAATAAAATTCGAATCCGGTTTCGCTCAAGCAACCTACGTTGCTAGCAAGCCATTAAGTAATTTTATTGAGGATGTGATGACAGCAACGGTAAAAAAAGAGTTGCCCGCGTTATTCAGTACTCCTAATAGTAAATGGCCAGGGAATAATTATGGTATTTCATTAAGATTCGGAGATTGCAGGGATCTGCTTGCATATGCAGTTCCAGGATTATACATAGGGGATAGTACTTCATTGAATCTACATATTTCAACTACCGGAAAATTAAATTTAGGTTTGCAATCTCCAAGAATAGCCTTTGATAATAAATATTTGAAAGAAGTCAATATAAATATTAACAATTTTAATGATGTATTGACCGGAAAAATGGATGCTGCAGAAATGGATTTAGCATCTTTCAGAGTAAAAGATGGACGAATGAATTTATCTGCCGATAATAATAGTATAAAATTCAAGTATGCTTATGGAAATACTACCCAAACTGCAAGTAAAGGAGAATTGAATGCAGATGCTATCCTTAAACGAGGTAAACAAGGTAAATTGGAGTTGGATATTCATACGTTACCATCTGAAATTTGTTCGGGTAAAGAGTGTTGGAAAATTAGTCCAGCAAAAATACATTTGACAGAGTATAATGTAAAATTTAAAAATCTTATAGCTGCTCATAAATCACAATCAATCAAATTGGATGGAGGATATTCTTTTGCAGGGAAAGATACACTGCAATTGGATATGGAAAAATTCGATTTGGACAGACTTAACGGATTGATAAAAGAGGGTTTCAATATACAAGGTAAAGCTACGGGTACTGCTAAATTGATTACTAATAATCAAAATCGTAAAAGCCTTTTATTAAATATAAACAGTGATTCGACAGTTATTGCCGGTAAGGATTTAGGTAGTGTACATCTATCAAGCATATGGAAAGAAAATGAAAAGAAATTCGATATTTATGCAAATAATATTTTGGATGGAATTAAGAATTTCGATTTCAACGGTTATTTCTCCCCAAAGGATAATTACTTGTCAGGACAACTCAAATTAGAAAAATTAAATGTAGGATATTTCTACCCTGTACTTAATTCCATATTTAGCGAAATGAATGGAAGTATTGGAGGAGAAATAAATATGAAAGGTAAATTAGACGATCTTGATATTTCAAGTAATAATTTAAAATTTGAGAACACCTCGCTTCGTTTAGGGTATACAAATGTGCTATATAAAGCTAACGGACCATTTCATTTAACTAAAAAAAGCATTGTTTTCGATAATGTAAAAATCACAGATAATTTCAACGGACAAGGCAATCTTAATGGAGATATTGATTTTCGTTCTAATAAAGGATTATTAATGAATATGTTATTCGATTTGAATAATATAGAAGCGCTAAATACGACAGCTAATAACAATGAATTTTTTTACGGAAATCTTTTTGCCTCAGGCAAAGTCGGGCTTTTAGGACCGGCAAATAATTTATTAATAGATATTTCTGCGATAACCACTAAAAACGGAACATTCAACATACCTTTATCTTCAGCAAATACTACAGGAGGTGGCAATCTCTTGACATTCAAAGAAGAAGAGAAAACTGTTTATGTTGACCCTTATGAAGCAATGATGAGTAAGAAAAAAATAGGGTCTAATGCAGAAATGGCTTTAAATGTAAAGTTAAAGATACAGGCCACTCCTACTTCAATAGTAAAAGTAGAAATGGATAAAAGTACGGGAAATGTTCTTACTTGCCATGGAAGCGGGACAATATTCATCGACGCCGGTACTAACGGATTTTCCATAAATGGAGATTATAATGTAAAATCAGGTAATTTCCATTTCAATGCTATGAATCTTGCAGAAAGAGATTTTACTTTGCAAGACGGAAGTTCAATAAGGTTTAATGGAGAGTTACCTGATAGTGATTTGGATATCAAAGTAGTCTATACAACAAAGACAACCTTGTCTACTTTGCTTTCTGATAAAACTTCAGTAGCGACAAGACGACCTGTGGAATGCGGAATAAAAATATCGGATAAATTGTGTAATCCTCATCTGAATTTCACAATAGATATTCCGAATTTGGATCCTACCACCAAATCACGCGTAGAGACCGCTTTAAATACGGACGATAAAGTGCAGAAACAATTCCTTTCATTATTAATTTCAAACAGTTTCCTACCTGATGAGCAATCAGGAATAGTTAATAATACCAATGTTCTGTATTCAAATGTTGCAGAGGTTATGGCAAATCAGTTGAATACAATTTTCCAAAAATTGGAAATACCTTTGGATTTGGGATTATCCTACCAATCCAATGAAGCAGGGAATAACCTAATAGACGTAGCTGTTTCCACAAGACTTTTCAATAATAGAGTTGTCGTAAACGGGACAATCGGTAATAAGAAAAACGAAAACACTTCTTCACAAACCCAAAATACAACTTTTCAAGATTTTGTAGGAGATTTGGATATAGAGGTAAAATTAGATAGAGCCGGAGCCGTGAGATTAAATCTATTCTCTCATTCTACAGACCAATACACCAATTATTTGGATAATTTACAACGCAATGGAATAGGTTTTATATACCAAAAAGAGTATAGCACTTTCAAGCAATTTTTAAAGCATCTTTTTTCAGGGAGAAAAAAACGAGAAGAACTGGAAATTAAACAGATAGAAGCCCGTCAAAATGAAGAGAGAAAAGTTATAACTATTCAAAATGACTAACGGTAAATTATATTTAATACCATCTCCTTTAGGAGAGAACGATCCGAAAGAGGTAATACCGCAACCCACCTTACAACTATTGCAAACAATAAAAAAATATGTTGTGGAAGAAAGCAGGACTGTAAGGAGGTACCTTTCTAAAGCAGGTCTGAAAGGTCATATTGCTGAGTTGGAACTGCACGAACTAAATGAACATACCAATGAAGCACAAGTAGAGCAAATGATTTTACTCTTCGCAGATAATCATAATGTCGGCCTGATAACAGAAGCGGGGCTTCCTGCAATAGCCGATCCCGGAGCAAGATTGGTAGAATTATGCCATAAACATAATATAGAAGTAGTTCCTATGACAGGACCATCCTCTTTAATGTTGGCTCTTATGAGTTCCGGATTAAACGGTCAATCATTTGCTTTTGTAGGATACCTTCCTGCAAAAACAGAAGAACGCAGAAACGCAATTAAAAATATAGAAAAACGCTCACTTACAGAGCAACAAACTCAAATCTTCATAGAGACCCCATATAGAAATGACTCTCTTTTAACTGATTTGTTATCTATATGCCGTACATCTACAAAATTGTGTATTGCTGCCGATTTGACATTAGATACTCAGTTCATAAAAACCAAATCCATATCGGAATGGAAAAAATCTGTACCGGTAATCGGCAAACGCCCCTGCGTATTTGTAATATTAGCTTAGAATGAGTAAGAAAATAGCATTTTATACATTAGGATGTAAACTTAATTATGCAGAGACTTCCACATATGAAAGAGGCTTCGCAGAAAACGGCTTTTCTATTGTACCTCCTGACAACAAAGCAGATGTTTATCTTATAAACACTTGTAGCGTAACCACGCATTCAGATAATAAATGCAGAAATATAATAAGGAAAATACATAGACAAGCTCCTGAAGCATCTATAATAGTAACAGGATGCTATGCTGAGTTAAAACGTGATGAAATAAAAGCCATAGATGGAGTAAAACTTGTTTTCGGAGCAAAAGAAAAGAGCAAAATTGTCCGTGAAACAATCTCTATGTTGAACGGAGAAGAAATCTTTACAGATATTTCATACAAAGATTTAAGTATGGCTGAAGAGTATAAGGAAATATCAAAAGAGACATTTGCAGCATATTCTTCAGGAGAGAGAACACGTTCTTTTTTGAAAGTACAGGACGGATGCAATAACTTTTGTGCATACTGCACAGTCCCTTTTGCAAGAGGTAATTCAAGGAATATTCCTATTTGCGAAGTCATCAGAGGAGCTAAAGAAATAGCTAAAACCGGAATTAAAGAAATCGTAATTACGGGAGTAAATACCGGTGATTTCGGAAGAAGCACAGGAGAGTCGTTTTTAGACTTACTAAAACAATTGAATAAAGTAGAAGGTATAGAAAGATACAGGATTTCATCAATAGAGCCTAACCTTATTACAGAAGAAATTATAGATTGGATAGCATCCGGAACTAAATTTTTACCTCATTTTCATATACCGCTTCAAACAGGAGATGATGAATTGCTTGCAAAAGTAGGCAGGAAATATACAACTGATTTTTTTGCGAATAGAATAGATTATATACGTAAAAGAATGAATAAACCGGGCAAAGCCGAAGTCTTTTTCGGAATAGATGTAATAGTGGGACTTCCGGGAGAGACTGATGAGAAGTTCGCTAAAACTTACGATTTTCTGAAAAACATCATAAAACCGGCTTTTATTCATATTTTTCCATATTCAAAACGTCCGGGGACAAGAGCTGCCACAATGAAGGATCAAATACAAGATTCTGTAAAATCAAAAAGGGTAAAAGCTTTAGAAATTCTTAGCAAAGAACTTAATGAAAAGTTTATCTGTAATAATAAAGGTCGGACAGAAAATGTCTTGTGGGAGAGTTCCGATAAAAAAGGTATAATGTACGGATATACCGGCAATTATATTCGTATAGAAAGACCTTATGATCCTTTAAGAACAGGAATAATAGAAACAATAGTAATTTGATATGGGGATAGCAAAGTTAACATTTCTAGGAACCGGAACATCACAAGGTGTGCCTATGATAGGTTGTAAATGTGAAGTATGCCAATCACCGGACGAATATGATAAAAGATTCCGTTCTTCGGTTTTTGTAGAATACGAAGGACTGAATATTCTTGTGGATGCAGGACCTGATTTCAGATCTCAAATGTTGAAAAAAGGGATATCTCACCTAGACGCGATACTGCTGACTCACAATCATAGAGACCATACAGGAGGCCTGGATGATGTACGTTCTCTGAATTATATAGATAGAAAAGTAGTGGATATTTATTGCGAGGAATATGTATTGAATTCATTGCAAAGTGAATATCCTTATGCATTCGCGGCAGAGAAATACCCCGGAGCGCCCGAATGGGAAATAAATCTTATAGAGAATGAAGAATTTTACATTGTTAAAGACAATGAAAACAAAGAATTGGTATGGATATCAGGCCAGGGATATTGCTATAAGTTGAAAGACGGTAGTTTGATACCGACCGACAATCATATCATAAAACATGCGGAAAAACAAAATAAAGAGGGTGTAAAAATAATACCTATAAGAGGTTTACACGACAACTTACCTGTTTTAGGTTTCAGATTCGGTAATATAGCTTATATTACAGATATGAGTTTCATCCCGGAAGAAGAATTCAAAAAATTGTCTGATTTAGACCACGTTACTTTGAATACTGTAGGATATAAACCGCATCATTCACATTTCAATTTGGACAAAGCTCTTGAAATTGCAGACAAAATAGGGGCTAAAAATACGTGGCTTACACATCTTAGTCATACTTTTCCTCGTCATAAGGAATTTGAAAAAGAACTGCAAAATTTGTGCAGGGATAGACAGGTTCGTTCTGTTATTCGTCCTGCATTTGACGGATTAACAATAAGTTAGACTATATATTTAGGAATAATTCCTTCCTCTATCAATGATCGTAGGGTCTCTAAATAATCAGAAGAGTATTCAGATTCAGGATTTGAAAATTCAGCTATAAGATCATCTAATTTATAAATTCCATTCCTCTGTTTTATATAATTAATTATTTTTTCTTTTGTTATTTCCGTTGCCTTTTTATTTCCTTTGCTTCTGCAAAGGTCACATTTTCCACAATCCGTACTTTCAGTTTGACCAAAATAATTTAGTAAAAATCTGGAGCGACATTCAGTATCTTCTTCGACATAGTCAATCATTGTTTGCATTCGGTCGCTGAATTTTTGATGCAAATCGGCATATTTTTTAGGTGAAAGAGCTACATTTCCAGGTCTTAGACGATCGTGATACAGATAAATGACATCCGAATGCGCAGCAGGAATATAGTCGATAATATGTTCGATAGCAAGTCTATATAATATTTGACGTAACTGAGGAACAGAAGTATTGCATTTATTTGAAATATACTCTTCATCAATGGAAACAGGAAACGAAAAGATACCTGTATATTTTCTCATTACCGCTTCGAGTACTTGCAACATAATTTCATCTTGAAATTCCACATCATATAAGCGAGTTCTCTCAACTTTAATTTTAACTCTGGTTTCGATATCGACATCATCCGAATACGCCCAATGCCCCTCCCTTTCAATATATTTTAGAGCATAGTAGACAGAGGATAATTGCAAATGAAAATGTTTCGTAAATTCGATAATATCGAATTTGAGTTGCCTACCAATCCCCTGTTCATATGGAATTTGAAAAAATATATGTATCTTATGATAAATATCCTCTATATAATCAATTGAAGGGAAAGATACTTTCTCGATTTGATTTAAGCGCTTGACATCTGATTGATTCCATAGCAAAATGGCATAAGCAGGTTTTCCATCTCGCCCTCCCCTGCCTGCTTCCTGAAAATAGGCTTCAGGACTTTCAGGAAGATCGAAATGAATCACAAACCTAACATCAGGTTTGTCTATTCCCATGCCGAAAGCATTAGTACATACCATTATACGCGTCTTTCCCGATTTCCAGTCAGACTGTCTTTCTGCTCTCATTAATGACCCAAGCCCAGCATGATAAAAGGAGGCTGATATATCATTTGAAATAAGAATATTGCATAATTCCTCACATTTCTTTCTATTGCGAGCATAGATAATTCCCGTTCCCTGTACTTTATTGCAAATATTTATAAGTTGAACTGTCTTATTCTCGCATTTGCGGACAATATATGATAAATTAGGTCTTTCAAATCCGCTTTTTATGAGAAGCCTGTTTTTGAAACACAATTTATCCATTATATCTTCTGCTACCTGAGGTGTAGCAGTTGCCGTAAGAGCAATAATAGGAGCATTGTTAATCTCGCGTAATTTACCTATATTTAGATAATCAGGCCTGAAATCATATCCCCATTGAGAAATACAATGCGCCTCATCCACAACAATATAACTTATTGTCATTTGCTCTATATAAGATAGAAACAACTCCGTAGCCAATCGTTCAGGAGATAAATACAAGAATTTAAAGTCTCCGTAGACTGCATTATTCAAAGCAACGTGTACTTCACGACTGCTCATACCTGCATATACGGCAAGAGCTTTGATACCTCTATCGTTCAAATTCTGCACCTGATCTTTCATCAAGGCAATAAGAGGAGTAATCACAAGTGCAACTCCTTCCGTAGCAAGAGCAGGTACTTGAAAGCACACTGATTTACCTCCTCCCGTAGGGAGAATGGCAAGAACGTCTTTTCCCTCGATTGCAGAATCGACTATTTCTTCTTGCTTCGGCCTGAACTCTTCATACCCCCAGTAAGTTCGTAAAATTTGTTTTGTAGAAAGACTCATTTTCTTCAAAAACAGTATTATTGCAAAAATACGAAAATAATATTCATTAATATTGAATTTTCCATTGACAAACTTTGAGTAATTCTAAAAAAAAGTTATTTTTGTAAATCAAAGTTTGATTTAAGTTTAATTAAAAATAACATTGCATTATGGCAAAAATAGATTTGAGCAAGTACGGTATCACCAACGTAAAAGAGGTGATTTACAACCCTACTTACGAACAACTTTTCGAAGAAGAAACAA
Source organism: Candidatus Cryptobacteroides sp. (assembly GCA_052173975.1). Classification (GTDB taxonomy): domain Bacteria; phylum Bacteroidota; class Bacteroidia; order Bacteroidales; family UBA932; genus Cryptobacteroides. The sequence continues at coordinate 30,309 of JBQMXN010000006.1, read as the reverse complement.
AACCAGGCTTAACAGGTTATGAGAAAGGTCAAGTAACTGAACTTGGAGCCGTAAACGTTATGACAGGTGTTTACACAGGTCGTTCTCCTAAGGATAAATTCATCGTTGATGATGAGAATTCACACGACACTTTGTGGTGGGATAGCGAGGAATATCACAATGATAACCACCGTGCAAGTAAAGAAACTTGGAAAGTCGTAAGTGAATTGGCAAAGAAACAACTTTCGGGCAAAAGACTTTTCGTAGTAGACGGTTTCTGCGGCGCCAACAAAGATACACGTATGAAGATTCGTTTCATTATGGAAGTAGCTTGGCAGGCACATTTTGTTACAAATATGTTCATCAGACCTATCAATCAGGAAGAGATTGATCAAGAACCTGATTTCCTAGTTTACAATGCTTCTAAAGCTAAAGTAGAAAATTACAAAGAGCTTGGTCTTAACTCAGAGACGGCAGTAGTATTCAACGTAACTACAAAAGAGCAGGTAATTCTTAACACTTGGTACGGCGGTGAAATGAAGAAAGGTATGTTCTCTATGATGAACTACTACTTACCTCTTAAAGGTATGGCTTCTATGCACTGCTCTGCAAACACTGACAAGAACGGTCAGAATACAGCTATTTTCTTCGGTCTTTCAGGTACAGGTAAAACAACTCTTTCTACAGACCCTAAACGTCTTCTTATCGGTGATGACGAGCATGGCTGGGATGACAATGGAGTATTCAACTTCGAAGGCGGTTGCTATGCAAAAGTAATCAATCTTGACAAAGAATCTGAGCCGGATATTTACAAAGCTATCCGTCGCAATGCACTTCTCGAAAACGTTACTGTTGACGCTAACGGAAAAATCGATTTTACGGATAAGAGCACAACTGAGAACACACGCGTATCTTACCCTATCAATCACATCGAAAACATCGTTCGCCCTGTATCAAGCGGTCCCGCAGCAAAACAGGTAATCTTCTTGTCTGCAGATGCATTCGGAGTACTTCCTCCGGTATCTATCCTTGATCCTGAACAGACGAAATATTACTTCCTTTCAGGCTTCACAGCTAAATTGGCAGGTACGGAGCGCGGAATCACAGAGCCTACTCCTACTTTCTCTGCATGCTTCGGTCAGGCTTTCCTTGAACTTCACCCTACAAAATACGCTGAAGAGTTGGTTAAGAAAATGACTAAGAGTGGCGCTAAAGCATATCTCGTAAACACAGGCTGGAACGGAACAGGTAAACGTATCTCTATCCGTGACACTCGTGGTATTATTGATGCAATTTTGGATGGCAGCATCAACAAAGCAGAGACAAAAAAACTGCCTTTGTTCGGTTTCGAGATTCCTACAGCTCTTCCGGGAGTAGATCCTAAGATTCTCGATCCAAGAGACACTTACGCTAACACTGCTGATTGGCAGAAAAAGGCAGAAGATCTTGCAGGACGCTTCATCAAAAACTTTAAGAAATACGAAGGCAATGAAGCAGGCAAAGCTCTCGTAGCAGCAGGTCCTCAACTTTAATAGTAAAGATTATATTACATCTTCCCTTTCGGGAAGATAAAACAAAAGGTCGACTGAATTTATCAGCCGACCTTTTTAAAAATCAAAGGTATTCAAAAAAGGTAAAACAAAAACCGCTGCTCAAAGTATTGAGCAGCGGTAAATAAAAAAATAAACTTTTTTACTCTGCTTTTCCTGTAGAAACAATATTTGCATATTTCTCATAGCCGGCTTTATAAGCCTCGCTTTCCTCACGGAAACGGAAATAAGCATTTTTCAAATACTCGGCAATACTCACTCGGATTTCATTGTCCTTTGACAAATTGTAAGCCTTCTCAAATGGAGAAATACAATCCTTCAATGCTGCCTCAAACTCCTTATTCAAAGCCATATACTTAGCATCATCCAATTCTTCCTGAGCCTTCTCCTGAAGTTTCAAAGCCTTATTATAGAATAAGATTCCCTCACCGATATAACCAAACTCATAATTAGGATTGATTTCAGCGCACTTTCTATAAGCCTCAACAGCCTTATCGCTATTACCTAACTTTTCATTAATATTTCCCTCAACATAATAAAGAGAAGCATTATTAGGCTCATTCTGCTGTGCTTTTGCAATTAACTCAAAAAGCCTGCTTGAATCCTCACCACTTGAAACATAATAATTTATAAGGCCTATAAGAATGCTTTGGCTTTGCGGATATTTTACAAAACCATCTTCCAAACATTTCTTAGCCTCAGCCGGTTTACCTAATTTATTATAAACGTCACCCAACTTTGCATATGTCTCACCATCCTCTCCAAGATAACCAATCTCAGCACATTTTTCAAAATAAACTTGAGCCTTATCATACTCACCCAAAGACCAAGAAGTAAAGCCTGCATTATAAATAGAGTTAGAATCTACCACTGCACTTGGTTCTGTAGAAGAAGCCTCTGCAGCTGCTGCAAACAAATCTCTTGACTCTTTCAACATACCCAAAGAATATTTAGCATATGCTTCCTTAACATATTCTTGAGCAATCATACCTATTGCATCGGCAATTTCCTTTGTCTTTGATTTCTTAAGATCTTTTGAATATGCCTGTTTGTAAGCATCCAACGCATTTCCAAGAGGATTCTCTACAGCCTGTTTTGTAATCTCAACAATTACAAGAATACCCTTTGAATTGAAATAAAGATTCTTTGTTTCATAAATCTCTTTTTCCATAGCCTCACCTGCCACTTGTGCCACCTCCGTTGCAGACGGTTTTTCATTACCCATAACAAGAGCAAGTTCCTGCTTAGACGCTCCAATCCATACATTACCGGCAGGAGCATTATAAGCATTCATATAAGCCTGTCCCAATTTAATCCAAGTAGCAGGTTTCTCCGCTTTTTTAGGATTAAGAGTATTCTCCTGTGCAGACTGAACAGCAGACTGTGCAGCACTTAGAGCTTTTACTTGTGCGTTGCCTAGCTGAATTGATGCTAACAACGACAACGCGAATAAAATCTTTTTCATATCAGATAAAATTGATTATTAATTATTCATTTACCTCGGGAACCTCTCCTCCCTCATTACTTAAATTATCATCCTCATCCGCCTTATTTACAACTGAGACAGCAGCAATAGTATCTCCCTCCTTAATATTTATAAGACGAACTCCCTGCGTAGCACGACCTGCTACACGAATATCAGCTATATCCATTCTTATCGTAAGTCCTGACTGATTTATGATCATCAAATCATTATCGTCCACCACATTTTTGATAGCCACTAATTTACCTGTCTTCTCTGTAATATTCAAGGTCTTAACTCCCTTACCTCCTCTGCTTGTAATGCGATATTCGTCCACATCCGTACGCTTACCGTAACCGTTCTCACTTACCACCAATACAGTATGACGATCTTTATCCTCAGCATTAGGATCAAAAGCAATCATACCTATAACTTCATCCGTATCCTCTATATTAATACCTCTTACACCTGAAGCAGTCCTTCCCAATGGTCTTGCATCTTGCTCATCAAACCTCACACAACGACCATCGCGTGCAGCAATCAACAATTGCTCATTACCATTAGTCAGTTCTACATCTATAAGTTCATCTCCCTCGCGAATAGTAACTGCATTAACACCGTTTGCACGCGGTCTTGAATAAGCCTCCAGAGAAGTCTTCTTTATTATTCCTCTTTTGGTCGCGAGTATGATATAATGACTTTTAATAAACCCTTCATCCTTCAATGTCGGTACATTAATATATGCCTGTACCTTGCTTTCAGATGATAGATTGAGGATATTCTGAATTGCACGTCCTTTAGATGCACGACTGCCTTCAGGAATCTCATACACTTTCAACCAATAACAACGCCCTTCTTCTGTAAACAGCAACAAAGTGCTGTGCATATTTGCCACATATACGTGTTCTATAAAGTCTTCTTCCTTAGTAGAACTTCCCTTAATACCTACACCTCCTCTATTCTGGCTCTTAAACTCAGTAAGAGGCGTACGTTTAATATACCCTGAATGAGATATAGTAATCACCACATCCTCATCAGCATAGAAGTCCTCCGGATTGAATTCCTCTTCGGAAAGCGTTATCTCGCTTCTTCTCTCATCACCGTATTTGGCTTTCATCTCAAGAGTCTCTTTCTTGATGATCTCCATCTGTCTTCCCTCATTTGAAAGTATATCTTGACAGTCAGCTATAAATTTCTGAAGGTCATCGAATTCAGCCTGCAACTTAGTTCTTTCAAGACCGGTGAGTTGACGGAGCCTCATTTCTACGATTGCACCCGCCTGAATTTCTGTAAAGCCGAAATTCGACATAAGTTCACTTGTAGCCTCTTCTACGCTCGATGAATTCCTGATTATTCTTATAACCTCGTCTATAACATCCAACGCTTTCAAAAGACCTTCCAAGATATGCGCCCGTTTTTGAGCTTTGTCCAGATCAAATTTGGTCCTCCTGATAATTACCTCGTGGCGGAAATTTACAAAGTTCTTTAATATATCTTTCAAAGAAAGAGTACGAGGTCTACCATTTACAAGAGCTACATTATTTATAGAAAAACTCGACTGCAAAGGAGTATATTTGAACAAAGTATTTAGGACAACATTGGAATTATGCCCCTGCTTTACTCTGAAAATAACACGAACACCCTCTCTTGAAGACTCGTCATTAATATATGTAATACCCTCTATTTTCTTGTCGTCAACCATCTGAGCAATACGCTCAATCATATCTTTTTTGTTGACCATATAAGGAATTTCCGAAACCACAATAGTTTCCTGTCCCTTATCAGACACCTCTATTTCAGTCTTTGAACGTATAACAACTCGCCCCCTACCTTTCTCATAGGCATCCTTAATACCTTGACGTCCCATTATTATACCGCCCGTAGGAAAATCCGGAGCCTTTATATATTGCATCAACTCATCTGTGGTTATATCCTTATTATCTATATAAGCGCAGATAGCATCGCAACACTCGCCTAAATTATGAGGAGCCATATTGGTAGCCATACCTACAGCGATACCTGAAGAACCGTTCAACAATAATAGAGGAACTTTGGTAGGCAAAACGGTAGGTTCTAAAATAGTATCATCGAAATTCAATTGGAAATCAACTGTATCCTTTTCCAAATCCCCGAGTACGTCCTCCGTAATTTTCTCCAATTTAGCCTCAGTATAACGCATAGCAGCAACAGGATCTCCATCCATTGAACCGAAGTTACCTTGTCCGAAAATAAGCGTATATCTCTGATTCCATCCTTGTGCAAGCCTTGCCATAGCATCATACACGCTGGAATCTCCGTGAGGGTGAAATTTACCAAGCACCTCACCGACAATTCTTGCCGATTTCTTTGTGGCTCCCGATGAAGAAAGTCCAAGCCCATCCATACCGAAAAGGACCCTTCTCTGCACAGGTTTCAAACCATCTCTCACATCCGGCAGGGCACGGGAAACAATCACAGACATAGAATAATCTATGTAAGCAGACCTCATTTCCTGATCAATTTCCACCGGCTCTATCACACCTTGCAGTGTTTCATTGGTATCTTTTTCTTCAATATCCATATTAAAAAAATCTTAAATATTTTCACTGTTACAAATATGCAAATTTAATAAAAATTTCATATTTTTGCTAAATATGGAAATACGAATCTCACAAGAGCTTAACAGCATAATAAAATACGCCGGAGAAGAGGCTTTGAGGACAGGAAGTTATGGTATAGGTGCAGACCATCTTTTTTTGGGTATTTTAAGACATGAAGACAACAATGCTTGTAAAGTAATTACAAGTTTGGGAATAATTACTCGAGATATGAAAAGTTTCATTGATAAAAATATATTTACCAATGAAACAATCCCATATAATGAGATAGAAAACATAACTTTTTCCAGAAGCACCCAAAATATACTTACTATCGCTTTAATGGAAGCAGCAAGGATGAAGCAACAAGAAACAGGTTCAGAACATCTTTTGCTTGCATTAATGCACTCTGCAGAGAATTACGGACAAAACTTTCTAAAACAAAACGGGATAGATTATTCGAAGATTTTGATTTTTATGCAAGAAAAAGGAATAATTCAATCCAACAATGAAGTAGAACCCAAAGAAAAACAAGATAATCAGATAGAAATAGAAGAATTCGGTTTTGATCTTACAAAAGCGGCAAAAGACGGGAATTTGGATCCTGTAATAGGCAGAGATGATGAAATAGAAAGAGTGATCGAAATTTTAGGAAGACGCAAGAAAAATAATCCTATGATAATAGGAGAAGCAGGGGTAGGAAAATCCGCGATTGTAGAAGGGATCGCTCAAAGGATAGTCAAAGGAAATATCTCGCTTGATTTGGCAAAAAAAAGAATAATATCTTTGGATATAGCCTCTATTGTAGCCGGAACAAGGTATAGGGGGGATTTTGAGAAAAGAATAAAAATTATCATTGAAAAAGCAAGCAATGACCCGGATTTGATCTTATTCATAGATGAATTTCATACTATAATAGGAGCAGGTGGCAGTCAAGGGGGATTAGATGCAGCCAATATATTGAAACCTGCTTTAACAAGAGGTCAAATAAGATGTATAGGAGCAACCACAATAGAAGAATTTGGTAAGACGATCGAAAAAGACGGGGCTTTGGACAGAAGATTTCAAAAAATCATTATAGAGCCTACCGATACTAAAAAAACTACTGCTATCTTAAAAGAACTCAAACAAAAATATGGAGGATTCCATAATGTTACATATACGGATGAAGCAATAGAAGCCTGCGTAAATCTTACTAACAGATATATTACCGATAGATTCCTGCCGGACAAAGCAATAGATGTGTTGGATGAAGCAGGAGCAAGGGTAAAATTAAAAAAGAAAAAAAATCATATCGTAGAAGCAGAAGATATAGCTGCCATAATAGCAAATGCAACAGGTATTCCTGTACAAAAAGTATCGGAATCTGAAGGGGCAAGGCTCCTGAATATGAGCAAGATTCTGAAACAATACACTATAGGACAAGATGAAGCCATTGATACCGTAGTAAAGGCAATACAAAGGAACAGAGCCGGATTAAAAGATCCCAATAGGCCTATAGGTTCTTTCTTATTCCTCGGTCCGACCGGCGTAGGAAAGACTCAGCTTGCAAAACAAATCGCAGAGTATCTTTTTGATTCAGGGAACAATCTGATAAGAATAGATATGAGTGAATATATGGAGAAGTTTTCTGCATCAAGACTGATAGGAGCGCCTCCGGGATATATAGGGTATGACAAAGGCGGAGAGCTCAGTGAAAAAGTAAGACGGAAACCATACTCCGTAATATTATTGGATGAAATAGAAAAAGCGCATCCCGATATTTTTAACCTGCTGCTGCAAGTACTTGATGAAGGACGTCTTACAGATAGTACGGGCAGAACTGTTGACTTCAAAAATACTATTCTTATAATGACCTCCAATATAGGAAGCAAAGAAATAGACGATTATGGAGTAGGAGTCGGTTTTATGACTGCGGGGAAAAATGACACGGATCAAAGCAGCAAAATCCTGAATAAAGCTATCAAAAACACATTCTCACCTGAATTTTTGAACAGAATAGATGAACAAGTATATTTCAATAGACTTTCCCGTGAATCAATAGAAAAAATAATAGATATTGAACTTGCAAACTTAAAAAGCAGAATACAGGAGGCAGGATACAAATTAAGAATATCCAATGCTGTAAAAGACTTTACTGCAAATGCCGGATATGATAGAAGCAACGGAGCAAGACCGCTTAAACGTTCCATTATCAAACATATAGAAAATCCCGTATCTGAATTTATCCTTACGGATAAGTTGGAAAGAAAAGCTCACGATATTGAATATTCCGATGTATTGAAGGTAGATTTGGATAAACGTAATAACGAAATCAAAGTATCATTCGCAAAATCTAACAAAAAGAAGGAGTAATATCCAGAATTTCAAGATCCATATCTTTCATTAACCCCAAAAGGGCTTGCAAAGATGTTTCCGATGAAATCATCGTATTCAAAACATTTTGATTATATTCTTTCTTTTCCATAATTATAGTTATTTTTGTTTAACGATACAAAACTACGAAGCCATCGTACCAATACGGGGCACAGTTAAAATATTTTTCAATTTTTATGACAAAACTTGCAATTTTTGATTTAGACGGAACTCTTTTAGATACGGCATACGAAATAGGACACGCTACGAATCACGCATTAAAAACCTTAAACTTCCCGATCAGAGAATTAGACGAATACTATAATCTTTGCGGTAAAGGTATATACAATCTATTTAGAGATGCACTTCCTGCAAATCAAGGTACAGAAGAAAATGTTGCAAAAATGGCAAAACTGTTTTTAGAATACTACGAACAGCACATGAACGATTACACAAAACCCTATCCGGGAATTCCGGAAATGCTTGAAAAATTAGATAAAGCAGGCATAAAACTGGCTGTAGCATCCAACAAATACCAAGCAGGAACCGAAAAAATAGTACAACATTTCTTCGGAAATTTTCAATTTGTAAAAATTTTAGGGCAGAGAGACGGAAAACCTATCAAACCTGACCCGCTGATAGTAGAGGAAATAATAGAAGCGGCAGGAAGTATTGACAAAGAAGACGTTATTTATATAGGTGATTCCGATGTCGATATGAAGACCGGAAGAAATGCAGGGGTAAAAACGATAGGCGTATCCTGGGGTTTCAGAGGAGAGGAAGAACTCAAATCCTATTTTCCGTGGCATATCGCGCATAATGCATCTGAACTAACAAATTACATACTAAACTAATAACTAAAATATCATATTATGAGGAGAATTTTTATTTCATTTATAGCAGCCGCTATGGCATTAGTCGGTTCTATAAACTTCAGCATTGAGTGTAAAGCTCAATTAGCTTCTTCCGGAACTTATATGTTTGCAGAAAGGGACAGCATCAAACTTTTTATGGATGAATTCAAACCGGCTGCAAATTCTATTACTAACATTGACGGCAAAGAAAAACCGACAATCATTTTCGTGTTCGGCGGAGGATTTAAAAACGGAGAACGCGATAATGCGACCTACAACCATTGGTTCAAAGCCCTGACAGAAGAAGGTTATCATATCTTCACCATTGATTACAGATTAGGTATGAAAGGACAAACCAAAGGCGGTTTAGGTCAAGTAGGTCTATTCTACAGGTCCATAGAGATGGCTGTGGAAGACCTCTTCGCTGCCACCAATTACATAATCAATCATGCAGAAGCATTAGGAGTAAATCCCGACAATATCGTAATATGTGGCTCTTCTGCAGGCGCAATGACCGTATTACAAGCTGAATGGCACAGATGCAACGGTGACGAAATAGCAAAAGTCCTTCCTGAAAACTTCAAATACACCGGAGTTATTTCATTTGCAGGAGCCATCCTTTCTCGTCATGGAGCATTGAAATACAAAACAGAACCTGCTCCGACACTTTTAATGCACGGAACAGCTGATGCAGTAGTGAATTACGGAAAGATGAGATTTTTCAACTGGGGCTTTTACGGAAGTGATTTCTTGGCAAAATATTACAAAAAGCACAATTTCAACTATGTAATTCTACGTTATGTCGATCACGGGCACGATATCGCCAACTCATTTATGACTACTTTCGAAGACCAAATCGACTTCCTCGAAGTAAACGTCACCAAAGGCATTAAACGCGTGGCAGACAGCACAATAGACGATCCGAGAGTTATCAAACTCAAAGCATCTCGAAACAGAAAAGAACTATACGGTAAATAACAATTAATTCTATTCCGGGACTTAAAAACTCCGTTTTTGTCCCAAAAGCGCTAACGCGCTAAAACTCAAAGGTAGGGAAGCATCCGCTTCCAAAAGGTCATATCGCGTGATGCGCCGCTAAACACGACCGCATCACGTTTTTATTTCTAACATCTTTATCGGCAAAATCTATACAATCACCTCCAAAATCACCCTATTTCTTGCCGGTATCGGCAAGAAATAACTATATTTGCAATGGATTTTAACCATTTATGCCGATAGATTATGAATTTCATTTCAGTAAAAGAATTTGCGAAGATTCACGATATTGCCGAACGTACTGTGCGCAACTACTGTGTTCAAGGCAAAATTCCTGGAGCGCAACTCATAGGAAAGACATCACGGGATATCTCTCTGATACTTGTCTGACCGCGCAAGACCATTATAAAGCGCTACTTGATTATTTTCATATCAAATATTAAAAAATATTTGATTTACATTATTATTTATTCTTCGGAAGTTTTTTAGAAGCTTGTTCTATCTTTTTCTCTTCTCGAACAACTCTGCGTTCTAATTTTTTAATATCTTCTGCTGCCGGCAACTCTTCAGGTTTAATCCCTCTTTTGCCCAACATATCACGTACACTTCGATTATTACTAATATGTTCTTTAGTGATAGATGGCTCTCCATATAAGTTTTTGCTGTCCACATTATAGTTCGTCATTTCTGTGGCAAGGTTTTTAGCCGCAATGGTAAGGGTAGGTAAAAAATCTGCCAGAGGTCTATTGGATTTCACTCCTAATCGTTTTTTCATATCTTCCGTAGTATGCCCTCCGAAAAGAGCAGTATCTCCTTGAGAACGTATACGCCCGAAACCTTTATCATCAACCCCTCTTTCATATATATTCTGAGATAATTGTTTTTCCGCTGCCCTTAACTTATCTCGTGTTTCCAAACGGGAAAGCAAGTTTAATCTCTCTTCTATCAATTCTGCTTTTCTTGTTTGTACAGCAAAATAACTCTGGGCAAATGCTATTTCTTCTTTCTTCGGATCGCCATTTTGGGCAATGAGGTAGCAGGCATAGCGAGTAAGCATAAAGTCTGAAACTTCACGCTTAGCCCCACTACCCAAATCAACCATTTTCCTGACCTCACGAAAATGGTCATCTGCATTGATATTCTGTGAGTTACACGAATCAATTGAACGACGCAAAGCAATGAGAAAATTTTCCCATCTGGCATAACCTAATATTGTTTGAAGTTCACGGGCAAACCAAACTTCTATTTTCTCTTTTGAATCATCGCTTTCTACATATCGTACGATGCTATCAAACAGTGATTTATACTGTAATATACTGTTTTTGTCCATAATTATGTTTGTTAATCAATTATCATCATTCTCTACAAATTCTCAGTTCTTTTGATTGAACAAAATTCTTTTAACAAAGATAATCAATCTATTTGATTATGGTGGCAAAAAAGGATTTTCAGCCACCGAAAAGCGCTACTTGATTATTTTCATATCAAATATTGAATGAACTTTCAAGATTGACCTTTCAGAAAAAATTGAATATTATCGATTATTTTAATTGGCGTAATATTAAATTTTATTTGGAGGAATGGAATAGATAGCGTATATTTGTATATCAATCAATAAATTATAATCTAATTATGAGAAAATTTATCATTGCAACAATTTCTGCCATAGCTATGGCATTTGTATTTGTAGGATGTAGCAAAGGATTGGACAAACAGCTTCATGGGACATGGGAGATTACGCATATAGGGAAAGAAGGAATGATGGTTGAGATTACTCCCGAGATTTTGAAAAAGTTTCCTGCTTCAATTAAAATGACATTCAATGCCGATGGTACATTTAGATTTGAGAATCACAAAATAGGTCTTCCTGACATTACAGGGAAATACACTATAAAAGATAAAGAGATTAATTGCAAAGCGGGCAATATGGAAGAAAACCTAAAATTTGAAATAGTCTCGTTATCAGATAAAACCCTAGAGTTGAAACATACTATTGAAAAGGATTTCGTTATGGCTATGAAATTCAAAAAAATATAAAAAGAAGGGACAGCGCTGAATATTGCTTCAGTCGCTGTCTTCCTCTTTAGTTTAAGGACAGTTGTTACTGTCCTTTTTTGTTTAATGCCGCATTCGCGGCATTAAATTACATAATCATTGTTGAGATATGTATCGTTTTTATTGCGATTGCGTTTAAAATTTGTTAGATTTGTAAGGAAGAGCCGCCACAAGCTCTATATAATAACACATAATTCTATAACAATATGAAACAGTATTCGACCAAAGACATTCGGAATGTGGTTCTGCTTGGTAGTACCAAGTCGGGTAAAACCACATTATCTGAAGCTATGCTTTATGAGGGAAAAGTTATTGCACGAAGAGGCGCCGTTGAAGAGAAAAATACGGTGTCGGATAATACAGAGTTGGAGAAAGCATTACAACGTTCTATTTACGCAACTCCGCTTTACGCTGAGTTCATGGACACGAAATTCAATATTATAGATACTCCCGGTTCGGATGATTTTATAGGAGGAGCTGTTGCCGCGTTTAAGGTGTGCGAGACGGGGATTTTATTAGTAAATGCGCAGCAGGGTGCGGAAGTGGGAACGGAAATATTTGCAAGATACGCGGACAAGTACAACCTACCTTTGATAATCGCAGTGAACCAACTGGACGGAGAGAAAGCGGATTGGGATACGACAAAAGCTTCGTTGGAAGAGTCTTTCGGAAAAAAACCGGTGATAATACAGTTTCCCGTGAATGTGGGGCCGAATTTCAACGGCTTCATCGATGTGCTTAAAATGAAATATTATTATTTCACAGACGATAACGGAACGAGAGAGGATAAAGAGATTCCGGATAATTTGAAGGAGGAAACGGAAGCGTTTCGTCAGGAGCTTATCGAGAGAGCGGCTGAATATGATGATACGTTGATGGAGAAATTCTTCGCTGCCGGTTCGCTTACGGAGGATGAAATAAGAAAAGGTTTAGGTATAGGTATCAGACAACGTGAAGTCCTGCCTGTATTCTGTCTGTCCGCTAAAAAGGATATAGGAGTAAAGAGGTTAATGGAGTTTACCATAAAAACGGCTGCTTCACCTGCTGAAAGCAAATATAAAACAGTAGACGGCAATGAGATAGTATGTAAACAAGAGGCGCCGACGACCTTATTTATATATAAGACGGATGTGGAACCGCATCTTGGTGAAGTGTCGTATTTCAAAGTGATGAGCGGTGAACTTACGGAAGGGCAGGATTTGGAGAACCCGGCTAATTCAGACAGGGAGAGAATTTCTACGATTTATGCCGTGGCAGGCTCTAAAAAGGAGAAAGTATCGGATTTGATGGCAGGAGACATCGGCTGCACTGTGAAATTGCGTGCAGGTAAGACCAATGTCACGCTTTCTCAACCCGGCACTGGCATTCAATACGAAGATATTGTCTTCCCTCAGGCTAAGTATCGTACTGCAATCCGCGCCAAAGCCCAGGCTGATGAGACGAAATTGGGAGATGCTTTATCGAAAATTTCCACCCAAGATCCAACTTTTATAGTCGAATACTCTAAGGAATTGAAACAAACGATTATCAGCGGTCAGGGAGAACAGCATATCAATATGGCAAAAGGAAGGATTGAAAAGGAGTTCGGGATACAGGTTGAGTTCCTTTCTCCGAAAATTCCTTATAGAGAGACGATTACGAAAACGGCTAATGCTATATACAGGCATAAGAAGCAATCGGGAGGCGCCGGACAGTTCGGTGAAGTGCATATGCTTATTTGCCCTGTGGTCGAAGGCGTTCCTTTTACGAATAAGTTTAAGATAGACGGTAAAGATGTTACATTTAACGTAAAGACACAGGAATCGTTTAACTTGGAATGGGGCGGAAAACTTGAATTTTACAATTGCGTTGTAGGCGGAGCCATCGATGCGCGTTTCATGCCTGCAATACTCAAAGGTATCAATGATAAGATGCAGGAAGGTCCGCTTACAGGCTCATATGCAAGGGATATTCGAGTGTTCGTATATGACGGAAAGATGCATCCCGTGGATTCTAACGAAATTTCGTTCGTGTTGGCTGCCAGAAATGCTTTCAAGGAGGCGTTCCGCAATGCCGGCCCTAAAATTATGGAACCTATTTACGAAATCGAAATCCTAACCCCTGCCGAATATATGGGCGCTTGCATGTCGGATTTGCAAAACAGACGAGGTATCATAGAAGGCATGAGCAGCGATAAGGGTTTCTCGGTATTGAATGCCCGTGTACCTTTGGCTGAATTAAATCGCTACTCGACCGTGCTTAGTTCGCTCTCTTCCGGAAGCGCAACATTCACACTGAAATTTGCTGATTACCAACCTGTTCCGGGCGACGTACAGACCAAACTGCTTGAAACCTACGCAGCCCAAGACAAAGCAGACGAATAATTCAGTTGTACCTCAATTATGATTATTCTTGCTACTCTTGCCTCCGGCAAGAAGCAAAAAATTCGCCGGTCAAGCACCGGCGAATAAAATACAAAAGGAAAATAGTGATGCGTTTGGGCATCACTATTCCTTTTTTAAAAATTACCAAACAAACTTAAAGCGAATATCCACAGGAACTTGCGCCCTGTTGATATTGGCCAAATCAGCCGACAAAGCCTCATATATCACGGCATGATTGCGGATATACTCCTCCGAGAACATTGAATTGCCGGTAGCCTGAGTGGCAATAATCACATTCAGCCAATCCTCAATAACCTTAGGAGCAGCCTCGAAATCAATATGATACAATCCATCCGCATTACGAGAAAATGCGCCGTGCTCTTTCAAATAATTGTAGCACATCATATTAGCCCTGCCGTGAGCCTCGCCTGTACCGAAACGGACAGAACGCACAAGACCTGCCACATAAGTGGTGATGGCATCCTCCTTCGTTATAACAGGGATTTCCTGTTCATCAATCAGTTTGCAAACAAGATACAAGCCGAGGATATCAGCCTTGGCTTCCTCCCAAGTAGAAGCATACTTGCCCAAAGCGATATCTACCCTACCTTTTCCGTTGACTGTTTCTTTCACTCCAAGCCCGTGAGCGACCTCGTGAAATGTTACGTTCCAGAAAAAAGCATCGCCGTTAAGGTACTTAGTCTGCTCCGGTTCTATAAGGATATTTCCGATAGGAAGTACGATTTTGTCGAATTTAGCTTTGATCGAGTTTGCCAATTGTAAACGGCGCGTACCTTTAACTCCCTGCACTTTCGGATCATTCGGCAAATTGATCGCTATCGTTTTGCTCGCAGAGTTACAATCTCCGGCATAATAGATGGCATCGTAGACGAACATATCCGAGTCGGTACCCGGCACGAATTTTTTATATTCGGCAGGACAAGGAAGCGTTTTCTGCAAACGAGGCAACATAGATATGTACTTGGTGAGTTGCTCCGTCTTTTTCAAGTCTTTAAGCAATATAAAGCACTCGAATGATGTTTTAAGGCCGTTGATATGATCGTCATAATCTTCTATGGGACCTATTACCAAATCCATCTTACTGTCTTTCATATCCATCCAGGCAAGGTCGCTTTCGTAATAGTTGTCCGTGCGGAGAGCCTGTACTTTTTTATGCAGGTAGTTTCTTACGCTTTCTTTGGTGGTGATGGTAGCTGCCGCCTCCAAATACGAACATATTTTTTCTATGTTTTCTTTGTAGGCATCGTGATACCATACGCATTTCAATTTACCGAGAGAGTCTCTTGTGATGATGGTATAAGGGCTCATCTTATCCGGATCTTTGAAAGCGTCCCATTCCGCTTGGGTCATATCTACAGGATAGTAACATGCTCCTGCCGGTTTTTCTCCGTAGCCTTGCAGGAACGGTTTGTCGTTGTCCAACCTGTCCCATGCTCCGTAGTTGATTTTTGCGTATTCTTTTGCAGGACCGTCGGGGAGGTTTTCTATGATGGATTTGTCTCCGAAGGTTTGTTTCCAAAAGATGTTGTCGGCTTCGTCGGCGGCATTTCTGAAGAGGTTCAAAACCTCTTTGCCTCTGTCCGACAACCCCTCGAAATAGGGTGTCCCTATTTCGTATTCAGCGTAATGTTCCACTTTACGCTGAAGGTCGGACTTCGGCGCCTGCCTGCAAGATGCAGCGCAGGCAAGAAATGCCGCCATCCAACCTAACCACACACGAAATCGCATACTAAAAAGCCTTGGCAATAGCGATAAAGTCCTCTGCTTTCAAAGCTGCGCCGCCGATAAGACCTCCATCAATATCTTTCTGTGCAAAAAGTTCCTTAGCATTAGAAGGCTTGCAACTTCCGCCGTAAAGGATAGTCATATTCTCTGCCACTGCCTCGCCGAATTTACCTGCAACCGCTTTACGAATACAAGCGTGGATTTCCTGAGCTTGCTCGGATGTAGCCGTTTTACCTGTACCGATAGCCCAAACAGGCTCATAAGCGATAACGATATTTTTCATCTGCTCTGCGCTGAAGTGGAAAAGTACGTTTTCTATTTGCTCGGTAACGACCTGAAAATGCTTTCCCGCTTCTCTCTGCTCAAGATTTTCTCCTACGCAGAAGATAACCGTAAGACCGCCTTCAAGAGCAAGTTTGGTCTTTTCTACAAGGATAGCATCGGTCTCTCCGTAGTATTGCCTTCTTTCAGAATGTCCGAGAATCGTGTAGGTACAACCTGTTGATTTGATCATATCCACTGATACTTCTCCCGTATATGCTCCTTTTTCTTTATCTGCACAGTTTTGTGCTGAAAGAGCCACTTTAGAGCCTTTGAGAGCCTCACCTACGAGGGCAAGATGCGTGAAAGGAGGAGCTACTACAAGTCCTACATTTGCAGAGATTTCACCAGCCTTTGCTGCTACTGCTTTTGCTAATTCTACACCTTCGGAAACGTTTGTGTTCATTTTCCAGTTTCCTGCTACGATTTTTTTTCTCATATCTTTAAAATTTTTAACTTTTTAAAATTCCGCTGTTTTTTAAGAAGCCCGAGGCTTCTTTTTGCGGCGCCCTCGCCGCGACATCATATTTTGCAAATTTAATCTTTTAGTCTGTATTTTACTAATTAATTTGTACCTTTGCTTTATATAATTTTTATTTTAGTTTATGATGAAGAATTTCGTTGATGAATTGACTTGGAGAGGCATGATTCAGGATATTATGCCGGGTACGAATGAAAAATTATCGGAGGGACCGACTGCGGCTTATGTGGGGATTGATCCTACGGCGGATTCTTTGCATATAGGGCATTTGGTAAGTATCATGCTGCTGAAACATTTTCAGGAGTGCGGACATAAACCTTTTGCTGTTGTGGGAGGTGCGACCGGTATGATCGGGGACCCTTCTTTGAAGTCACAAGAGCGAAATCTACTGGATGAAAACACTTTAAACCACAATATAGAATGCATCAAAAAGCAACTGTCGAGATTCTTGGATTTTGATTCGGACAAAGAGAACAAGGCTGAACTGCTGAACAACTACGATTGGATGAAGAATTATTCGTTTTTGAATTTCATTCGCGATATAGGTAAACACATAACAGTCAATTATATGATGGCTAAAGATTCCGTGAAGATGAGGCTTTCGAGGGATTCATCGGAGGGCATGTCGTTTACGGAGTTCAGCTATCAGTTGTTGCAGGGATATGATTTTCTTTGGCTTTTCGAACACAAAGGATGTACGTTGCAGATGGGAGGAAGCGATCAGTGGGGTAATATTACCACAGGTACGGAGTTGATACGCAGGATGTTGGGCAAAGAGGCTTTTGCGCTTACCTGCCCGCTTATTCGTAAGGCTGACGGTACGAAATTCGGAAAGACGGAGAAAGGAAATATTTGGTTGGATGCGGAGAAAACAAGCCCTTATGAGTTCTATCAGTTTTGGCTGAATGTGTCGGATGAGGATGCACGGAGATACATCAAGATATTTACAATGCTGGATAAGCAGACGATTGAGAGTGCAATTACTGCTCATATTGCGGATCCGGGAAGCCGTTCGTTGCAGAAACTGTTGGCAAAAGAGATTACGGTAATGGTGCATGGAGAGAAAGAGTACAATAATGCTTTGGCTGCGTCTCAAATGCTATTCGGCAATTCTACTTCGGAGCAACTCAGGGCTCTTGACGAGAAGACTTTCCTATCCGTATTTTCAGGTGTGCCGACTTTTGATTTGACTGCTGATATGCTACCTTGCAATATAGTGGAGCTGCTTGCTGTAAAAACAGCCGTATTCCCGTCAAAAGGTGAGGCAAGAAAGATGATACAGGGTAATGGAGTAAGCATAAATAAAGATAAAATCTCTGATGCAGATTACGAGATAGCGTCAAAGGATATCATCGATGAAAAGTATATTCTTGTGCAGAAGGGCAAGAAAAATTATTTTATAATTAATGTAAAGTAGTTTTATATGGAAAAGCCTGCAAGTACAAGACAGTTGAAAGTCGGTAGAGAAATCCAAAAAGCAATGGCTGAAATCCTTCGCAGTAAGGGCATGGCGGCTTTCGGAGGTGCAATGGTTACGGTTAGCGAAGTGCGTATCAGCCCCGATCTCTCAATAGCTAAAATTTATGTGAGCATTTTCCCGTCAGAAAAAGCAGATGCCGTTATGGGCATTCTGAATGAGAATATGAAGAGTTACAGGGGCGAGTTGGGAAGGATAGTCGCCAAACAGTTCAGGATAATCCCGGAATTGGTGTTTTATTTGGATACGTCGTTGGATTATGCAGAGCATATAGATGAGCTTCTGAAAAAATAAAAGGCGGAGGCATGATCAGTTTACCGTCATTTATCGCTTGGAGGTATCTTTTTGCAAAGAAATCGCATAATGTCATCAATATCATTTCAGCGATAAGCGCTATCGGTATGGGTATCGGCACTGCGGCTCTTATCATAATTCTATCTATTTACAATGGATTTGATTTCTTGGTAAAATCGTCTTTGAGCAATATTGAGCCTGATATTAAAATATATCCGGCAAAAGGTAAAGTATTTATCCCAAAAGACGATTTTTTAGGAGATTTATATGATTCTCCTTTGATTTTTAACATTAGCAGCGTACTCGAAGAAACTGTATTTATAAGTTATAACGGAAATCAAACAGTAGTTAAAGCCAAAGGCGTAGATACTGTTTTTGAGGAAGAATCACCTATCTCGGAAAGCATAATTGATGGTAAATTCACATTGCATTTCGGTTCTATACCGGCTGCTGTTATCGGTAAAGACATCGCTTATAAATTAGGAATAAATCCTCGCTTTCTTTCGTATTTGGAGATTTTTTATCCTCAACGGAAAAAGAATATTTCCCTATCAAATCCTTATGCAAGTATAAAAAAGGAAGCATTGCCTGTAACGGGATTGTTAAATATCAACCCCGAAATTGATAACTCGTTGATTGTAGTACCTTTGGAAACAATGAGAAGCCTTTTGGATTATAAGGATGAGGTAAGTGCGATAGAGATAAGATTGAATAAAGGAACAAGCAAACAGGAAGAGGAAGAACTCATAAAATCCATCTCACAAGTTTGCGGAGATGGATTCAAATTGTATGATAGATTTGAGCAAAACAAGTCTCTTTACAAAATGATGAAATACGAAAAAGCTGCAATTACCTTAATATTGATTTTCATCATTATAATCATCGGTTTTAATATTTTCGGAAGCCTTTCCATGCTCATTATAGAGAAGAAACAAGATCTTTCTATTTTGAAAGCTATGGGGATGACTTACTATACTATAAGGAAAATTTTTATTTTGGAAGGCTGGCTTATATCTATGTCGGGAGTCAGCATAGGTCTTATAACGGGTGTTTTATTTTCTTTCTTGCAACAAACTTTCGGAATTATAGGAATGCCGGGACAATTCTCCGTTAGCGCATACCCTGTAATCATCAATATCAAAGATATAATAATGACAGCGATCAGCATTGCCTTTATCGGCTATCTAATCGCTGCCATACCTGTAAAGTATTATATTAATTTTCAGGAGCGAACATAGGATCCCATGACGGTAACATTATCGGTTTTTTATCCAAAAGTTTCAAAAGATCTTTGGGAACATATTTTTTGTCTACCACCAAGCGGAACATATATTCATCAAACCAATTGTCTGTCATAATGAGATTTCCTTTATATCCGTATTTATCTCCCCAACTGTTTTCTACCATCCATTTTACAGATTTGCCGTCTTTTATGTCTACGGCAATAAGTGTCATAGCATGAGATGAACTGCTGGCATAAGTCCTTATTCTGTCTTTTTTATCCATTCCGCACTCTACTCCTAGAAGCGATGAGTAATCATAATTGTTAATATCCAAGAGCCCGTTATTTTTATTCAGGAATTTACCCACATCACATGAGAAATACAATGCTTTATTGTCTTTGATAGATGCAATTGCCATTTCTTTGATTCTGTCTATGGAAAGATTGAGGTATTTCCAATTCTGTCCGTCATAGACGTGTCGATCGTATTCTATTTCGTAAACTTGGTTGTATTCCCTTGACGGGTCATTCATTACCATTATGTAATTGTTTTCCAAATCATTACCTAAAAATTCCGCATAAAAGGCTTTTGGAGTATAGCGTTTGGTCTCTACATATTCCCCTTTGGCATTATATCTCGCCCATTCGAATTGGATTGGAGGTACGCCTAAGCAGACTGCAAGTATATGATAAACTTCTTTAAGCATCTCCGTCTTTTCCTGATGGAGTTTTATTTCAACTGCTTTTGCTGCTTTTACGGCTTTTTTACCTTTCAATCCGGAAACGGATTCTGCATATGTTTTACGGAGTTTAAGCCCGTCTTCTCTCAATTTATTTGAGATTTGAGCTCTCATTGCTGCGGTGTTGTTACTGCTGAAAGTCTCCGGCATAGCGGAAGACGGAACAACTCCGTATTTTGTCACTAAGTTGGCAACCCCTGTAAATTGTCCTCCATCATTAATCGGATGTTTGAATAACCAATCTACTTTTCTGTCTTCGAAAGGAAGTTCTTTGGTGTCAATAATACCTTGCAGGAAGAGATTGGCTTTTTCAAGCTGATCGTAGAAAAAGAGATAGTTCTGCGAGAAGGTAATGGCGCTTAATCCGTGCTTTTCCATCATTTCCGCACGCAATACGTTAAGACCGGTAAAGAGCCAGCAACGTCCTGATGATTTTTGGTCTGTTCGTCCTTTGGTTTTGACTTCATTTGAGAAGTGCGTATCAAAATCAGCCAAATTTGCTGCATTTTCGGCAAGAACATTAAGCGAGGTGGAGTTCAATGCATTTCTTACCGCTTTATCGTACGCATTTCCGCTGTAACCTTTTTGGATTTCGGATAACATTTTGCTTGTAATTCCGCCTTTGTGATCTTCTGCCTGATTTTGTGCATAAAGATTCATCGCGAATATGACGGCTACCGCTGTAATCAGAATTTTATTCATTGGCATTTAACGTTATATCTACAAATATAATGTTTTTGGCAAGTTTTTTCGTAAATTTGATATTTTAAAATGTAAATCGACTATGAGTATTATTGCCATAATATCCTTTATTGCTGCCATAGTGGCTATTGGAGGTTTGATTTTCAATATATTAAACTCAGCGAAAGCAAAGGAGGTTTATATGGAGGAGATGAACGGAAAGTTGCTTGACCTGACAAGCGAGAAAGCTGCATTGGAGATGAAGTTGAAAAGCAAAGAGGAATTCGATAAACAAAGACAGCAAGAGATGCAGGAGAGATTTGAAACGGAATTGAAACACTTAAAGGAAACTTTTCTAAATCTCACTTCAGAGAACAGCCGTATTTTCAAAAATCAGAGTTCGGAGTCAATTGCTGAAATTTTGAAACCGATTCAGGAAAAATTCATACAATTCGACAAGTCTGTAAGAGAAACGCAGACAGAATCTGCAAAACAGGCTTCCAGCCTGAAAACCTACATAGAAGAGGTAATGAAACAATCAAAAACGGTGGGAGATGAGGCAAGAAATCTTGCAAATGCACTTACAGGTTACTCAAAAGTGCAGGGAGACTTCGGGGAGATGTTGCTTACGGATGTGTTGAAAAACTCGGGAATGACAGAAGGAATACATTTTATTACTCAGGGAACTATAAGAGATGAGGGAGGACACGAAATTAAAAGCGATACAGGAGCATCGATGATACCTGACGTAATGATACTTTACCCTGATAATACCACTGTGATTGTAGATTCAAAGACAAGTCTTACTGCATATAAGGAGTATATCAATGCGGAGAGCATAGAAGATAGGGAAAGGCTTGCAAGATTGCACGTGGAGAGCATAAGAAAGCATGTCGATGAGTTAAAGAAGAAAGATTATGCTTCTTATATTCCGGAAAAAATGAGTAAAGTTGACTATAATATTATGTTCATTCCGATAGAGGGAGCATTCAGGCTGATGTTGGATGCAGATCCTCTTTTATGGCAGGTGGCAAAAGACAATAAGGTGCTTATAGTCAGCCAAATGACCTTAATCATAGTCCTGAATATGATACAAATGAGCTGGAAACAGTATGATCAGGAAAAGAATATAGCACAAGTGTATCAGACTGCGGAAGAATTGATGTCACAGATAAAAGGCTGGTTGGAAAGTTTCATAAATGTAGGGAGCTATATTGAGAAAGCGGCAAAGGCTTATGATGATTCAAAAAAGAAATTGGAAGATTCAAATCAAAGTGTGATTAAGAAAATATCAAAATTGGAAAAACTTGGAATAAACCCCAAAAGGAGTCAGGGGAAAATAAAGACTTCAGGGAGAATGATAGGAGGTAGAGAGTCTGTTATTCCTCAAGAATTTGATTTGGAGGAGATTTAAGATGGAAATGAAAAAACTTTTTTTGATTGACGGCCATGCACTTATTTTTAAGATGCATTATGCTTTTTTACGTCGTCCTATGATTAATTCTAAAGGAGTAGATACGTCTATTCTATTTGGATTCACAAAATATATTTTAGAATTGATCGAAAAGGAAAAGCCTGAATATATGGCTATTGCTTTCGATCCTCCGGGAGGAACTTTCCGCAATGAATTATATAAAGAATATAAAGCGAACAGAGTGGAAACCCCTCAACTCGTAATAAATGCTTTAGAACCGTTAAAAGAAATTTGCATAGCAATGGAAATCCCTGTATTAATGGTACCCGGATTTGAAGCGGATGATGTTATAGGCTCTATGGCAAAGCGCAGTGCATCAGAGGGTCTTGAAGTATATATGGTAACTCCGGATAAAGATTACGGACAGCTTATTACCGATAGGATTTTTCAATACAAACCCGGGAAAGCAGGAGGCGACAACGAAATTCTCGGTGTTAATGAAATTTGCAAGAAGTATAATATCGTACGCCCTTCACAAGTAATTGATATTCTGACGATTTGCGGAGACAGTTCTGACAATGTACCGGGAGTATATGGTGTAGGTGAAGTAGGAGCGGGAAAATTAATATCCCAATATGGAACAGTGGCCAATATATATGCCCATATTGATGAATTACCTGCAAAATTAAGATTTAAATTTACAGAAGCTCAATCTCACATAGGGCTAAGCAATCGCCTGGTTACTATAAAGACAGACATTCCTCTTTCTGTAACAAAGGAGGAAATGAAATTGAATACGAATTTCGGCCCTGAAGTTATTGATTTGTTCAAAAAATATGAATTCAATTCGTTGCTGAAATATTTAGGCATCAAGAAGACAGATATTTCTACCGCAAAAAGCGGCGAAATTATATTAAGCGATTACAATACCATTCTATCTAAAATTGAAAAGAACAGCCAGGCAGGAATAATCATTGAAGGATTTAATGATAGCATTTTCAGCGCGGTTAAACGCATTTATATAGGTACGGAGGATGAGGGGAAATGCTATGGCTGCTTATTTCCAACAGAAGAAATCGGCAAATTGCAGCCTATACTTACAGACGAGAATATAGAAAAATTCGGATATAATCTTAAATATCAACAAAATATCCTTGCCAAAAGTAATATAGATTTAAAAGGGAAATTCTATGATATAGAGCTTCTGCACTATATCATAAATCCGGAGAAGAGTCATAAATTAAATATTCTTTCCGAGGCCTATTTAAATATCGAATTAGAAGAGGGAGAAAAAATCGTAAGCGGATCTTTATTTGAAGAAGAGGAAGAACAAAGCGATACAAAAATAAAGGAAGCGGCAGTCTTGGTAACTCTTGGCAAAAAGATACTGAATGAACTTACATTGAATTCTCTTACGAAACTTTATGACAATATAGAAGAACCTCTATTAAAGGTGTTGTCAAAGGTAGAAAGGACAGGAGTAAAAGTGGATTTGCAATCGCTTCAGTCTATTTCTTCTCAACTAACGGAAGAGATGAATAAAGTGGAGAGCAAAATAAGAGAAACAACGGACTCCCCTAACCTGAATGTGGCTTCTCCAAAACAGATTGGAACTCTGTTATTCGATAAATTAAAACTTAATCCTCGTGCCAGAAAAGGCGCATCGGGTAATTACACTACGGATGAGAACACGCTATTGGAATTAGCAGACAAAAGTCCCGTAATAGAGGATATTTTGGAGTTCCGCACGATTAAAAAATTGATAAACACATACATAGAGCCTTTTCCAAGTTATGTATCGTCTTTCACAGGAAAAGTGCATACGACTTTCAATCAGGCTCTTACATCTACGGGAAGGTTGAGTTCGTCAAATCCTAACCTGCAAAACATACCTATCCGTACGGAAAGGGGCAAAGAGATACGCAAGGCATTTATTCCGAGTACTCCGGAGGGTTATATATTATCAGCGGATTATTCTCAAATAGAATTACGCATAATGGCTCATCTTAGTCAGGATGAGCATCTTTTGGAGGCTTTCAGAAAAGGGGTGGATGTACACTCTGCCACAGCGAGCAAAATATTCGGTGTAACTCACGATGAGGTAACTCCTGAGCAACGCAGAATAGCAAAAACGGCTAATTTCGGGATTATGTATGGCATTTCAGGATTCGGACTTGCACAAAGACTTCGCGTTTCGATAAAAGAAGCGAATAAGATCATCAATGATTACTTTGCTAATTTCCCTTCAGTCTCCAAATTCATAGAAGATGAACTGGCTTATGTAAGGGAGAACGGTTATGTGGAAACTCTTTTCGGACGCAGAAGATTTATACCTGATATAAATTCTTCTAATGCCACATTAAGAGGTTTGGCGGAAAGAAATGCAATCAATGCACCTATACAAGGTACATCTGCGGACATCATCAAAATAGCTATGATCAATATAGATAAACGTATTGACGAAGAGCGACTTAAAAGCAAGATGGTACTCCAAATCCATGATGAGTTGGTCTTTGATGCCATTCCTGATGAAATCGATATATTAAAAAAATTAATAATAAAAGAAATGGAGAACGTAATAGAGTTATCTATTCCTTTAACAGTAGAGTGTAATTATGGTAAAAACTGGCTTGAAGCCCATTGATGAACTTATTCTTTTGGCAAAAGAGGGTAACGGTTTTGCTTTCACGGCTTTGTGGGACAGACATATAGAGCAATTGCGTTCATATATAAAGTTGCAGATAAAACGGGTAAACTATATGGATGTGGATGATATATGCAGTAGGAGTTTTGAGAAAGCATTCAGGCAGATACACAATTACAACCCGTCTAAAAGCCAATTTTTCACATGGCTGAAAACAATCGCCAAGAATACGGCGTTAGATATGATCGATATTGAAAACAGGGTGCATCCCAAAGAGCAATATTTATCTTTAGATGACGACAGTAAAGCCTCCGGAGCAGCAAATTCAATCTCTTATGATTCTGATACGCCATTGGATAATATTATCAAAGATGAGGACACTCAAGAAAACGAAAATTATATAAACGGATTGCCTGAAATATATCGAGAGCCGGCTCGTAAGCGCATTATAGAAGGGATGAACTATAAAGAGATTGCAGAAGAGCTTAATCTTGAATTGAATACGGTCAAGACAAGGATAAGACGGGCTAAAGCCCAAATAGAAAAAATAAGGAAAGAGAAAGAAAATGAAATTTGATGAATTCATAAAAATACTGAATGTTAGTTTCCCTGAATTAGAGAGTTCGCAAATAGAGAAATTCAGAGCAATGGAAGCAGAATATGAGGATTGGAACAGCAAAATCAATGTGATTTCACGCAAAGATATCGGAGAATTGTATTCTCATCACGTTTTGCACTCGCTATCAATAGCAGAATACCTTAAAACCTGTCGAAATAACGAGTATGAGAAATTATTGAACTCTGAGGAGCGCCGTATTTTAGATATAGGTACGGGAGGCGGTTTCCCAGGTATTCCTTTGGCTATACTTTTTCCTAAAACGCATTTTACTCTGTGCGATTCCATCGGCAAGAAAATATTAGTCACCTCGGAAATTTCAAAATCGTTAAATTTAAGGAATGTGACCGCCATTAAAGCGAGAGCAGAAGAGTTAGATCAGAAATTCGATTATATCGTATCGAGAGCAGTAACGTCTTTGGATAATTTTTATCCTTGGACGAAAGGAAAATATTCCGAAAGAATTTTGTACTTAAAGGGCGGGGACATAAATGAAGAAATAAGCGCTGCAATGCATAAATTCAGGTTTACAAAGCAGAACATCAGTACTTGGAAAATTTCTTCATGGATAAAAGATGAGTATTATAATGAAAAATTTGTGATAGATATTAAATAAAGTTTTGTAATTAAAGTCAAAAAGACTAAATTTGCAATCTATTTGTGAAAATATAAAAAAACAAGATAATGAAAAGAACATTTCAACCATCAAGACGCAAACGCGTCAACAAACACGGATTCCGTGAGCGTATGAGTACTGCAAACGGTCGTCGTGTTTTATCAGCTCGTCGCCGCCACGGTCGCAAGAAGTTGACTGTATCTTCAGAGGATAGATACTAATTTCAGGTTGCAATCTGCACACTTGAGGTTAAGCTAGACGTGATGCGGAGGCGCATCACGTTTTTTTTGAGTATGTGTCGGCGGCTCGTGCCCGCTGACACATTTCTTGGTATAATAGACATTTTTAGTTGGTGAAAGAGGATTGATTGAATATAAAAACAAACTGTTT
Organism: Candidatus Cryptobacteroides sp.; assembly: GCA_052173975.1. Taxonomy (GTDB): domain Bacteria; phylum Bacteroidota; class Bacteroidia; order Bacteroidales; family UBA932; genus Cryptobacteroides. Next base: position 3,477 of record JBQMXN010000006.1, on the reverse strand, counting down.
AGGCAATACATACCGAAAAAAGCAATCTTCGATGAATATAATGACAAGCAAATCAAAGAGATACAATACAGAATCAATAGAAGGCCAAGATATAAACTCAATTTTTATTCACCAAAAGAAATGTTTTTCCTAAATTTGAACAACCAAGTTGCATTATATGGTTGAAAGTAACAACATAAATATTTTTCTGAAAATTCTTGTATGTTTATTTTTATTTTCCTACTTTGCAAAAAGTTAAACTAATAACAAAAAAGGAGGTGACCGATAGAAAACCAATATCTGTAATTCTTCCACTCTTTTAACCTAACCACATTACTTATTTTAATAATGCTAAACTTCATTGTTATGAGAAATTTTATTATTTCGGCTATCGCCATTATTTCTATTTCATTATTCTCAAATTCTCAACTATTTGGTCAGATCAAATACCAAGACGGACTAATCACCATTGGTAATACTGCTCCTATCACGGATTACACCATCAGCGTGAAAGGCAATGGTATATATTTTGACCATACAAACGGAAGATTCCTACAGAATGGCGTCTAAATTCTTATTAGGGCCACATTATGCTATCATCTTCCAGAATGCAAAAGGATTTGATATTTGGGGAAATTGGGCTTTTTTAGCCAAAGCAAACTTGGATATGGGTTGGCACAACAAAAGCGGATTTTCAAAATCCATTGATAATTCCATTAAAGCGTGGGCGTGGGCAACAATAAACAATGCAGCCGTTGATTATTATAATATGTGCGAGAAAACAGGTATCCCTAAACCTCCAAAAAATCTAAAGATCTGGACGTGGAGAAATACAAATGCTTCTTCTACTGCTATGCTAAGAAGAGTCTGGCATCCGATAGGATTAAATAGTAACGACAATTGGAAGAACTTCTTTACCAATATGTCAAGAGGAGTAATGTTAGCGAACGTATTGAATTGGATATTGAAATTCTTAGAACCTGATATAACAATAGGTGTCGATGGTGAGAACTCCAATGATATTTATAACTCAGTTAATCATGAATTATCACATGCCAGTCATTTTGTTCAGGTAGGGAGTGAGTTCTGGTCTAAATATATAAACTATATTATTACATACGGAGCTTATGGAGATGGAACTGGCATAAATGCCGAACTCTGCGGTATAGGTGAGATGTGGGGATATAGTATTGGAGATTTGCAGGAAAAAGAAAAGTACGGAAGGGAATATCCTCCATACATTGTTTCCGGATGGATTAAAAGAAATGTATTTTATGAATTGTTAGACAAAAAGATCCTGACGAACAAACAGATTTACGATTGTCTTACATCTGATGTAAGGACATATGATGCTCTTTTGAGAAAAATGTATGCTAAATATCCTGACAAAGCGGATTTAATTGAGAAAGCATTTCACGATGAGGGGATCTCCCCTGATGTGGAAAAGCCAGGTAGTGACATCATATATTTTAAGGACAAAACTGTTTCGTCATCTCAGACTATCAATGGGAAAAATATTGTGCTTGAGAATGTAAATATTAATAATTATGCCGAACTTACACTCAATATGGAAAAATCAATAACTATCAATTCTCCATTTGTAGTTAATAGCGGTTCTAGATTTAATTTCTTCGTAAAATGAAAAAGTTATTAGTATTAGGTCTATTTTACATTAGCTTTATCTCTTGTGATCCTAAAGTAGTATCACACGAAATAAGTTTTTTCTTAAATAATAAGACTAATCAAGATTTACTCATCACCTCTGATTATTCAAAATCATGTATTAATGGTAAAACAGCATTATTTGTAGGAGAGTCTGTATGTGTTGTAAAATATAACGATCATAGAGTAACAGTTGGTATTCCGCCTTTCAATGATTTGAATAACGTTGCATGGGTCTTGGTTAAGGTGTATTCAAAAAACGGGGAACTTTTAAAGACTTGGGACAATAAAGATAAACAGAGCTTAAAAAGTGACTTCTTTAATGAATCAAAATGGCGAGTACATCGGGAAGATATGGCAGATGGTTCTGTTCGAATCAGTTGGACATACGATATTACCGATGAGTCATTTAAATGATGCTTAACATCATTTAAAGACATATCTATTAGTAATCACTACTGCCTATAGTAAATGTAGGCAGTAGTGAAAATTTGAATATAACTTTTAAGTTTCAATCCCAACAAATGCAGATAAGACACACTAACAGAGAACTCTATTTTAAGGAGCTATCCATTACTTCAAAGGACTTTATACTACCATACGTAAGTACAAAAAAGAATATTAATAAAGGTAGCCGAGTACTAGCAGTTGGATGTGGAGAAGGTGTAAGTCAGAGCAATCGTTTAGTATGGTTTCGTAAATGGGTGTTAGGAAAGCAAACAATAACGGACCTTGCCAAAACCAGTGGCTATAGTTCAAGGTATCTCCGCCGTTGGTTTGATGCTTATCTTAACACAGTCTTCGGCAGGCATTACCCTTAGGAGGCTTGTCTGTCAAATAAGTCATACAAAATAGTCAAAGAAAGAAAATTGAATTTATGACTTTGTTAAAATTGATATATATTTGGAGAAGATAAATAAGATAACAAATATTATGAAGCGATTTTTATTATTTGTCTTACTATTAATTCATTTTATGTTTGATGCACAGGCGTGCATTCTTGAGATTAAATATTTCTATACTACGTACATGAGCAACATATTGGAGAATAAAGATAATTCCGAGTTGTGCAAATCATTTATGTCAGGATGATTAATTGAAAAAATGAAAAGAGTCTCTGCATCAACAGATTGTGATGCTATCATACGTGCGCAGGATGTAAATAAAAATGCAATCAAGACATTAAAGGTAAAAGAACTCGGTAATGATTGGTATATGGTAACTTATAGCCTGTATGATAAAATTCCGGAATGGTATAAAGGTAGCACGGAGCCGACTTGCATTCCAATAAAGGCGGTACATAAAGAAGGAAAATGTTTGATAGTGTATATTACACCGATTTGGAATAATTGTATGTATGGAGATGAATTGATTTGCAATTATAATAATTGTGAAAGTGTAATTGATACGTCTTCCGCTATAAACTTTATCAAGTCTTTTTATAATGATTATCTTTCAGCATTTTATAATATGAAAGAAAATTTAGAAACGGCAGTATCGTCTTTACGTTCAGAGTATTTGACACAAAACGGAAAATCGCAGTTTAAGTCTAAAAGAAATATTTATTTGCAAGATGGATATGATGGTTATGATTTATTGATTGATAATTTTGATTTTGACTATACTTGGAGGAACAGCATAGAAATAAATCATATTAAAGATAATATGTATGAGTTTTCATATACTGTTGCAAAGTACAAAGTCAGAATCCAAATTACTTTATCAGTGACAAATGGTATTTATCAAATTGATTCTATTGCAAGAGCTATGTAATAAAGCTCGACGTGATGCGGAGGCGCATCACGTTTTTTTTGAGTATGTGTCGGCGGCTCGTGC
>JBQMXN010000005.1:0-87805 GCA_052173975.1 Candidatus Cryptobacteroides sp. | reverse complement strand
TCGTCAACCAACTGGGCTACGCGGGCCGTAGTTACGGGTTTTCGGTTCGTCCTGCTCTGGAAAAATAAATGTGGTATAGAAGGAGGAAGGTTCAATGCTTCTACTTACGTTGAATTACAACCTTTACAGTTGAAGGCTTACAAGCCTCATGAAAAAGTAGAGAAGAAAGTGCGTTTTGGAGTGAGAAAAGGTATGTTTTAGAGAGTTGCAATTCCTTGCAACTCCCTAAAAACAACACCAACGCAAACAAACACAATTATAATTATTACAAGACATTCTGAACAAGATGAAATGTGACAAATAAAAGTTTAAAATGGAAAAAAAGAACAATAGAAAAAAACAAACACAGAGTAAAATGAATTAAACAGTTCTCGGAATAATTAATAATAACATTTCTCTGATTTTAATAATTCAATACGAGAACTAAAACGCCCCTAAGCAGTAAGTAGTATTACTTCACTTAGGGGTTTTTAATATATAAATTTTAATAGATGACTTCGTTAAGCCCATACCTCCCATGCTTCACGAGGGCCTCGGCGGAGCAGAAGCGGAGACGAGGTGATGAACGGCAGAGGTAGGCGTAATGATGCGCCGCCTCTGTTCAGATTTAGTTTCAGCAGGCGCGCCCAAGCGGCTGCGGCTTTTCCCTGAGCAGACGGAGCGAGGGACTTTGAAAAAGACTTCCGGTTTTTTGGGAGGCGACGACCGAAAAAGTTAGATTTTACAAACTTTTTCAAAGTCCCGAAGCGAGGATGCGAACGGGGGAATAATTATAGGAAATAAACAAGAATTTTTGCAGAAAAGTTTGGATTATCAATGATTATTTGTATTTTTGCAATGTTAGTTCCAGCCGAGCCTCTTTACAATGCTTAAATAGGCTGGGCTTTTTTGTTTATATGTGAATGGAGAAAAAAAATTTTGGGAAAGAGTATAAGACTTCACAGGAACTTGTGTCCTTGTTGAAAGATCGTGGATTGATAATCGTTGATAAACAAAAGGCCCAACAATATTTGGAGTGGATAGGTTATTATCGCTTATCTGCATATATGTATCCTTTATTGAGAACTCCAAAATTCCAACATCGATACAAGTACGGAGCTTCTTTCGATAGAGTAATGATGCTTTATCGTTTCGATAAAAAATTGCGATTGTTCCTTTTTAATGAAATTGAGAAAATCGAAATAGCAATTAGAGAAATTGTAATAAATATGACGACTGAGCGAACCGGTGATATCTATTGGCTTACAAATTCATCATATTTCCGTGATAAAATTATATTCCAAAGCAGTATGGCGATGCTATCAAAAGAATATGAGCGTTCTAATGAAGATTTCATAGAACATTTCAAAAATACATACACAGAGGCATTTCCTCCTGTATGGATCCTTGGAGAGCTTCTTCCTATGGGAAATGTGAATATGTATTATAGGAATTTGAAGGATAAGACTCTTAAAAAGCAGATTGCAAAACGATTCTATTTGTATGCTCCGGTTTTCGAATCCTGGCTTTCTGTGCTTATACTTACACGTAATGCGTGCTGTCATCATACACGTGTATGGAACAAGGTCAATAAAATTATTCCAAACAATATGAAAGGAATGGTGAGACCATGGATAACACTTCCTGCTGACAAAAGAAAAATTTATTATAACATTTGCATCATCAAGTACTTCCTTGACATTATATCGCCAAAGAATGATATGCTTGACAAGATGAACAAACTCTTTGCTGCATTTCCGGAAATAGATAAGGCGGCTCTTGGTTTTCCTATCGGTTGGGAAAATGAGCAGTTATGGCAATAAGAAAGGTGCCTCAAGAGGGCAGGCACCTGCCGTCCGAAAAGGCTGCGAACGGGGGAATTATTTAAAATTAGCGGGTGCTTTTTATTAAGTCTTTGAGTTTGACAGATTGAAACAGGAGCTGGGAAACGCTTGATTCGTAGAGGATTCCGACCGTTTCGTTATCTATCATTGTTAGGCAGGAGTAGCCCCAGCCTTCTTCAGCATCGAGGAGGATTTTGTCTGCTTCGGCCCAGGTAAGACCTCCGTCAAGGCTTGCTTTTATGGTGATGTGATCGCGTTTTTGGGTCGATTCGGGGTTAGAGAAAAGCAAAATGTCTTTATTAAGGGCATTGTCTTGCGCATTGACTTTAAGGAGAGAAGCCATACAGACAGGCTCGACCAATTTGCCGTCAGAGGAGTGGGCTGTCCAGGTCTTCCCCATATCTTGGGTTACATAGACTGCACGTCCCGTCCTCCGGTTGTCACGCATATTGAGCATCAATTTGCCGTCTTCGAGTTCTACGACTTGGGATTCGGTCGTGTTGGTCTTTGCGTGTGCGTGAGTAGCCCACGTTTCGCCGTGATCGGTACTGTACATAATTCCGGCACAAGGAATCCTATCTTCTCCGATATGCTGCATCGGGAACACCAAAGTACCGTTTTCCATACATATTCCCCTACCCGGCCCTTGCAAAGTAAAATACCATTCTTTCTGCTTGATTTGCTTTGTAATATTGACGGGCTTGGACCAAGTCTTACCGTCATCATCGCTATGCACAAGCAAGAATTGAGCGGTTTCGTGCGGTTCAAAGCCTTGTCCTACCGCGCCCCATGCTCTATGCGTACCGATTCCGTGCGTCCACGCCGCCGCCACAAAAATCCGTCCCGTATTTTCGTCTATCAAGATAGACGGGTCGCCCACTCCGTTCTGCGACTGTGGCAGCCCCCCGCTCTCCCCCATATCCATAATCACCCGCATTCTCTCCCACGTCTTCCCCCCGTCAACACTCCTGCTCAACCCGACATCCACATGATTCTGCAAATCCATATTCGAAGAATAACGAATATCATACACAGCCAGCAACGTCCCCTTTCTCGTCGTCACCAACCCCGGAATACGATACACATACACCCCGTCATCCCCAAACGACCTAACACTCACTCCCAATCTATGACTATCATCACCAGAACGATTTAAAATGGCGGTATGACCATTCAAGGACACCTCATTGACCCTCAACACAAAAGGCTCTGCCAAATCCTTTATCTTGGAACCACGCAATTTAAGGCTCACATAAAAACTATTCTTACCCCTCGCAAGCCTCTTACACGCATTAAGGACAACACTACCGAGTTTTTTAGACCTGACAGTAGCGATATTCATAGAAAAATTCGGATCGGCATTAAAAGCCTGGCCTCCCCCGATATTATCTATAAACTCTCTCACCACACTTGACTGTGTCCTAGAAGCCACAGGCGACATAGTACCGGTATAGACCAGCTTAACGTTATCAACAGCCTTTGCCTCCAAGCCCTCAACCGACACATTCACATAATCTAAAATATCCCCACCTTCAAGAGAATCTATTTCCAACAAAGTAACAACATTGTTTTCCCTGTCAACGACTGCCGGCACGACAGGATTGATAACATCAACTGTTTGAGCCTTAATATGTTGCCCTATAACAAAAAAAGCTATAAATAAACAAATTCCGGTTTTCATAAAAAGCTGCTATTAAAGTATATTCAAACTCTGCTCCCTGATTTTCTCCAATTCATCTTTCATCCTGACCACCAACTGTTGCATAGCATAATGATTTGCTTTAGAGCCTGTGGTATTGATTTCACGTCCCATCTCCTGAATAATAAAGCCTAATTTCTTTCCCGGAAATTCTTCTTTATCTATCGTATCCATAAAATAACTGCAATGCTGACGAAGACGCACTTTCTCCTCATTGATATCCAACTTCTCCATATAGTAAATCATCTCCTGCTCGAAACGGCTTTTATCTATTTGAACTCCCAAATCTTCAATAGCTTTTACGATTTTGGCACGCACTGCCTCGATGCGTTCATTACCATATACCTCCACTTCATCCTCCATTTCCATTATATTACGCACGCGAGAGGTAATATCGGCATACAAAGCGACCCCCTCTTTTCGACGGTATTTATCCACCTCCTCCAAAGCATTATCAATAGCCTCCTCCAACAAAACCCAATTATCTTCATTCACAAGGTCCTCTCTCTTAAAATTAAAGACATCAGGCAAAGTAACGAGAGTACTCATTAGATTTTCACCGGGGAAAGGGCATCCTGTTTCTTGTGCAATGGCTTCCATCTGTGAATAATACTCTTTTACCGTTTCTTTATTGATTTGCCTTGCCGTGTCGGTGACATTTGGCTCATAACCAAAGAAGACATCAATGTTTCCACGTTGAAGTTTATTTGCAATCTTCTGACGTACAGCAAGTTCCTTATCTCGCGGGATTAGAAAAGTTTTAAGTGCGATATCAGCATTCTTACCATTCAAAGTCTTTATTTCAACAGTTATTTTACCTGTTTTCAGGATGGCTTCAGACTTTCCATAGCCCGTCATAGATCTTATCATATTTTTAAGTTTTATGTTTTTTACATTATAGCGCAAATTTACTGATTTTCTTGTTATTTTTGTAAAACTAAAATCATAAAGGCTATGGGCGATCTATTAAAAGCAGTACCGGAAGAAATCAAAAAATTGAATTTCCTTGAAGAAATCATTGAAAATGATCTTGAATCGGGCAAAGTAAAAAGCATAATGACGCGTTTTCCTCCTGAGCCTAACGGTTATCTCCACCTCGGGCATGCCAAAAGCATCTGCATAAACTTCGGATTGGCGCAAAAATACGGTGGCAAGACCAATTTGCGTTTTGATGATACCAACCCTACGAAAGAAGATGTGGAGTACGTAGATTCCATAAAAGAGGATATTAAATGGTTAGGATTTCAGTGGGAAGAAGAACGATACGCATCCGATTATTTCGGACAGCTTTATGATTGGGCGGAGGAACTGATTAAAAACGGCTTGGCATACGTAGACGACCAGACCCAAGAAGAAATCAGCAAGGGCAGAGGTACAATAGACAAACCGGGTACCAACAGCCCTTACAGAGAAAGAAGCATAGAGGAGAACCTCCGCATTTTCAGAGAGATGAAAGCAGGCAAGTATGCAGACGGAGAAAAGGTATTGCGTGCCAAAATAGATATGGCCCATCCGAATATGATGTTCCGCGACCCGCTCCTTTACAGAATCAAGCACGCCTCTCATCACCGTACAGGTAACGAATGGTGCATTTATCCGATGTACGATTACACACACGGTCAGTGCGACTCCATCGAGCATATCACACACTCGATTTGTACTTTGGAATTCGATGTACACAGACCTCTATATGATTGGTTCATAGAGACTTTGAAGATTTGGCCTTCACATCAATACGAATTCGCAAGGCTGAACCTGACTTACACTCTTATGAGCAAAAGAAAACTCCTCGAACTTGTAGAGAAGAAAATCGTTAACGGATGGGACGACCCTCGTATGCCTACCCTTTGCGGAGTAAGGAGAAGAGGTTACACTCCCGAAGCGCTTAAAATGTTCTGCGATAAAATAGGCGTATCCAAACGCGATCAGATGATGGACATACAGCTGCTGGAATGGTGCGTAAGACAGGACTTGAATGAAAGAGCAAACCGTTATATGGTTGTCGGTGAAGATCCTATTAAAGTTACGATTATCAACAGGGAAAAAGGCGATACGGAATGGTTTGACGGTCCTCTGAACCCTGCCAACCCGGACGGTCCTAAGCGCAAAATACCGTTCACAAAAAATTTACTTATAGACAGAGCTGACTTTATGGAGGATGCTCCGAACAAATATTTCCGTTTGAAACCGGGAGGAGAAGTACGTCTGAAATACACCTATATTATTAAGTGCGAAGAGGTTATCAAAGACGAAACAGGTAAAGTCGTTGAATTGAAATGTACCTGCGATGACTCCACCAAGCCGGGTACGGGAGAGTGGCGTTCGGTCAAAGGCACTATCCATTGGGTATCAGCAGATTACGCCAAAGAAATCGAATTAAGGCTTTACGACAAATTATTCGTAAAAGAGGATATGAACAGCATACCCGAGGAGAAGGACTACAAAGATTACCTGAATCCCGAATCCTTAATAATCAGCCGCGGATTTGCCGAACCTGCCCTGCTTGAAGACAATTCAGGCATCGCCGTACAATTCGAAAGAGTCGGATATTTCTTCAAAGACCGTGACAGTCAAGGAGATAAGATAATATTCAACAAGACCACCGCCCTAAAAGATTCCTTTAAGATTTAGGCGCTTACTAAAAATAAATTTTTAGTCGCCCGAAAGCGCTAACGCGCTAAAACTCAAAGGTAGGGAAGCATCCGCTTCCAAAAGGTCATATAGCGTGATGCGCCTCCGCATCACGTTTTTCATTAATGACAATTCTTATCTAAAAAGACATTGTCTTTATACCCCTGTATAGCACAGTCTCTCTCCGCATTGCTCAATCTTTTGGCAGCAAAAAGGCAGTATTCCCTATTTATCTCAATACCGCAATAATGCCTGTTCAACTTTTTAGCCACTACTGCCGTCGTACCGCTGCCAAGGAACGGATCAAAAACCATATCACCCTCACGGGAAGAAGCCAAAATAAGTTTTGCTATTAATTTTTCAGGCTTCTGCGTAGGATGATCTGTATTTTCAGGCATAGACCAGAAAGGCACGGAAATATCATCCCAAAAATTAGACGGACAGGTCCTGCGATATTTGCCATCCTCTGTTTCCTCCCAGTCCTTAGGCTTATCATTCTCCTTATATGGAGCCAGCACTCTGCGTTTTATCTTAACAGCCTCTAAATCAAAATAATACGCCTTTGGATTTCTCACAGCAAACCAAATATCTTCCATATTGTTTTTCCAATTAGCTTTCGCTCCCCTGCCCTTATCCCTCTGCCAGGTAATCCTATTCATCACGGTAAGTCCGCTCTCCTCTAATACAGTCTGGATAGCAGAAGTACATTTCCAATCTCCGCAAACATAGATAGAACCTGTATCTTTAAGCTTTTCGCATACTAAATGGAACCAAGAATGCAGATAATCAATGTAATGTCTACTACTCATAGCATTAAACTGCACCGTACCGAAATTCTTGGATAGATTATAAGGAGGATCCAAGATTATAAGATCTGCAAAACCGTCAGGTAATTTATCAATCACATCTTCCAACTTTGCATTTATTACGGCATCCTCATAATTTGAAGACTCAATATCGGCAGGAGCTAATATTCCCGCTTCCAAATCCCGTCTTTCTTCATCGGACAAAGTTAAGGTCTTATTTCTGCCTGCTCTTATCATACGACTGTAACTTCTATCCCAGAATCCTGCAAATCGTGCAAATACAAAGGCGGAATTTTATCATCCGTAATTATCTTATCTATATTTTCCAAATCACAAATCTTACTAAAGCCTCTCCTGCCGAATTTAGAACTGTCCGCAAGCAATACCGTCTTTTGAGCAGCAGCCATCATAGCACGATTCAGATTAGCCTCCATTATATTTGTAGTGGTAACGCCGAAATGAAGATCCACTCCATCAGCCCCCATAAAAAGCACAGAACAATTAAAATATTTCAACATTTCTTCAGCGAAAGTGCCTACAGTTGATACAGACGTTTTCCTAACCATACCGCCCAACAGTACGACATCGATATCTTTATTTTGAGATAACACCGAAGCAGCCGGTACTGAAGCGGTAATGGCAGTAATCTCTTTCAATGAGCATAATTCACGAGCTGTATATAACACCGTAGTACCTGAAGCCAGCAATACAGAATCACCTTTCTGAACCATCGATGCAGCATATTCAGCTATTGCTCTCTTTTCTACAACAGATATCTTTTCCTTATCGTTTATATGCCTGTTACCTATATAAGGACTAATCGGGATAGCCCTACCGTGAGTACGATAGAGTTTCCCCGATTTTTCCAAAAAAGTCAAATCCTTTCTTATAGTTACTTCGGACACTTTCAGCCTTTCTGCCAAATCTGACACGGAAACACTCTCCTGTACTTGTAAAATGTCCAAAATCTCTTTTTGCCTTTCCTGAATAGAGATCTCGTTCAAAACCGGCATAAACTATAATATTAATTTTTTTCTACTTCTATCTTTCCTATATATAGCCCCCAGCAGCCATCCTGAACAATAGGCACGACATTACCATCCAAATCTTTTTCACTTTTCATCTCTTCAAGAAAAGTATGAGAATGTCCGCCCACTACAAGATCTATATTTTTTACCTGCCTTGCAAGCTGCGGGTCTGTAAATAATTCACCCTCATAACCGATATGTGTCAAAGCAATGACCATATCGCATTTCTTATCTTCTTTAAGATACTTTGCCCACTTATTCGCCACCTCAACATCGTCAAACTTAGGTAAACGATCTGCAATCGTCCTATCCACAACTCTGGTTATGTCGGTAAGAAGCCCGATAATGCCTATTTTAAGACCGCCACGCTTAACTATCGCATACGGCTTTACATATTTAGCCAACTCAAAAGATGAAAAATCATAATTTGCACAGACCACAGGACACTTTACCTTTTTCATCAAACCGGTGAGCGCCTCAATACCGTTATCGAACTCGTGATTTCCCAACACAACGCAATCATACTTCATTGCATTGATTGTTTCCACTTCCATCTCGCCCTTCAATATCGTGAAATACGAAGTACCCTGACAAAAATCACCTGCATGCAATAAAAGCACATTATTTTTCCCTTCCGCTTTGCGTACGCTGTCCACATACGCCGCTCTTTCTATCGTTCCGCCAAGTCCATCGAATTTACCGGACCTGACCGGCTCAAAATGGCTATGAGTATCATTTAAATGAAGTATTACCAACTTTCTGGCATCAGAAACAAAACTAACGCTTAATATCAAAGCTATAATTACAAATATCTTTTTCATACACGTTTTCTTATTACATTCTTACACTTTCATCATTTGTACCGAGTATTACCACCCTTCCATCCTTGTGATACTCAATAGATTTGCCCTCTGCGGTCAATCTTTCCACATAAGGCAGCATAATATCCAATATATATTCATCGAATACGGTAAGGCTAACTGCATTCTTCGCAACTGAAATACCATCACCTCCATTCAACAAAAACGATATTGTGCAAACCCCGTAAATCTTATCATCCTCTATCGGCTTACCTCCTATCTCGGCAGATACCAACTTACCGTCCTGTACCACCACTCTAGCACCGCCAATCACCTGGAAAGACGTAGCAGCCAATTGTTCCAACAAAGCCCTGATATCGCGCCCGTACAACTCCACATAACAAAGATTGTTTTTGAAAGGGAACATTGACATAATATTGTCCACAAGGACATCACCCTGAGGCATATCCACCCTTATTCCTCCGAAATTCGTAATACCGAAATCCACTTTCTTGCCGGATTTTTTCTCGCACGCAGCCATCAGTTCATCAATAAACCAATTCGACAACTCACATTCCGGATACTCCCGGACCATCGCTTTCGGCGCATAACCTATACGCTTTTTCACACCTGCCATTATTCCCTGTGACTCCAAAAGCACCTTTGCCACAGCATAAACAGAAGTATTTTTCCCGAAAACCTTACCATTAGGAGACACATAACGCTCATTATCAATCACTCCCAATGCCTCACTTACATTTTCCGCACTCGAAGCCGTCACACCCGTTATGCTCCCGTCAATCTTTGTTCTCGACCAACTGAAATTGAAATTTTTACCGACAATTTTAGGATTCCCGGCTAAAGCCGAAAAAGAAAAAACAAAGGTAACTGCTAAGGCAGAAAAAAGGCAAATAATTATTTTTCTCATAAAACCAACATATTTATTTTTGTTTCAACCACTTCCATAAATCATTAAACGTAGACTTCTTACCGAACATAAGCACTCCTACATTATAAATCTTGGCAGAAGCCCATGCACATAATACAAAAGTCCCGGCCAACAACCCTACGGACAAAGCCAACTGCCACATCGGCACTCCGAAAGGTATTCTGGCAAGCATCACGATCGGTGATGTAAAAGGTATAAGCGATCCCCAAAATACCACAGGACTGTCAGGCGCTTTGAACGCATAAAAGGCTATAAAGAAACCTATCATCAAAGGTATTGTTACAGGCAACTGTAACTGATGCGTATCTGTCTCATTTTCAACGGCAGAGCCTATTGCAGCAAACATAGAAGAATACAATAGATATCCGAATATGAAATAAATAATAAAGCAGATACCTATTTTACCGTAATCTACATTCTTTAATGTGGTTATTACAGTACTCATTCCTTTTCCCGGAACGTCTGCATTATCTGCAACTGCATTCAGGTCAGGCATTGTCATAATATCATTACCTCCCATCGCCTGAGTGACTTGCACTGAAGGATCTGCAGTTGCGGCTTTACCAAGTTGATCATAGCCCATAATACCGCCTGCCACAGAGACAATAACTGCCGTAAGCACAATCCAAAGGAAAAACTGTGTTAATGCCACCAATGCCACTCCAATGATTTTACCGAACATCAATTCGGTTGATTTAACAGATGATATAAGGACCTCAACTATACGGGATGATTTTTCTTCTATCACAGAAGTCATTACCATTCCGCCGAACATTGCTATGAACATATATATACAAAAAGCCAAAGCCATTGAGATAAACATATATACGTCATTTTCTACGATAGAGGCTTTGCCCGTGTCGTCCAAATTGTATGTATCTAATTTTATATCAGACTTGACATCCGACATTATTTCTTTCAGATTGTTGATTTTGTAAGAGTCCACTTTATATTCCTCCACAGCATCATTAATCTTGCGTGCTATGCTATTCTCCATCTCTACGCCTATAGGCTTTTTGGAATAAGTCTCGGCATTTAAGGTATTAGCGGTCTTATCTATCTCCGATACGAGTAAAAGCACATCAATTCCGAGGTTGCCCATATCTTTTTTAAGCATCTCGGGGTCCTGTCCTGTCAAGTCTTCATAAGCGATTTCATCATTGCTTATGAGATGAGAGTAGACTATCCCGGAATTATCCACTACTCCGACTTTTTTAGCTTCATCCTTTGCAAACATCATAATCAATGATGGCAAGATCATCATTGCTGCAAAAAATATCGGACCAAGGAAAGTCATTATAAAAAATGATTTTTTCTTTACTTTGGTTAGGTATTCTCTACCTATTATTATTTTAATTATGTTCAGATTCATATTCTTAGGCTTCCGTTACGAGTTTAATGAATATATCGTTCATTCTTGGCATCAGTTCTTTGAATGATTTTATAGAAATATTTTGGTTAAGAAGTTCAGTCAAGACTTCGTTGGAAGTTATATTTTCTTCCACACATATTATTGACCTCTGAAGATCCGCTTCTTTTTTATTCTCCGGAACGGAAAATTTTCCACGGACAGGGGTGATTTCTTCTCCTGAATATATCAGTTCGATGTTGTTGTTTCCGTATCTGCGTCTGATTTCGTCAGTTTTGCCTTCTATTACGAGTTTGGATTTGTTGATTAGGGCGATATTATCGCAAAGAGCCTCGACAGATTCCATATTGTGAGTGGAAAGGATTATCGTTGCACCTTCTTCTTTGAGTTGCAGGATTTCTTTGCGGATCAGTTCAGCATTTACAGGATCAAAACCGGAGAAAGGCTCATCGAGTATCATTAATGAGGGACGATGCACAACAGTGGTGATAAATTGTACTTTTTGAGCCATTCCCTTGGAGAGTTCTTCGACTTTCTTTTTCCACCAGTCCTGAATGCCGAATTTGATAAACCACTTTTTAAGTTCTTCTTTTGCATTCTTTTCCGACATACCTTTGAGCCTGGCAAGGTACATAGCTTGTTCGCCTACTTCCATTTTGCGGTACAGTCCGCGCTCTTCAGGCAGATAACCGATTTTCGCAACATCGTCCTGCCTGATATGCCTGCCATCGAACAAGACTTCTCCGCTTGTTGGTATCGTGATTCTGTTTATTATTCTTATCAGAGTGGTTTTCCCGGCTCCGTTCGGACCGAGCAAACCGAAAATCTGACCTTTAGGAATCTCTAAAGATACACGGTCTAACGCAACTTTTTCCCCGAAAGTTTTACGGATTTCTTTACATTGTATAATTGCCATATCTGTTAATTTGTCAAGCATTTAGAATTCCTGCCACAAGTTCCAACAAGAGGTCTCCCGAATCTGCTTCACCGGTATCCCCTCCTTTCCCTTTATAATCGTAATCGCACAAGAGAGATACGATGCTCATACATTTCTTTAAAGGATAGTTACTTACGGCAGCATCGTATTCTTTGTAAAAATACGGATTGATCTGCAGCGTTTTTGCTTTTTGTTCACTCGTAGGATGCCCGCCTGTTTCATATAATAGCGCGGAATATTTCAGTATTCTGTTAAAGTGACTGAATAATGCGCTGACAGCCATAGGCATAGCGAATTTTGGCGACGTACCTATGTGTGCTGCGATTTTCAAAGCGTGAGTTGATTTTTTATATGATAATTCTTTTGTTAATTCAAAAATACTGTATTGTCTGCTTATACCGACATTCTTTTCTACATTCTCTACCGATATGGTTTTAACTCCTTCCGGCAGATTTTTCAACATTTTTTCAGTCTCGACTGCAATTTTGGACAAGTCAGTACCTACCGATTCAGCAAACAACGCTACGGCTTCCGGAGATATTTCCAGGTTGTTCTCTCGGTAATAGTTAGTTATCCATTTAGATAATTCATAGTCTTTCAGGCTTTCCGAATCTACTATTTTACCTATTTTAGAAACACTCTTATAGAGAGATTTACGTTTATCCGCACTTGCCCTATGCAATAAAATTACGAGGACGGTAGATTCAAGCGGTTTTTCACAATAGACTGATAATTGGTCCAGATTACGCATTAATTGGGCTTCTTTCAAAACTACCAATTGTCTCTTTGACATCATCGGATACCTTCTAGCTGCGGTAATTACAGTATCGGGCTCGGCTTCAGAGCCATAAAAGATTGTTTGATTGAAGTCTCTTTCATCCTCTGATAAGGCATTTTCAATCAGTGCATTGCAGACCATATCAGGATAATACGGTTCATCTCCCATAAGGAGATAAACCGGACTAAAAATATCTTGTTTTGCGTTTGTCGTGATTTCGCGACAAAGCCTATCTGTCTCTTCGTATCCTTTCGCCATTTTTTAGGCTATTCTATTCGGCTTTTTTTTCTTTAGCTCTTATGATTTTTTCCTTCATAGCATCTACTGCAGCATCAATTGCATTTTCAAATGTAGTAGAATTGCGTTCTATGACTAAATTCAATGCCGGACCGAATATTTGAAGTTTTACATTTTTATTTTCAGGTTCTTTAAGTAAAGATAAAGTAACATCCGCACTCGATTCTTTATAAAATCTAGAAAGTTTTTCTACTTTCTTTTCAATGAATGCTATCAATTTTTTATCAGCATCGAATTTCAAAGATTGAATTTTAATTTCCATAACTTTCTCCTTTTTTTGCTCGTGGATGAGCGGTTTTATATACTTTTTTCAATTTAGAGATAGAATTATGCGTATAGATCTGCGTTGCAGCGAGTGAAGAGTGTCCCAGCATTTCTTTAATCGAATTAAGATCAGCTCCGCTATTTAACAGTTCCGTAGCAAGCGTATGTCTTAAAATATGAGGAGATTTACGTCCCGTAATGCTTCTCACGCTTCCCAATTCATTTTTAACAACCCTATCTACAAATACAGGGTACAAAGCCCTGCCTTCGTATGTTATTAAAAGTCTATCTGTTGCCGGTCTTTCGCAACTTTCTATCTTTTCAACTGTATGTAAATATAATAAAATTTCTTGAGATAATTCAGGTACAATAGGAATTTCTCTCATCTTATCACCTTTTCCTATCACCTTAATTACACCTCTTCCAAAATCTATTGATGATATTTTAAGGCTGAGCAATTCACTCCTCCTTATAGCCGTAGAATACAATATTGACACAATAAGCCTGCTTAAACGCTTGTTATACAATTCTTTCGCTTCTTTCAGCAAACCGTGTTCCAGATAATTTTCAAATAATTGCAATGCTTCTGCATCAGCATAATTTTGAGAATTTTCAAAATACTCTTTCAATGATGCGGATTTATAAAAATTCGGAAGTTTTTTCTTCATTTTAGGTCGTTTGACGGACCTTACAGGATTACTTTCCAGAAATCCGTTTTTCATGAGAAATTTACAAAAACTGCTTATGATTGAAAGATACTGATTTACGCTTACAGGATCATAGCCGTCTTTCCCTAGAAGTTCCGCTTCATAGGAGCGAAGTAATGATGCATGAAGATATTCCGGCAGGAGTTTATCATCATCCACTCCTGCATATTTCATGAATTTATATAGCGCGTCGGAGTAGGTTTGTTGTGTCTTTGCCGAGTACCTGCGTATATTTGCAATATAATTTATATATTTTTCTATTAACATTACTTGACAGGTTTCATCCCCATTTCTACTGCACATTCTTTCATATACAGCTCTGCTGCTTCAAAGGTATTTTCTATTTTGCCATCCAAAATGGCATTTTTTACTTTTTCTTTCAACAGACCTATCTCACGACAAGGCTCCAATGCAAATACTTCCATAATGTACTCTCCCGAAATAGGATTTTTGAAATTGCGTATTGCATCTTTTGCTTCTACCTCTACCAATTTTTCTTTGACCGATTCAAAATTTTGTTTGATTTTTGCTACTTTAATCGGGTTTTTGGAGGTAATGTCAGCATTACAGAGCAGCATCAAATCATCTATTTCATTTCCGGCATCGAAGAGAAGACGTCTTACAGCGGAATCTGTTACTTCATCGTCCACAAGAGCAATCGGGCGATGATGTAAACTGACAAGTTTTTGTACATATTTCATCTTCTCATTTAAAGGCATTTTTAAATTTTGAAAAATTTTAGGCACCATTTTAGCTCCGATTAAATCGTGACCGTAAAAAGTCCAGCCTATTCCTTGTACGAATTTCTTACTTCTCGGCTTGCCTATATCATGCAGCAGCGCCGCCCAACGTAGCCAGAGATTGGGTTCTGTTCTGACAGTCTCTATAAACCCGTTCCCGTCTGTTTCGGGAATATAGTCTTTTAATTTGCCTTCTTTTATTTTTTCTATTTCATCTGCAGCAACATTGTCCAATACCTGGAGCGTGTGGGAGAAATTTTCTTTGTGTCCTTTACCTTCAACGGTTTCGACGCCTTTCAATCTTAACAAATCGGGCAGGATATATTCTAATAATCCTGTTTCTTCCATCAGACGGAAAGCGATAGATGGTTTTGGAGTGATTAGAATTTTATTCAGTTCTTCTACGATACGTTCTTTGGAAAGGATCGTGATTCTGTCTTTCATTCTGCGCATAGAATCGATGGATTCTTGTACTATTCTGAATGGGTGTTCCGGAGCGCTTAGTCTTGCGGCAAAGCGAATTGCCCTCAGCATCCTTAAAGGATCATCGCTATAAGTCATATCCGGATTGAGAGGAGTTCGTATTATACCGGCATTCAGATCTTGTATTCCTCCGAAAGGATCTATCAATTCTCCGTAGTTTTCTTTTTGCAGACTGAAAGCCATTGCATTAATAGTAAAATCTCTTCTTAGTTGGTCTTCTTCTATTGTACCGTCTTCCACAATCGGTTTCCTGCTGTCTTTTCTATATGATTCTTTTCTTGCGCCGACAAACTCTAATTCTACACCGTTAAATTTGAGCATTGATGTGCCAAAATTTTTAAACACATGCACCTGGCATTTATGATGTTCCAACTCCCCTATTTTTTTGCCAACCGCTTCGGCTAGCTCTATTCCGCTTCCTTCGACTACGATATCTATATCTTTCCCTTGATTGCCGAGCAAGCAGTCTCTTACATATCCTCCTATTACAAAGGCTTTTACCCCTATTTCTTCTGCGACCGAGGATACTATCTTGAAAACAGGCGCATCCAAATATTTATTTGCTATATTTTTATTCATTTGCATTTTTGTTTTAATGAAGAAGCATTTCTTCATAGTCCGGAATTTGATCCAAGAAACGGTATCCGCTTGCACTTCTCTCGCAAATAAAAGTATTTTGTCCGTTGGTAATAGCTATGTATTTTACATTCAATACCATATTATATCGCAATGCTTGTTCTAAAACATCTTGTCCAAGCGTGACTTCTGGTCTTTTGCATTCTACGACCAACAGAGGTTTGGCATTTCTATCGTAAACTAAAATGTCTGCCCTGTATTGTTTGCCGAAAGTGCCGGATTTACCGATGCTTTCCCCGAATTTCATTCCTACTTCAGACATCATCATATGTTCAGGTACGCCGGCTTGTTCTTTTAGCACACCTATAAACCATTGTCTTACTTGTTCTTCTGGTGTAAGAGCTACCGTTTTTTTTCTCAATGGGTCCCAAATTTTCGCTTCTTGCATAACGGCAACGTTTATTAATAACATTACAAATATAATTACATCCGATAAATTAAAACAGTTTCTTTAATTTTTTGTTGCGAATTTTCGTGATGCGGAGGCGCATCACGTTTTTGGATGATGTGTTCGGCGGCTCGTGTCCGCTGACACATTTCTTATTGAATTTCAGCGCGGAGCGCGGCTTTGGGCGTCTAAAAATTTATTTTTAGTAAGCCTCAACTTTTATTATTTCGGGGTTGGTTTGAAGAAAAGTCGGAATTTGTATGTTTTCTGAAGTAGATTGTGTATATTTGCATTATACGTCTAAAATTTGTTGATAAAACGGGGATGTTTTGGTTTTGACAGCATTGATTTCGGACGGTAAGCACGTCGGGCGTGGGAAGTTTGCCCGCTAATCTCAGCTTTCGAACTTTTAGTTGGCAACAACAACTATGCACTCGCTGCGTAATTGACCAAGTCAATGTACCTTAATTTCAGTCGCCAAGGAGCGATAGAAACGAGTATCCCGCGGACTTTGAGCCGGCTATGAGCCGAGTTCGGGGTATCATTCAAGCCGGACGCTTATGGGGACGCCTTTAAACCATACTAAGACTTAAAGGATAAGCATTTGTCAGCCTGCTTTCCGGTAGGCAAGTGTCGAAAACAAAGGAAAGATAAACGTGTAGAAAGCCCTCAGATACGGTGTTTGGACGGCGGTTCGAGTCCGCCCATCTCCACGAAATAGCGAAGAATCAGTTATTATAACACGACTTTCGAGATTGTGTTATTGATGTTGAGCCTATTTAAAATTTCTTAGAATCCGAAGAATCAATCGTTCTTAAGCAAAAAACAAAAGGACAGTGTTGCATTAAATATCTGAGCAATACTCGAAAAACATGGGATAAAGCACACAATTATTCAGGTCACTTCTTTTAGAGAAACGACCTGAATAATTTAATGGACTCGGAATAGGCAAGCAGCCTATTGTTCATTTAATCTTCTTTGCAGAGTAGCAAACTGACCTTCAAGAATTGAAAGAGCCTTTTCTTGTGCTTTGATTACCTTATCCCTCATATCCACTTTCTCCCTGTAATCAACAAGCTTTTGCTCATACTCATCTACAAGTTCCTTACGCTCGCGAGCATACTGCAACTTTGTTTCTTCAAGCACCTTAGCCTCATCCTTATTAGGCTTATAACCAAGCAGAACCTCCTCTGTACTTACTCCGACAACCTCTGCGAACTTATCAATCGTATCGCTAATCAAACGAGTCTCACCACTCTCAATACATAGATAATTAGAACGAGTCATACCAAGTTGCTCAGCCATTTCCTTTTGTGTTATATTACGGCTGACACGAAGATGCCTTAAATTATTTTTAATAGAATTATTATCCATATGATAAACTTATTAAGTTATACTTCATCACACCTACACTCAATAAACATAGAGTGTTATATTTTCTTTGCAAAATTAGCAATTACAAATAACTTATCGGGCATCAAATTTTTATATAATGTCGCAATATTTTTAGCAAAATACACTGATTTTACATTTTCTGTAATACTTTCATTTAATTTTAACTACTCAGAAAAACAAAAATAATATAAAATTTTCTCCTATGTCCAAGAACTTCGACAAAATTATACTTTTAGCAACACACACCTAACGGAAAAGGCACTTTTTAGCCGCCCGATATCATTTTAAAAACTTCTGAAATCGCTTCAAACCTTCTATGAGGGTAGCACGAGGGCAGGCGATATTCCAACGCATAAACCCCTCTCCTTCAGCTCCGTATATAGCCCCGGCATTGAGCCACAGACCGACTTCATCTATAAGGCGCTGTTCCAGCTCCTTAGACATTAAACCGAACTTACGGCAGTCCATCCAGACAAGATAAGTACCCTCCAATGCAGCAATCGGGAAATCAGGAAGATGCTCGCCACAAAACTCCTGCATATAAACATAATTTAGGCGTATATATTCAATGAGTTGGTCAAGCCAGTCTTCTCCGTGATTATATGCTGCCTGAGTAGCGATCACGCCGAAAGGATTTACATCACAGACCTCGTTATCGTTAATCGCACGATCGATTTTATTACGAAGCACGGTATCGGAACATACTATATTTGCAATCTGCAATCCTGCGATATTGAACGCTTTGCTCGGGGATATACAGGTAACTGAATGCCGGAGAAAGGTGTCCGAAATGGAGGCGAATGGCGTATAGCGATACTCCGGAAAGACCAATTCGCAATGTATCTCATCTGAAACGACAGTAATACCGTATCGAATACAAATTTCACCGATACGTACCAGTTCCTCACGTTTCCAGATCCTTCCTGCAGGGTTATGAGGATTGCATAACAACATCACTTTTACATAAGGGTCAGCTGCCTTGCGTTCCAAATCTTCATAATCTACCGTAAAAGTATTATCTGCAAAGATCAATGGTGAAGAAACTAATCCGCAACCATTATTGCGAATTGAAGAAAAGAAACAATTATAAACAGGAGTCTGCACAAGAACTTTGTCTCCTGGCGCTGTAAGAGCCTTAATAACAGCTGATAAGGCAGGTACAACCCCCGACGTGTATATAATCCAGTCACGTTCAATTGTCCACCTATGCTTACGTAAAAACCAACTGATAACAGCATCATAATAACTATCCGGAACACGTGTATAGCCGAAAATGCCGTGTTCTACCCTTTTTAGCAAAGCCTCCACGATTTCAGGTGCAGTTCGGAAATCCATGTCTGCCACCCACATCGGCAAAACCTTTTCGCTTTCGGCGCTATCCCATTTATATGAATTCGTTCCCCGTCGTGAAATTTGCGTATCGAAATCGTATTTCATACAATTATTTCCTAATAACGATTTGACAATCAGCCGGTTGCAAAATATTCTCATCTATCGTCACAGAACCTATCTCATCAGCCGCAATACGCCCCGACTTAGGATTTTTGATATTCGTAACAGCACCCCTTATATCCGCCTGCACGGTCGAATCTTCAAACATTCGGTCGCAATCAGCCCCGAACGTACAATTTTCCAAAACAAGATTTTCGGCATAACACAAAGGCTGTTCCCCCGTAATATGGCAATTTACAAGTCGCAAATTTTTGGAATGCCAACCCAAATACTCCCCATTCAATTCGCTATCATAAATCGTCACATCCTCCGTTTCCCAAAAGGAATCTTTCGTAGTAATCTTCGCATTTCGCACAACCACATTCTTAACATACTGAAAAACATATTTAGAATCACTCTCAAGCCCATCTACTTCAATATTTTTGCTAAACATAAACGGATACGTCCCCTCGTGCAACTTCACATTCTTCAATTTCAGCCCATCAACTCTCCAAAATGTCTCATCCGCATCAGTTAGTACAACATTTTCCAACTCCAAGTTCTGCATTTCCCTGAAAAATTTAGGCGCATCTATCGTGCAGTCCTTCATTTTCATATCCTGCGAATACCAAATCGCGCTACGAGACTCCGGCGCAAAATAGCAGTTCGTAATCACCGACCCTTTCACATGCCACCAAGGATACTTCCCGTAAAACTTACATCTCACAGCCTCAATATTTTCGCAACACTTAATGCCCGACTCGCCATCCACAATCGTAATATTCTCAAATCTCGTATTCTTTACGGCAAACAACGGTCGCTCACCATAAAATTTTTTATCCTTAACTATTTCCATTTTCGCAATTTTAAAAAATTAAAATCTTCACAAAAATAACCTAATAATCCTAAAAACAAACACTTCACACCTATAATTATTCCGCCTTTTAGCATCCTTTCCCGGTCGGCACTAAAGTTGCCTCCCTCAGGCTGCTAAGGCAAAGCCGTAGCCGCTACACCGCGTCTACGGCAATTTCAAGAGGAACAGTAAGGCGGAGCATTATCCGCCATCACTGCGTTTTCTAAAAAAAATCGCACATAAAAAACGTATTTTTCTATATATGAAAACGTATATTTTACGTTTCAGGGGGTATTTATAGTTATATGGTTTCGTAATTTAGGTCCGGGAAGTGGATGCTTCCAAGTCCGATGTTCTGACGAGCGGAGGCGAGGAAGAGCACGTGAGGGGTGCTAAGATGCATCCCCTCACGGTAGTGGACAGGATTGGTCAGCGGCTGTGACGCTGCCAATCTTCTTCTTGAGAGTTCAGCAGGCGCGAACAGCGGCTGCGGCTTTTGGCTACTGAAAATTTATTTTTAGTAAGCCTGAATTATAATTTTTAATAATATTTTAGTCATGAGTGAAAAACAGGTTAGTAGGCTGTGCAGCATTGATTTTTTATTAGAGATGAAGCGCATCGTGACAAAAGCCCGGCAGAAGGCTTATTCAACAATTAATTCGGCAATGGTGGAGGCGTATTGGCAGATGGGGAAGCGGATTGTGGAGCAGGAGCAACAGGGGAAAGACAGGGCTGATTATGGTTCGCAGTTGTTGAAACTGCTATCGAAAGAGCTTACGGAGGAGTTTGGTAAAGGGTTTTCTGTCAATTCTTTATATTATTTTCGTCAGTTTTATCTTGCTTTCCCTGAAATATTCCCCACAATGTGGGGAGTTTTGACTTGGTCACACTATAAGCGTTTACTGAGCGTACCGAATCCTGATGCCCGTATGTGGTATTTAAAGGAAGCTTCTGAACAAATGTGGAGTTATCGTACTCTTGACCGCAATATTGGTTCGCAGTATTATGAACGTTTGCTATTGTCACAACATAAGAGTACGGTTCAACCGGAAAGGCGCAATTTAACTTCTTTTACAGAGAGGTTTGCTTTGGATTTCATTAAAAATCCTACGGTTGCGGAGTTTATAGGTATTGCTCCCAATATTGATTTCTCGGAATCCGATTTGGAAAAAGCAATTATCGGGAACCTACAGAATTTTATGTTGGAATTAGGTAAAGGGTTTTCTTTTGTGGCAAGGCAGAAATTGGTACGTACTGATAAAAAGGATTATTTTATCGACCTTGTTTTTTATAACTATATATTGAAATCGTTTGTGCTGGTAGATTTGAAAACAACGACGATTACGCATCAAGATGTAGGTCAAATGGATATGTATGTGAGAATTTATGATGAAAGGGTACGTAGTGAAGGTGATAATCCGACTATCGGGATTGTGCTTTGTTCTGAAACTGATGAAGATATTGCCCGTTATTCGGTTCTTCACGATAATGATAGGTTATTTGCCTCAAAATATATGTTATATATGCCTACTTGTGAGGAACTTAGAAATGAAATCGAAAGGCAAAAAGAGTTTTATAAATCACAGCATAGTGCAAATGATGTGTAGATTGGAGGGATTGGTCAGCGGCTGTGACGCTGCCAATCTTCTTCTTGAGAGTTCAGCAGGCGCGCCCAAGCGGCTGCGGCTTTTCCCTGAGCAACCCGAGGGAGGGCAGACAGCTGCCGTCCGTAAGGGATGCGAACGGGGGAATTTTTTGCGTATATTTGTTGGAGTGAATTTTAATTTTTTGTTATGAGAGGTGTTTTTATTTTTTTAGCAGCAGGTTTTGAGGAGAATGAAGCTCTTGCACCTTTGGATGTTTTGCGTAGGGGCGGTGTAGATGTGCGTACGGTTTCGATTGAGGGAGAGAGAGTTGTGATGAGTTCGCATAATGTGGGTGTGGTGGCAGATTTGATGTTTGAGGAGTTTAAAAAATCTGCAATTTTTGATGGAACTGATGAACAGCAGGTGATGATTTTTCCTGGCGGGATGCCTGGAACGAAAAATCTTGCGGAAAACAGCGAGTTAATTGAGATGATGCAAAGGCATTATAGTGAAGGAGGGACGTTGGCAGCAATTTGTGCGGCTCCGGGTCTTGTAATATCGCAGTTGCCATCGCTTGCAGGAAAGCGGTTTACGTGTTTTGATGGGTTTGAGGATGCTCCGATCGCGAGAGGCGGCATCTATGAAAAAGCCCCTGCCGTGTCGGATAAAAATCTTATTACGGGGAGAGGGGCCGGGTGTGCTATTCCTTTCGGGCTTGCAATTTTAAAGCTTTTGAAAGGTGATGATACCGTAAAGACGGTTAAGCGTTCGTTAATGCTTGAAGATTAGTCTTTTACAAGTTTTCTATATCGTACGCGCGTAGGCTCTGTTTTACCCATACGGCGGAGTTTGTCTTCTTCGTAGTCTGAGTAAGAGCCTTCAAAGAAATACACGTTTGAATCGCCTTCAAATGCAAGTATATGCGTGCAGATACGATCCAAGAACCAACGGTCGTGACTGATAATGACTGCACAGCCTGCAAAATCGTCCAAGCCCTCCTCCAATGCTCTTAAAGTGTTGACATCTATATCGTTGGTAGGCTCGTCGAGCAACAATACGTTTCCTTCTTCCTGCAATGCCAAAGCGAGTTGCAGCCTGTTTCTTTCACCTCCTGAAAGCACGCCGCAGAGTTTTTCCTGATCCGCCCCGGAGAAGTTGAAACGAGAAAGATAAGCTCTGGCATTTACCGTCCTGCCTCCCATTTTCAACGTTTCATTGCCCTTTGAAATGACCTCATATACTGTTTTATCAGGTTGAATACTCGAATGTTGCTGATCCACGTATGCGAGTTTCACGGTATCGCCAACTTCAAAATTTCCGGTATCCGGTTTGTCCAATCCCATTATAAGACGGAAAAGAGTAGTTTTACCTGCACCGTTCGGACCTATTACACCTACGATACCATTTCGCGGAAGCACGAAATTAAGGTTGTCGTACAGTAATTTATCACCGAAAGCCTTGCTGACATTACGGGCTTCTATCACTTTGTTTCCAAGGCGAGGTCCGTTAGGAATGAATATTTCCAATTTTTCCTCTTTTTCTTTTACGTCCTCATTCATCATCCTGTCGTAAGAATTAAGACGGGCTTTTCCTTTTGCCTGTCTTCCCTTAGGAGCCAGGTGTACCCACTCCAACTCACGTTCCAACGTTTTTCTTCTCTTGGAAGCGACTTTTTCTTCGAGAGCCAAACGTTTAGACTTCTGTTCAAGCCATCCCGAATAGTTTCCTTTCCAAGGAATGCCCTCTCCCCTATCGAGTTCCAAAATCCAGCCTGCGACGTGATCAAGGAAGTACCTGTCGTGTGTAACTGCAATTACAGTACCCGGATACTGCTGTAAATGCTGTTCTAACCAGTCTATGGACTCCGCATCCAAGTGATTGGTAGGCTCATCCAACAATAGCACATCAGGCTGTTGCAATAACAGACGGCACAAAGCCACTCTGCGGCGTTCTCCTCCTGATAAATGTTCTGTCAAGGAATCTCCTTCAGGACATCGAAGAGCATCCATTGCCTGCTCTAATTTCGTATCCAAATTCCAACCGTCCTTCGATTCTATAATATTTTGCAATTCAGCCTGACGTTCGAACAATTTGTTCATCTTGTCAGGATCTTCATAATATTCAGGAAGACCGAATTTATTATTAATCTCCTCATATTCCTTCAAAACATCCACTACATCTTGTACACCCTCGGATACGATTTCCTTAACTGTCTTGGTAGGATCAAGGTACGGGTCTTGCTCAAGATAGCCGACCGAATATCCGGGAGAGAAAACGACTTCTCCTTCGTATTGTTTATCAATACCTGCGATAATTTTAAGCAATGTTGATTTCCCGGAACCGTTAAGACCTATGATACCGATTTTAGCCCCGTAAAAAAACGACAGGTAAATATTTTTCAAAACCTGCTTATTGTTTTGCTGAATTGTCTTGTTTAGACCGACCATCGAAAAGATGATCTGTTTTTCTTCGCCTGTTGCCATTGTTTATTATTTAAGATTATTTTTTACGAATTATTACCCTTTCTATACGGCGAGGTACTGACGTCATTATCTCATAAGGGATTGTACCTAATTTTTCCGCAAGTTCCTCAACAGTAGGGTCTTCCCCGAAAATAGTCACAGTATCTCCCACATTGGCATCCACCCCTGTGATATCCACCATACACATATCCATACAGATATTTCCAATAGTAGGTACTCTATGCCCGTTAAGGGAGAATGTAGCATTGCCGCAGCCTAAATGTCTGTCTATACCGTCGGCATAGCCAACAGGTAAAGTTGCCGTAACAGTACCTCCCGCAGCAATTTTACCATACCTGCCATATCCTATGGCGCCGTCGGAAGCCTCCAATTTCTTTATTTGCAAGATTTTACATTTCAGAGAAGCAACCGGTTTCAATTTCATTCCTGGAATTGCACTTATTCCATAAATGCCTATTCCGAGCCTTACCATATCGAATTGATAGTCAGAGAAACGCTCAATACCAGCAGAATTAAGTATATGATACATAGGACGATAGCCCAATGAATCTGAAATTCTGTCAGCATTTCGCTTAAACATTTCTATTTGTCCCAATGTAAAATCATCAGAATTCGGGGCTTCGGAAGCAGCTAAATGGGAATAGCAAGAACAAACCTTTACGGCTTTTTCATTCTTAAGAAATTCCGTCAATTCATCCAACTCGCTGCTCATAAAGCCGAGCCTGTGCATTCCCGTATCCAATTTAATATGTATCGGGTAATTCTCGATGCCTTTGCTATGCAAAAATTCGCATAATGCTTTCAATGTGAAAATATTAGGGATACCCGGCTCCAAATGTTTTTCGATAATTTCAGGAAAGAAATCTATACCTGCCGTTAGTACGAGTATAGGCAGACTTATTCCTGCCCTTCTTAGCTCCAACCCTTCAACAGGCAAAGCCACTGCAAGATAATCTGCCCCGGCGCTTTGCATCATAGAAGCAAACTCCACAGCCCCATGACCATACGCATTAGCTTTCACCAACACCAACAATTTAGTGCTTGATTCCAAAAGAGAACGAAAATATCTATAATTATCCAAACAATTGGACAACTTCAACTCTAATCTCGAAAAATCATTTTCAGGTTGCATCGCAATTCTAACAGCATTTAAAACACAAAAATACCAAAAAACAAGCTACTTTGCAAAAGAGATATATCTGCGCTTTATCTCACCGTAACTATCCGTTTCCAATATCAAAGGCAGCACAGATAAATCAAAATCATTGGCAAATTGAGACTCCAAACCATCCACATCCACAAGCAACACTGACGTATCCTTATCAGGAAGACCTTTAACAGCCTCCAACTCTACCTTGCAATAAGGGCAATCCTTAGAATAGAACACTATGTATGAATGTTCTTTACCTAATTTTCCAAGGCTGAACTTACCTGCTTTTTCCCCTTTGGCTGTCAACAATTTCCCCTCAACTCTTTTATTTACAATACGAGTTCCTAAAGGAGCTTTACAAGAAAGCATACTCAAAAATTCCGCAAGACCAACCACGCTTACGCTATCCTCCCCGTTATTCCACACATTCTTTTGACCCAAAACGAACTTTTCTGCCACTTTCCCTGCAGCATTTCTAAATCCTTCACCACGCTTTCCTGCCAAATAATACAACAAATCCCCTGATATATGCTTGTAAATCAACGTATCTCCCGCTCCCAATGTCGATGTTTTTATATAATCTGCCAAACTCAACACCTGCTCCTCCGTACTATCCTTCTCAAAAATCATATTGAAAAAAGCCATTGATTTCTCTCCACCATACTTATAAGGTCCCATTAACTCATCAAGCAAAGTCGCTAACGCCTCCGTATCAAGATTTCTACCGGCGATCACCCCCTTTCTATCAATCAAAAACATCTTAGGAGTACTCAAAACCCCATATTTACGTCCTAAATCCGAATTAAACTCGACATCGGAAAAATGTTCTACCCTTACCCCCTCCCTATTAACTGTAAAATACTTTTCTATAAACGCCCGCTGCTTCACCGTATCCTGTCCGACATACACCGCAAACACATCAATATCATACTTTGTCTTTTCCAGAAAGCCATTCAGCAATATACTCTCCATTACACATTTAGGACAATCAGCATCATAGAAAAACAACACCGAATACTTCCCTGACTTTTCCCCGAACAACACCTTCCTAGAACCATCCAACGCATCTAACGCCAAGTTCTGAGCCTGATTTCCAATAAGCGAACTACGATTAAACTCCGCAAAAATACGCGCATTCAATAGTTCCGCATCACTCCTCATCTTGATCTGTCCGCTGCCAAACCACCTATCAATCAAATATATGGTAACAGCCTCCACACCCATCACCTTAGACGAAAAATACCTGTCATAAAGCCCTAACGCCACGTGCTGCCTAACAACCGAATCCTCACAGCCGGAAATTAAAAAATCACACTCATTCTCCTGACTATCAATACTTAACATCAAAATAGAAGCAAAATACTTATCCAATTTCTTATCAAGCACAGAGAGATCCCCCGTGTCTTGTGCATAAGCGACAAGACCGGAAAAGAAAAAAACAGTGGAAAAATAAAAAGTAAATAATTTTTTAAAAAACATCTATCTCCGGTAATTTTACGCCTTCCGGCAAAAACAAAGAAGTATCGCCCTTATGCTTCAACAAATCCCTGACAGCAGAAGACGAAATATGAGCGAACTCCTGAGCAGTCGGTATGATAATCGTTTCTATATCAGGAGCTAATCTCCTGTTCATATCGGCAATAGTCCTCTCCGTCTCAAAATCAAGCATATTACGCACTCCTCTGACCATATGATTAACCCCTAACTCAGCACAAATATCTATTGTCAAATTGTCATACTTCAATACGCTGACACCATCAAGATCAGCAGTAGCCTGATTAATAATATCAATACGCTGATCCATTGAAAAAAAGCCACGCTTATCCTGATTGATTCCGACGGCAACTATTACCTCATCGAACATCGTCAAAGCTCTCTTTAAAATATTCAAATGTCCGGCAGTAAACGGATCGAAAGATCCCGGGAACAAAGCTCTTCTTTTCATAAATTCCAAATTATCGGTTCTTTACCCTCATTAATTAAAATTTCATTCGTTTTTGAAAAATGCCTGCATCCGAAAAAAGCTCCTCTTGCAAGCGGTGAAGGATGAGCAGCTTCCAAAACATAATGTTTGGAAATATCAATAAGTGCTTTCTTTGAGCGTGCATAAGACCCCCAAAGCAAAAAAACAATCCCTTTACAATTCACAGAAATGTATTTTATTACCGCATCAGTGAACTCTGTCCATCCAATCTCGCTATGAGATGCCGGTTGTCCGGCCCTGACAGTAAGGATGGAATTAAGCAGCAGCACTCCCTGTTTTGCCCAACTCTCAAGATTAGGTTTACCGCTCATGGTTATTCCCAAATCATTTTCTATCTCCTTGAAAATATTTTTCAAAGATGGAGGAGCCTGCACATTATCGGGAACGGAAAAAGAAAGCCCCATCGCCTGCCCCGGTCCGTGATAAGGGTCCTGACCTATAATCACGACCTTCAATTTATCCAAGGGAGTAAGTTCAAAAGCCTTAAATATCAGACTACCGGGAGGATAAACCGCTTTCCCGCTATTCTTCTCCTCGTGCAAATAACGCACAAGACCGGCAAAGTATGATTTCTCAAACTCACCGGCCATTGCATTTTTCCAACTCTGTTCTATTTTGACATCCATTATTTATGCGAATATATGATGTATAACT
Organism: Candidatus Cryptobacteroides sp.; assembly: GCA_052173975.1. Classification (GTDB taxonomy): domain Bacteria; phylum Bacteroidota; class Bacteroidia; order Bacteroidales; family UBA932; genus Cryptobacteroides. The sequence continues at coordinate 59,931 of JBQMXN010000005.1, read as the reverse complement.
TCATCAATATTTTTAACATAAACAAATGTAAGACCTTTTATGTAAATTTCATTTATATCTTCAATATCTTTTCTATTTTCCTCAGATATTACTATAGTATTCACCCCTGCTCTTTTTGCAGCAAGAATCTTTTCCTTTATTCCGCCCACAGGCAATACGCGCCCTCTCAAAGTCATTTCGCCCGTCATTGCAATACCTTTTTTAAGAGCTTTCCCTCTCAAAGCAGATACCATAGAACTTACCATTGTAATGCCGGCGGAAGGACCATCCTTCGGCACTGCTCCCTCAGGGACGTGTACATGAATATCTTTCTCCATAAACTGCTCATAAGTAATTTCAGCCAATTCAGGATGAGCCTTTATATACTGATAGGCGATAGTAGCAGACTCTTTCATCACATCTCCGAGATTTCCTGTCATTGACATAACCCCCTTACCTTTGCTTACAGAACTCTCCACAAATAAGATTTCACCTCCCATTGCCGTCCAAGCCAAACCTGTCACTACTCCGGGCACTTCATTTCCACTCTGCTTATCGTGAAAATTAGTTGGCAGTCCGAGATACTCTCTCAAATGCCCGCTCTTTATGGTTTTAGGATAATCCTGCTCCATAGCGATTTTTTTAGCCGTAACTCTGGCTATTTTAGCCAACTGTTTTTCCAAACCTCGCACTCCGGACTCTCTCGTATAACTATCTATAATCTCCGACAAAGCCCCTTTATCTATCTTCAAATCCTTCTTATCGATTCCATGCTCCGTAAGCTGTTTAGGAAAAAGATAACGCTTGGCAATCTCTGCTTTTTCCTCTGCCAAATACCCCGTCACATTAATCAGTTCCATACGATCCAAAAGGGCAGGCTGTATCGTAGAAAGACTGTTCGCTGTCGTAATAAACAACACATTTGACAAATCATAATCCAGATCAAGATAATTATCATGGAACGTCGTATTCTGTTCAGGATCCAATGCCTCCAACAATGCAGAAGACGGATCACCCTTAAAATCCGCTCCGAGTTTATCTATTTCATCCAACACCACAACAGGATTAGACGTTCCCGCCTTATTTATGCCATTCAAAATTCTACCCGGCAACGCTCCGATATACGTTTTTCTGTGTCCCCTGATTTCAGCCTCATCATGCATACCTCCAAGAGCTATTCTTACATATTTTCTCCCGAGCGCACGTGCTATTGACTTGCCCAAGCTCGTTTTACCCACGCCCGGAGGACCATAAAGGCATAAAATCGGAGACTTCATATTACCCTTTAATTTCAAAACGGCAAGGTACTCTATAATTCTATCCTTTATCTGCTCAAGCCCGAAATGATCCTCATCCAGAACCTTCTTAGCATTACTCAAATCTAAATTATCCTTCGAGAACTCACCCCAAGGCAAATCCAAAAGGAACTGGATATAATTATATTGAATACTATAATCCGGTGTATTCGGGTTATATTTCTCCAATTTCGACAACTCTTTCTCAAACGCTGCTTCTATCTCCTTTGTCCATTTCTTCTCCTTAGCCTTTGCTCGGAATTTACCTATATCCTCCATATCATCCATTCCAAGTTCTTCCTGAATGGTTTTAAGCTGATTATTAAGGAAATACTCTCTTTGCTGCTGATCAATCTCCGTACGTACTTTCTGATTGATTTCCTGTTTGATTTTCAAGAGTTGATCCTGCATATCCAACAAAGAAAGCAACTTCATAGCACGCTCTCTCATATCCTCATACTGAAGCAGTTCCATTTTATCTTTATAATTATCCGTCTCAATAGTCGTCGCTATGAAATTCACAAGGAAATGGAAATTATCTATGCTCTTTATGGCATTAACAGCCTCTCTCGGCGCAAAATTAGAAACCCTTATTATATTCCCTGCCTTTTCCTTCAACGACTCCGCTATCATCCTGACATTATCATCCTCATGCGGCACGATCTCCTCCAAATAATGCACACGCGCAAGTATATACGGCTCATACTCCACAATGCTCTCCAACTCAAAACGACGCATCCCCTGTAAAACAGCAGTAAGCGAGCCATCCGGCATTTCCAACGTTTTCACCACCTTTGCCACCGTACCATACCTATACAAATCCTGATACTTAGGCATTTCCACAGACACATCCTTCTGCGGAACAGCGCCTATAAAAAGATTTTGCGCCTCGGCATCTCTTATCAACTTAATAGACTTCTGCCTGCCAATAGTCACCGGAAATACCGCTCCCGGAAAAAGAACAGCATTTCTCAAAGTCAACACAGGCAACGAATCCGGCAACTGTCCATCCTCTATCTGCACCGGTCCTTCACCATTCATTACAGGTATTATGCTAACCTCAGCCCCCGCCGGGAACATATACTCATCCATCGATTTCATCTTCTACAATTTTAAATTAACCGCAGCCCTATGCCAAATTGGCAGTCTCGCCACAATAAAAGCCGCGGCATATAATATTGTCATAATCTATGCCAATCTAAATTTAATACGGGACTTAAAAACTTCGTTTTTGTCCCAAAAGCGCTAACGCGCTAAAACTCAAAGGTAGAGAAGCTCTCGCTTCCAAAAGGTCATACCGCGTGATGCGCCTCCGCATCACGAAAAATCGCCCGCTTTCACCTACGCTTTTTTATAGAAAAAAGTTTTGGTGGAATTTTAATTTTTATTTACCTTTATCCGAATTGCTTTTAAAAAGATGAAATTTAATCGTTTAACATTTATTTTATTACTGTTTGCATTGGCATTTGCAGCCCATGCCCAGCAATCATATATGGAGCGTGCCGATGTGCTTGAGCCGGAAAAAATAGGGCGCCCTCTTAATTACAGTGCGGCTGTAGAATGGTTTGGAAAAAGAAGCAATTACTGCCTGTATGTACCTGAAACAGAAAATGGGAGAAAATATATTCTACTCGATTTAAAACGAGGCAAGAAAACAGAACTATTTGAAGAACAACAATTCATCGAGAAAATGGATAAGTTTTTGGGATTGCCTGCGATTAATAAACGCTCTCGTTTCAGTAGACTTTATCCGAAATTCGACGGAAAAAATTGGACTAAATTTCATATCTGTTATAGAGGAAAAACTTTGTCATATGATTTGAAAAACAAACGGATAAGCCACAGAATAGAAAAAAGTGAAAAGACAGGAGGGTTTTTCCCGGAGTTAAATGACAAAAGGCGTTACAGTAAAGACAGTATATTCAGTATCAGTGCAATAGACCATAATCTATATTTATTTAGAAATGGCGAAAAAGATTCTCTTAAAATCTCTTTTGACGGAGAACCTGACTATTCTTTCGCCAATGGGAAGAAAGGAGAAGGTATAAACCTGCCAATAGGCTGCTGGATAGGCAATTCGCATACATATATGGCTTTAAGGTCGGACAAACGTAAGGTTGGGACACTAACGCTTGTAAACAGTTTGTCAAAACCGAGACCGGTTGAGAAAACTTATAAATTTGAAATGCCAGGAGACGAAAATGTTACGCAGTACGAAATTTGGATATTGAATGCTGATAAGGGTACTTTCAGGAGATTGACAGAAGCAGAAGAATATAAAGACCAAGAGATATTAGCCACACGCATGAGGAGATATGAAGTTGTCGGGAATTCAATATATTTCACAAGGCTGAATAGAGAGAGAAACAAGTTAGATCTATGCAAGATTGAAGCGGATGGCTCATTTAAGGTACTGATATGCGAAAATTGTGCACCACATCTGAACGAACAACTATTCGATTATCGCTTTATTAACAGCAATGAAATTTTGTGGTGGTCGGAACGCACGGGGAAAGGGAAATTTTACCTTTATGACGGTAACGGAAGATTGAAAAAAGAGATCGGAAATGCGTCACAAGTTTGTGCTAAAATAGAGAAAATAGATACCTCTGCGAGAAATATAATTTACTCGGCTTATGGAGGAGAAAAAGGAATAAACCCGAATTATAAATTTTACTATTCGGCTTCACTTGATAAAGGCATTCCTCTATTACTCACTTCCGGAGATGGAGATCATAGCATAAATTTCTCTCCTGACGGGAAATATATAATAGATTCATATTCGCGTATGGATATGGCTCCCAAACACAAAATCTGCGACACGAAAGGTCGTTTAGTTATGGAGTTGGATTCTTGTAATGTGAATCTGCTGTTAAGCAAAGGGTGGAAATACCCTGAAGTCGTATGCGTGAAAGCTGCTGATTCCATCACAGATTTATACGGAGTCGTTTATTTACCATTAAGTATTGAAAAAAATAAAAAATATCCGATTATTACCAATGTATATCCGGGGCCGCAGGACGATCAGGTACCGCAATCCTTTTCTTTCGATGATAATGGTAATCAATCTCTTGCAAACCTCGGATTTATCGTGATTAATTTTTCTTACAGAGGCTCAAACCCACGAAGAGGCAGGGATTTTTATAATTTCGGATACGGGAATTTGAGAGATTACGCTACAGAGGATGTACATAAAGTAGTATGTGAAATTGCTAAAAAATATAAGTTTGCAGACATCAACAAAGTAGGAATATACGGACATTCCGGCGGCGCTTTCCTGACCGTTGCTTCTCTGCTTACATATCCGGATTTCTTCAAGGTAGGCATTGCCGCTTCAGGAAATCACGACAATAATATTTACACAAAATGGTGGGGCGAATCATTCCACGGAGTAAAAGAAATCACCGATAAAAATGGCGCCACACGTTTTGAATGCAAGATTCCTACGAATATCGAAATAGCGGACAGATTGAATAGCAGACTTTTACTCGTAACGGGAGATATGGACAACAATGTCCATCCGGCTTCTACTCTCCGTCTTGCTAAAGCGTTTATTGATAAAGGGAAAAGAATAGATATGTTAATAATGCCCGGAGCAGAACATGAAGTTGAAAATAAATATTTCCTTAATGTTGTCAGGTATTATTTCGTCGAGAATCTTCTCGGTATTAAACAAAATGATATAAATATTGTAAGCCATAATTTATGAGAAATTTATTTAAAGGTACTTCAACCTTCTTAATATTACTACTGTTTTTTTCAACAGGAACTATTGCCCAAACTACGTTCCAAAAGCCTGTTGAAAAGATAACAGTACAAGGTAAAGTAACGGATACAGACGGTTTACCTGTTACAGGGGTTTCCGTAACAGTCTCCGGTACTCAAAACGGCACAAATACGGATTACGATGGTAACTATAAAATTACGGTTCTGAAAGGTCAGACCTTGTGTTTCAGTTTCGTAGGATTCGTCACTCAAAACATAACCGTAAGAAAAAGTGTTTATGATATTGTAATGGAACTATCTTCCGACTTTTTGGACCAGGTAGTCATAACAGGATATTCCAAAGTAGAGGTAAGAAAAAGTACAGGTTCAGTAGCAGTCATTTCTTCCAATGAATTGAAAGATTCCCCTTTAAAGAATGCAGACCAGCTACTACAGGGAAAATTAGCAGGTGTCAACGTACAATTATCCTCACACCGCCCGGGCGCTACTGCAAAGGTCAGAATTCGCGGCACCAACACCATTACAGGCAATGCCGAACCTTTATGGGTAATTGATGGCGTTCCTATCCAGAAAAACATGCCGACAATGAATAGCAGTCAAATTCGTTCAGGCGATTTCGACAATATTTTCGCGACAGGTATAGGCTCTATAAATCCTAATGATATCGAATCGATTACCGTACTTAAAGATGCTGCCGCAGCCGCTATTTACGGTTCACAAGGAGCAAATGGAGTAATCGTAGTAAATACAAAACGAGGAGAAGTCGGAAAAATTCATATAAATTATTCAGGAAGCGTATCCTTACAGACAAAACCTTCGCGAAGCCCTAATTTGATGAACTCTTCCGAAAAACTTTCCTGGGAACAAGAGCTGTGGGATGAATTTTCTGCAAAAGGTTATAATTCAACCATTTCAGGCACTCCGCAGCATTACCCTATTATAGGAATTGTCGGACAAATTCGCGCAGGAAAAGGACGATTTGCAGGTTGGACAAAACAGCAGCAAGATGACTATATCAAAACTCTTGCAGGCAAATCCACCGATTGGTTCGATGTTATATTCAGAAACTCTTTTTCTACAAGCCACAACATTTCGGCATCCGGAGGTACCGAAAAAGCCACTTATTACATTTCAGGAAGTTACAACAAGAATAATGGTATCGTAATCAAAACTTCTGCAGACAGTTATACCTTTAATGGGAAAATAGACTTAAATCCTTTGGATTTCTTGAAATTCGGCTTCCAGACGAATTTCAGTTACCAAGATTCAAAAGCATCATCGGGGAATGTCAATATCTTCAAATATGCTTATTTTGCAAACCCTTATGAGAGGTTATATAATTCGGACGGCAGTTATCGCGGAGATGAGACCTATTTTTCCATTAGGGAAATGCATGGAAATACATCCTCGCCTCCACCTCCTAATGGTTTTAACATAATGAGGGAAATCAAAGAAACTTCATCTGTAGCAAATTCCTCTTCGATTTCTTTAAGAGGAGATATGACGGCTAAAATAACAAAAGGACTTACATTCAACGGTTTAGCATCTTTTACATACTCCAATGATCTATCAGAAAATATCAACGGAGCCAATACATATGCGGCCTGGCAAGACAGACCGTTTGAAAGCAATATTTATACCTCCAAAAGAACATACGGTTCTATCACTCAATACACGAATTTTAATAGATCCTATATATTGAGAGGACAGTTGAATTGGTCGCAAACATTCGGAGGCAAGCATAATATAAATATGATAGGAGGTTCGGAAATAAGAGGCTCTTATGCAAAAGGCATTACCACAAAGAGATATGGATACGATAGCGTAACAGGGAATTATTCAACACCTCTTTTTACACCGAATTCAGATAATACCATCGGTTATGACAAATTAGTATCATTCGGAAATAAAATGGATGGTAATGCAGGTCAAAACATAATAGAAGATGCTTTTGCCTCTTTTTATGCTACTTCCACATATTCATATTCGGGCAAATATATTTTCAGCGGTACTCTTCGCTCAGACGGCTCGAATAATTTCGGCAGCAATGAACAATTCAATTTGAACTGGTCTGTAAGCGGTACATGGAATATAGACAAAGAGAAATGGTTTGCAAAACTCAATCCGGTATTCAGTTCTTTGGGTATCAGGGCAGGATTCGGATATACGGGAGGCGTGAATAAAAACGTTTATCCTGTATTGATTATGAATTACAACACTGTTTATAGGAACTCGGAAAAAGGACTTCATAGAAAAGGATATATAAGCAATGCCCCTAATCCTAATCTTCGTTGGGAGAAAAACAGAACTCTCAACATAGGCTTGAATTTCGGATTCTTTAACGATAGAATTACCGGAGAATTCTCTTATTATCGTAACAAAAACTTGGATCAGGTAACATCTATTGCAGTACCTTCTTCTACAGGCTTTACACGCCAGAGTTATAACACATCTGAACAAATGAATAACGGAGTGGAGTTTTTATTAGGAGCAACTGTTTTGAAATACAAAGATTTCAGATGGAGAATATCCGCAAACTTCGCTTATAATTACAATGAGCTTACGAAGTACAACTCACCGACAGGCGATATTACCGGGGATATTGCCGTTGGCTATCCTTTGGGCAAAATCTTCACAGGTAAAACTACAGGAATAAGTGCTGATTCAGGACTATATGAATATATTTTACGTCCGGATGTAAGACCGACAGAACTTTCAGACTATAGAAAATACCAAAATTATCTATTTTATATAGGGACATCAAATGCTCCTTTTAATGGAGGTTTCTCTACTACTTTTACATATAAAAGACTATCAGTAAATATAGTAGGAAACTATTCTTTGGGCGGAAAGATAATTAACAATATAACTCCACCAACAAACTATACTGATGTCGGTAAGTCAGGCGGCGAAACTATTCCTAATTATAAAAACGACCTTTATTCACATTACTTAAATGCAGACAAACGAGTAAGAAATCGCTGGACTGAAAATAATCCGATTACGAATGGTTACCCTCGGCTGATTGATGCGTACGGAGAACGACTTACTGATGCAGACGGGAATTTATTGTCAATCTCACGCCCTTCAGGTTCGGAAACAATCACAAATGCTTCATTGATTGAAAATGTATCATATTTGAAGTTGAGTTCCTTGTCGATTTCATACTCTTTACCTGCCAAATGGGCAAAAGCGATAAAAGCCTCCGATATAAGCACAAGTTTTTTGATGAGCAACCTTTTTATATTAACGAATTATTCCGGATTTGATCCTGAATCTCCGGGAGCTGTTTACCCGCAAAGCCGCTCATTTACATTCAGTCTATCCATCGGTTTTTAAATGAATAAGAATATGAAACATCTCAAAATATTTTCTCTATTTCTTCTTATATCCGTATCCTGCACTCGATATTTGGATATAAAACCTTACGGTAAAGCAATTCCCAAAACGGCGGAAGAATTTTCGGCGATATTGCAAACTCACTTATATAATATAGAAAAAGGAGAAAAAAACATAATAGGTAATGTTACGTCAGTTACCGATTTTGAATGTTATGCAGACAATATAGATGCGAATTTGACTTCCTACCCTCAAGGGAATTATATTGCCCACTATATTGGAGCCAATCTATCTGATAAACAACAGAAATACCAACAACTCTACGAAATAATAAGAGATTGTAATATTATTTTGGAAAATCTTAAAGCAGAAGATGATTTGGCAAAAGATGTCAAAGGTACGGCTTATGCCATAAGAGGTATCTGCTATTACAACCTTCTAAGAGATTTTGCAGAACCTGCCGTAGGAAATATGCAAGGAGCCGGTGTACCTCTTGTTCTTTCTTTTGATATGGAAAAAAGGCCTTTACGTTCCACTATTCAAGAAATTTACAACCATATTGTAAGTGATTTTGAAAGGGCTATAGCATTGAATATAAAAGACGAGACCTATATTTTTAATAATGATATATTAAAAGGTTATCTTGCAAGAGTACATTTCTGGTGCGGACAATGGGAGAAAGCAGCAGGCTATGCAAATGAAGTTATAACAAAATATCCATTATTAGAAGGGAAAGGATATAGCGATATGATTGAATCATCTGCTGCGAAAAAAGGCAATGTTTTGATAAAGAGTTGCACAAATTTTGCAGAATCCGCACAGATATATAATGCTATCGTAGGTTATGCCAAAAGCAGACCTGCAAGCAAATTCTTTGTAGAATTATTCAAAGAAAAAGAAAACGACATCAGATATAAACTTTCCTTTAATAAAAAGAGAATTTTTGAAAAATATCCTTTATCTTGTATGCGAAGTGCTGAGATGCAGCTAATTCTTGCCGAAAGCAAATATCATCTTGGAGAAAGACAAGCAGCCTTAGATGCACTAAACGCATTGAGAAAGAAAAGAATAACCGGAGTAGCAGATTTTACAGAAACCACTTTACCGGTTGTCAATCCTGACAGCAAGTTTAAAGTAGATGCCCAAGGTAAAAATCTCACTCCTCTAATTTATGCTATTTTATGCGAAAGAAGCAAAGAACTTTTTATGGAAGGAGATAGATGGTATGAGTTAAAAAGAAATGGAAGACCTGAATTCTGGGTAGCAAAACATGGTAGAAAATATACTACTCTGAAATTCATGTACACTTTTCCTCTTCCTGTAATGGATATAACTTTAGTAAAAGGATTAAAACAAAATCCGGGATACGAAAAAACAGAATAAAAATATATCATATGAAAAAGATAATATTAATAAGCACAATATTGCTTGGCCTGATTTTTTCATCTTGCAGGAGGCATAATGAATTACCTCCTCTTAATACAGGTTATGCAAAAAACGTAGTACTGCCTGAGCCGACGGATCTTACTTCCGAAGAAAGGACGGAATTAGAAAAAATAAAACAAGAATACGAAGACGCAACTAAATAATAATTTAATCATATTGTTATGAAAAGATTTTCATCTATCCTGCTTGCAATAGCTGCATTGTTCAGCGTTGCCTGCAACCCTAAAAATGAAACTGCAAACACAGTGTCATTCAATACAGTCAGCCCTATACTGAAGAATGGGTTTTTTACACTGAATTTAAAAGCCACCTATAATGGTACAAATGAGGTAATTATCCCTGTAGCATTCAGCGGAACTGCCGAAAAAAATAAAGATTACAAGTTAACGGCAGAGCAATTCGTTTTGGGAGGTGCAAAACCTGTTACGGAAATCATCGTTGAACCTCTTATTGCAGGTGCAGGAAAAACAGTCCACGCAGAACTCAAAGTTCCTGCAGGATTCCAACCGGGAAAATTTCCAATTGCAGAATTTAAGTTAACCGAAAAAATCGGATATTTATCATTCACTACTGAAGCTCTTAGCATAGAGCATACCTTAGACGTTAATATTGAGACCCTTAACGGAGAAGGTAAAAAGAAATCTATGGAGAATAGTACAGAAATCAATATCGAAGTTGATACAGAGAAATCAACCTTAAAAGAAGGTATTGATTTTACAATTGAAGGAAGTAAAAAAGTTATTGTTCCGCAGAAGAAATCGACCGGTACATTCAGCATAAAATTGCTCAAAAAAGCAGTAGATCCGGCAAAAGATAAAATCGTCATTAAATTCGGAGACAACCCTAAATTTAATTTAGGAACTAACGCAAACATTACCATCTCCGCTGTAGGTTCTCCTCTATTGAGAGCGAACGGAAAATGGGTAATCGAGAAACTTGTTACTACATACGACTCAATGCAAGCAAACTGGGGAGTACTAACGGCAGATGAGAAAACGACATATCCTAAATTCAATGATAAAGACTCTTTCACAATAGATTTGAACGATGGATCTTTCACTCCGAATTTCCAATCCGAATTAAAAGATTTCTTTATCGGAAAATCAAAAATAAAAGAAAGTAAGATAATCAAATGTCATCTTTCAGGAAGCAACTTGGAAAGTCTTCAATTAGTAGAATTCGATAATATTAATCGTAAATTCACTTCTAAAGCACAAAGTAGCGATAAAACAGCCTTGGTGGGAATAAAATTCGATAAGGAAGGATTAATGCACCTATACATTGTAGACTACGAACCGGATATCATTTTAGCTTCTATCGCAGAGTTTATGGCAAACGGCACAGAAAAGCCTTTGTATGCCGAAGTTAACTCTCATATAGAGTACATATTCAAAAAAGCGCAGTAATTTTCATACAAGATTTTGAATATTAAAAAAATAAGCCTAATTTTGTAGGCTATTTGCAAAGAATAAATTAGATATTAAGTATATAGTATTATGACAAAGGCAGAGATCGTTAATGAAGTTGCGAAAGCAACAGGCATTGAAAAGATTACAGTTCAGACAGTAGTTGAAGCTTTTATGGAAAGCGTAAAAGACTCTCTTGTTAAGAAGAATCCTGTTTACTTACGCGGATTCGGTAGTTTCATTATCAAACATAGAGCGTCAAAGGCTGCAAGAAATATTACAAAGAAGACGACTATTACAATACCGGCACACGATATTCCGGCTTTCAAACCGGCAAAGGTATTCGCTAACACGGTAAAAGAGAAATAATTTTTAAAAACTTAAACATTATGCCAAGCGGTAAAAAAAGAAAAAGACATAAGATGGCAACCCACAAACGTAAAAAACGTTTGCGCAAGAATAGACACAAGAAGAAGTAAATTCTGTGCCTGCCATTTTAACAGTATGTTAGAAAAGAGGGGCTGACCGGTTTTCCGGACGGTCCCTTATTATTTATAAATGAAGTTTCCTTATGGAGTCTGAAAAATTTGAGAAAGATTTGATTGTCGATGTAACATCGACAGAAGTTCAGATCGCGTTGATGGAAAATCATCGCCTCATAGAACTCAACAAAGAGTCCGTTCAAGGTAGAAGTTTCTCTGTCGGAGATGTATTCTTGGGCAGAGTAAAGAAAATTCTTCCGGCTTTGAATGCAGCCTTTGTAGATATTGGAGATGAAAAGGAAGCATTTGTACACTATTTGGATTTAGGATTACATTTTAAAGCATTCAATGAATTTATACTTAAAAGCAATCCGAATGTAGACAGCCGCCAATTGTACTCGAGTATTAAAATAGGGCCTATACTTGAAAAAGAAGGTCGTATTGAGCAAAATCTCAAAGTCGGGCAGATGATTATCGTACAAATCGTAAAAGAACCGATTTCCACAAAAGGCTCGCGACTTACAGCAGAAATTTCATTAGCAGGGCGAAACATTGTATTGCTTCCTTTCACAGAGAAAGTGAGTATATCACAAAAAATCAATTCAAAAGAAGAAAGAAGAAGACTCGAAACGCTTGTTAAAAGTATCCTTCCAAAAAACTACGGAGCGATAATACGTACAGCTGCTGAAAGTAAAAATGCAGCCGTACTTGTTGCTGAATTAAAATCTCTTATAGATAAATGGGAGAGTTCTTGGAAGAGGATAGCACATTCCAAAGGTGTAGAAATGCTGTTTTCAGAATACAGTAAAACTACAACTATTTTAAGAGATCTCCTCAATGACTCTTTTTCAAACATTTATGTAAATGACGAAAAGATTTATGAAGAGACAAAGAACTACATTTCGTTAATTTCTCCTGAACAAGAAAAAATAGTAAAACTTTACGATGAAAGAGAACCTATTTTTGATCATTTTGAAGTAACCAGACAAATAAAAAGTTCATTCGGTAAAATAGTTCCTATAAAACAAGGAGCATATTTGGTTATAGAGACCACCGAAGCTTTAAATGTAATAGATGTAAATAGCGGTATCAGGGCAAAATCCAACGACCAGGAAGAGAATGCATACGAAGTCAACCGTATGGCAGCGGAAGAAATCGCACGCCAATTAAGACTAAGGGATATGGGCGGTATTGTAATCGTGGACTTCATAGATATGGAGAAAGCCGAACATCGAAATACTTTGCATAGATATATGCAAGAACTGATGGAAAAAGATAGGGCAAAACACAATGTCTTACCTTTAACAAAATTCGGTCTGATGCAAATTACTCGCCAACGTATTAGGCCGGTAACAGAAATTAATACTTCGGAATCTTGCCCTACCTGCCACGGAACAGGTAAAATAGCATCAAGCGTAGTAATAGACGAGCAAATAGAAAGAATGATTGCCTATTATACAGAAAAGGGAAATAAAGAATTGATACTCAAAGTAAGCCCCATTTTAGGATCATACCTCTCAAGAGGATTATTTTCATCCTACATAAGAAAATGGAAAAGCAAATACAAATGTAAAATCAAACTAGAAGAAGTAACAGATTTTACAGTCTTGCAAAATGAATTATATAATAAAAAAGGGGAAAAGCTAAGCTAATCCCCTTTTTTATACTTAATCTTTCTTTATAAACCGGATATCCGATTTTCCTTTTCCAATTTGAGATAAATTTTCAACTCTTATAATCACACCTAAATCATTATAACCGGTAAATTCTTCCCAACAATAACGATTGGCAAAACGTACGGAAAATTCAGATTTATCGTGCAAAGAAGGCTCCGCATCCGGCAAAGACAAAAACAATCTGTAATTACCTAAAGCAATATCTTTCGGCAAAGTAACATTAGCTTCCAAATTCACTTCAAGATCTGGCTGCCAACGACGAGGATCATCAGGTAAAGAAGCCACATATGTGGCGCTACCATCAGCAGCACGAAGTACCAATTCCACTTTTCTCGGATTAAACATCGGTGCATACCCCACATTTCTCAACTTAAGAGAAACACTCAATGCCGATCCGGGAGTATGTTTATCGGAGAATTTACCCTCTTGCAAAACAATACGATAGCCCATATAACGCGAAAATTCCTCCAAACATCCTTGAGCTATCCAACGATTTATAGTTTTTTCATAATAGCTTCTATTAAGATAAGACCATCTTAAATAACGCATTTCAGGTCTGGCAGTAGCACAAGCAGCCGGTTCAACACCTCTTGGCTTGCAAGTCTCTCCCCCAATAGGAACATACAATCCTTCCTCACGCAAATATTTTTTCTCCTCCTCCACGTTCGAATAAGTACCCACATCATTAATACTCGATAAAAAGCAATCATTATGCAGACCTATACGAGCTTTAGCAGTAGTTCCAAACGCTTCTTCAGATGATACGGCATCCTGAGAGCCAACATAAGCGCGTATATAAGATGGCTTACGAACTTGTACAAAACGATTGGCAGGCAAGATCTCTAAGATTTTTTCCAATATCTTATTTCTTTCGACATCTGTACTTAATCCGTTTGTCGAACTATGCCACTCTCCCCAAGCTCCTATAAAACCTGCCTGTAACACTGCTATCACATCCTTATTACGATTTAAGACAGGACGTAGCTGCTCCAAATGACCAAGAATAACATTCAAAGGAGCATCAGGTTCAGTTCCGCTATTAGAATAAGCAAAACGTACAATAGCTTTTCCTCCTGCTTTTCGTAAAGCTTCCATATCATCATCTATTTGTTCGAACAAAGCATCTGTCAATGGAGCATTACGGAAATCCTTTAAATAATAAAAACGATAAATCAGAGTAATATTCTCATCACGACACTGCTTTACCTTACGCTCTGTCAAAGGATCCGTATTTATAGAATAACGATAAAATCCTCTTTCAGGATTTGGAAAAAGATCACCTGACTCTGTATATCTAACGATCTGCAAACCTTGACCGTCAGGATATAAATCTGAAGTTTTGCGGACGTTACAAGAACCCAACAAAAACAAAACGGATATAGACAATAATACTTTAATATTCGCCATATCTAAAATTCCATTTATAAGTAAATAAGCGGCTTAAGAAACTATAATCTTAAACCGCTTTTAATTCAATCTAAATTTTACTTGCGCCTGCGAACGTTTATATTCTCCTTACCTATCAGCCATACAAGAGCAATTTCGGCCTTAAGAGGAGTAAACATACGAGAACGCTTAGTTGCCTCCCAGTTACTCTCATCATATCTATGATAGTACTCAAAATAATCAGCCCTGAAATATCCTGCACCAACGGTAAAATCCAAATTCAAACGTTTACCTATCGGGAAAGCATAACCATACTCAAGTCCCCCGAAGAAATTAAATGGCATATTACCTTTCAAATCATTTATAAGTATTCCTTTACTACCGAAAAGTTGGAAATCATAAGTTGCCATTCCTCCCATAATACCTATATGATGACCTGTATATTGCTTACGTTTGGCAGCACGACCAAAA
Organism: Candidatus Cryptobacteroides sp.; assembly: GCA_052173975.1. Lineage (GTDB taxonomy): Bacteria > Bacteroidota > Bacteroidia > Bacteroidales > UBA932 > Cryptobacteroides. The sequence goes on along the minus strand of JBQMXN010000005.1, from coordinate 44,725 downwards.
TACTTACGAATATTAACATCTCCACCGTAAACTCTCCAGAAGAAAGCTGCCTTAGGATTGCTCCACCAAGCATACATCCAGTTCACACCCATAGACCAGTTACGACCAAAATACAATTCAGCTCCAATATTAGGAGTCATTGCAATATCATAAAGCAAGTTAGTCCTAAAAGACATTTGGAAAGGTTTACGTACTTTCTTTATTTTAGGCTTGACCACCTTTTCAGGTTTCACCTCTTTTTTCTCTACCTTAATTGCCGGTTTTACTTCCTCTTGTTTAACAGGTTTTTCAGCAGGTTTAACTACATTTTTATAAACTGCCTCAACAGTAGCGGAACGCAGCATAGGGAACAATACGACTAACATCTCTCTCCACGCACGACCGTTATTCAATTCCGTCAAACGTTTCTTCCTTCCATCTACTATCTTACCGGATTTATTTCTTATCCATTCAGGAGTATTGACTACAACATTCGCAATCTCTTTCTTATTAGCAATTTGAGACTTTTCCAATGTCGCCAACATATGATCCCATACCGCATTCGGTATAATTTGATAATCTATTCCATCAGGCAAACTCAATTTTAATACATCCTTAACTTTCTCTGCCCTCAAATTTGCAAGATTACTATTCCTGTCCGTACTTCCCTCCGGAGATGCGCATCCTGTAATAATGATTTTCTCAATAATAGCTTCATTATTAAGAGAAAGTTTAGAAATACTATCCAAAAATTGTTTAAACTTGTTAAAATCACCATTACGAGTTTTGTCCAACTCACATTTCCCTTTAGCAAAGAAAATTGTAGTTTTCAAAGTATCCCTTACAGGATTTTGCGCATTAGCATCAAATGTTCCTAATAGGGTAAAACTCAAAAAAGTAAATGTAATTGTAAATAAAATACTGCCGATAGAACACTTCATATCAAAATTATTTTCTATAAACGAAATATTTAGCTATTTGCCTTTTTAAAAGACAAATAGCTAAATATGCAAAAATTAAGCCAATCTACTTACCGGGGCTAATTAATTCAAAACTACGCAAAACAAAATCACTCAAAGCCTTACCTTTCAACATCCCATTAGAAAGCAAAGCAAGATCTATCACCTGATGCAGCAATTCATTAGCATCCGCAAATTTCTCCACTTCTGCCCTATGAGCATCAATAATTGAATTACGAGCATCTGTTGCAGCCTTTTTCACTTCTTCTGCTGCATCCTTATCAGCTTCCGCAGGCAGTTCGCCCATCTCCTTAACGGCAGTCGACTTCGCAGACATAATAGAAGCGATCAAAGGATGCTCCATATTTACAGCAATATTATAAGACTTCGGCAACTCACCGTAAAAATTCATACCGCCTCCCATCGCACTCATTTCACGATAACGCCTCATAAACTCATTTTGAGTAATCAAAACAGGAGCGGACTTAGCACCTAAATTCTCTGCAGTTATATGATAATCATTCCCTTGCGGCAGTACGCGAACAAACAAATCATTCAGATCCCTTTTGTCATTCTCGGACATCTCCAATTTTATCTTTTCCTCCTTAGGAATCAAATTATCAACTGCATCCGAATCCACTCTCGCAAGACGAACATTTTCAAGTTTTTGTTCAAGCAAATTCACATAATGCGCATCAAGTTCACAATCCATCAAAAGCACATCATAACCCTTATTCTTAGCCGCCTCAATATACCCATACTGAGCCTCCAATTCGGTAGCATACAAATACACTACCTTCTTATCCTTGTCGGTCTGATTGCCCTCCACAGCCTTCTTATAATCATCAAAACTGAAGAACTTACCCTCAGTATTCTTAAACAAAGCAAAATGCAAAGCCCTCTCGCAGAACTTCTCATCAGAAAGCATTCCGTACTCTATAAACAATTTCAAGTTATCCCACTTGCTCTCAAACTGCGCTCTCTCCGATTTAAAAATCTCCTCCAAACGATCTGCCACCTTCTTGGTAATATAAGTAGAAATTTTCTTCACATTCGAATCACTCTGCAAATAACTCCTTGACACATTAAGAGGAATATCCGGAGAATCTATCACTCCATGCAAAAGTGTAAGGAAATCAGGAACGATATTATCCACATGATCCGTCACAAACATCTGATTACAATACAGTTGAATCTTATGCTTATCTATCGACATCCTCTCCTTGATCTTCGGGAAATACAATATACCTGTCAGGTTAAACGGATAATCCACATTCAAATGAATATAGAACAACGGCTCCTCCTGCATAGGATAAATATCCCTATAAAACTTCATATAATCCTCCACCTTAATCTCCGACGGATTACGAGTCCAAAGAGGCTCAATCGAATTAATCACCTTATCCTTATCCGTGTCCACATACTTGCCATCCTTCCACTCCTGCTCCTTACCGAAAATCACCGGTATAGGCATAAACTTACAATACTTATTCAATAACTCCTCAATCTTACTCTTTGAAGCGAATTCCGAAGCATCATCATCCAAATAAAGCGTAATGACAGTACCTCTGTCAGCCTTCTCGCACTCCTCCATTGCATACTCTGGCGACCCATCACACTCCCACTTCACCGCTTTCGCCCCATCCTTATAACTCAAAGTCTCAATCACCACACGCTTCGATACCATAAACGCAGAATAAAATCCCAAACCGAAATGTCCTATAATCCCGCCTATTTGGTCCTTATACTTCTCCAAAAACTCACCCGCAGACGAAAACGCAATCTGGTTAATATACTTCTCCACCTCCTCATCCGTCATACCGATACCTCTATCAATGATTTTCAACGTCTTAGCCTTCTCATCCAACTCAATACGCACACTCACCTCACCTAACTCACTCTTAAACACACCATTAGCAGCCAAAGCCTTCATTTTCTGCGACGCATCCACCGCATTAGCCACCAACTCTCTCAAAAAAATCTCATGATCCGAATACAAAAATTGCTTAATCACCGGGAAAATATTCTCCGTCGTAACGCCAATTTTTCCTTTAATCTCTGCCATAATATAAAAATTTAAATCATAAAAAACTTTTTAATAATTCCCTTCTTTGCTCTTCGAGCAAGAAGAAAAATCAGGACGTACTAAACGTACGCCCTGATAAAATCAAAATATGTTCCATAAGTCAAAGGCTGCCAAAATGGCACCTTTGCTTATTCACAGTTTAAAAATTACTTATACATAAACCTCTTAATACTCATCTTAGGAGTCTTTTCAAAAGGTTCAGAGACAACCTCAACCTTTGTCAAAACACTATAAGAAGGTAACTGCTTATTAGCGTTCAACCTTACATTTTCAGGAATATCAGAAATCGCTTCAGCATCCAACCCCGACTTCTTAATCGCATCACTATCCAAATAAACAAGAGCCACCAACTTCCCTGCTCTGTCAACGACTACAGATTCGGTAACAAAATTCTGATTATTCATCACAGCCTCTACCTCCTCAGGATAAATATTCTGACCGCTCGAGCTCAAAATCATACTCTTGCTACGTCCCTTAATAAAAATATTTCCATCCTTATCAATAACTCCCAAATCACCGGTTTTCAAATATCCATCTTCAGTAAACAAAGCCTTTGTAGCGTCCTCATTCTTATAATAACCTGTACAAATATTCATTCCCTTTGCCTGAATTTCACCAACCGCATTTTCAGGATCCTCTGACTCAATCCTTGCTGTAATAGTATCAATCTGCTTTCCGCAAGAACCGGAAACAAACTTATCCCAAGCCTCATAAGCAATCAAAGGAGCAGCTTCTGTCATACCATAACCTACAGTATAAGGCAGTTTTATCTTCTTCAGCCACTTCTCAACATCAGGATTCAAAGGAGCGCCTCCCATTATTATCATCTGGACCTGACCTCCGAAAGCATTCAAAAGCCCATCCCGCATCTTATTAAAAATAAGCCTATTAACAAACGGTATTTTCACAAGGACCTTAACAAGAGGCTTGTCCAATACCGGTTTGATAGAACTTTTGAAAATCTTCTCCATTACCAATGGCACAGTCAAAATAAGATAAGGACGCACCTCCTTCATAGCGGAAAGCAACAAAGACGGAGAAGGTGTTTTTCCCAAAAATGTAACAGCTGTACCATTACACATAGGATAAAGGAACTCAAAAGCAAGACCGTACATATGAGCCATCGGCAACATTGATACGATAGTAAACTTATGAGATGCAGGAATCCTTACAGAAGCAAAATCAATAGTCGCACACAAACAACGGAAAGGCAACATTACACCTTTAGGCGTACTGGTGGTACCCGAAGTATAATTTATAATGGATAAATCCTCAAAATTATCCATATTATAATTCACCTCATCTTTTGTAAATCCGTTAGGATACTTCTTTGAAAAGACCTCCGGAATACTATCGTAAGCCTTCTTAATATTATTATTCGCACTATACAACAAAGAAAAATCATTCGCACTCACAACAGCCAAAAGTTTAGGCATTTTAGTGATATCTAATGTTTTCCAAATATCAGTATCGGTAATAAGAATCAAAGCATCCGAATGATCCACCAAATGATTTACGCTATCATAATGGAAATCCGACAAAATCGGAACTACAACAGCCTCGTATGTATTAATTGCAAGAAAAGAGATTCCCCACCTTGCTGAATTTTTCGCACACAAGGCTATTCTATCTCCTTTCTTCAGACCTGCTGCTGCAAAGAAAATATGGAAACGTTCTATCTGTGTTGCAAGTTGACCGAATGTAAAAGATTCTCCCCTGAAATTATTCAAAGCCGGGCTGTCCCAGTAATTTTTAATCGAATTCTGTAATCGTGAAAAGTAGTGTTCCATAAATTATGTATTATTTTGACAAATATCCTATTCACAAAATTAGTAAAATTTTTCATTTATGCTATATTTGTATAAATCAAATATTTGTACCTAATTATGACAAGAAAACCGATAGTAGCCCTAATATATGACTTCGACGGAACTTTATCACCCGGAAATATGCAAGAATTCGGTTTCATTCAAGCAATAGGCAAAACAGCAAGTCAATTCTGGGGCATGAGCAATACAATAGCCAAAGGGCAAGATGCCAGCAACATACTTGCATATATGAAACTGATGTTCGATGAGGCAAAAAAGGCAGGAATCAAACTTAGAAAAGAAGACTTCAAACGATACGGAAAAGATATAGGACTTTTCGAAGGCGTAAAAAACTGGTTTCGCTTAATCAACGAATACGGAGAAAGCAAAGGAGTTCGTATAGAGCACTATATAAACTCATCAGGACTGAAAGAGATAATAGAGGGGACTCCGATTGCCAAAGAATTCAAAAAAATCTTTGCCTGCTCATTCCTGTATGACAATAACGGAGAAGCGGAATGGCCGGGAATAGCAGTAGACTATACTGCAAAAACACAATTCATGTTCAAAATCAATAAAGGCATACTCAGCGCACGAGATTCTGAAAAAGTAAACGAAAGCACGGCAGAAGATAAAAAACGTATTCCTTTTCCTCAGATGATTTACTTCGGTGACGGAGAAACGGACGTACCGTCTATGAAAATCGTAAATATGTTCGGAGGAAATGCCATTGCTGTGTACAATCCTCAAATACCGGAAAAGAAAGAAGTAGCAAAAAAATTACAACGGCAAGGCAGGGTAAATTTCATTACGCCGGCAAACTACTCCAAAGATGGCAGAACATACAAAATCGTTTGCGCAATCATAGATAAAATCAAAGCGGATAATGAGTTAAAGCAATTGGCAAGACTGAGATAATACTTAATAAAGCCTTACCGACAATTCACTATAAGCTCTTTCCACTTTGGCAAGAGCTTTTTCTATAGTTATATCCCTTGCAAGCAATACTCCTAAACGACGCTTTCCCGACACTTCGGGTTTTCCGAAAATTCTCAATTGCACTCCGCGTTCTTTTAAAACTTTCTCAAGATTTTGGAATTCATACTCTTTGGTATTTCCCTCCACAACGATCGCTTTGGATACTGACGGTCCTAAAAACTCCACCTCCGGTACAGGCAAACCAAGTACAGCCCTTGTATGCAATGCAAACTCTGACAAATCCTGCGAAATCATAGTAACCATTCCCGTATCATGCGGTCTTGGAGATACTTCATTGAATATCACATCATCGCCTTTTATAAACATCTCAACTCCGAAAATACCATACCCTCCAAGAGCATCCGTTATTTTCTTTGCTATTTCATGAGCCGCTTGTAACGCTTTTTCACTCATCACCTGAGGCTGCCAGGACTCTCTGTAATCTCCATCCATCTGATGATGTCCTATCGGCTTTAAAAAAGCAGTGCCCGAACAGTGCCTGACTGTGAGAAGCGTAATTTCATAATCAAAATCCACAAAACCCTCGACAATCACTTTTCCGCTTCCGGAACGGCCCCCCGACTGGGAAATCTTCCATGCTTCATCTAACTCACTTATATTGCGTATTATACTCTGTCCATGTCCTGAAGAACTCATAACCGGCTTCACCACACAGGGAAAACCTATTTTGCTTACGGCAAGATTAAATTCCTGCTCATCGGAAGCAAACTCATAAGGAGAAGTCGGAAGACCTAATTGCTGTGCAGCCAATTTTCTAATTCCTTCTCTATTCATAGTCAGCATTACAGCCTTTGCATTAGGTATTACATTATAACCTTTCCTTTCAAGTTCAGCCAATTTATCAACAGCAATAGCTTCCACTTCAGGTATTATAAAATCAGGCTTCTCTAATTCAATGGTTTTAAGGAGTTTTTCTCCATCCAGCATTGAGAAAACATAGTTTCGCCTCGTTACCTGCATAGCAGGAGCATTTTCGTAACGGTCAATACCTATTACTTCAACACCGTACCTTGCCAATTCGATAGCAACTTCTTTTCCTAATTCTCCGCAGCCGCATAAAATGGCTTTTTTACCTGATTTGCTAAATATAGTACCTATTGCTGCCATATCTTTATTTGCAAAAACGTTTAGTTATTTCTCCGTAAGCATCTATTCTTCTATCTCTGAAGAAAGGCCATCCTCTTCTCACATATTCAGTCCTATCCAAATCTATTTCCACCACGACATTTTCTTCTTTATCCGGACTTAATTGAGCCAACAGTTCGCCTTGCGGACCTGTTGCGAAAGATGTACCCCAGAAATCCAGACCGACAGTATTCCCCGAAGGGTCCTCTTCATGCCCCACACGGTTAACTGTTATTACCGGTAAACCGTTTGCCACCGAATGTCCTCGCTGTACCAATTGCCATGCCTGCCTTTGAGTATGTTGTTCTTCTACACTATCGGTATCCACTCCACCGATAGCGGTAGGGTAAATAAGCAATTCAGCGCCTTTCATTGCCATTAGCCGAGCTGCTTCGGGATACCATTGGTCCCAGCAAACTAAAACGCCTAACGTTCCAATAGAGGTCTTTATCGGTTCAAATCCCAAATCTCCGGGAGTAAAATAGAATTTTTCGTAATAACAAGGATCATCGGGGATGTGCATTTTACGATATTTTCCTGCAATCGTACCGTCCTTTTCTATTACGACCGCTGTATTGTGATAAATGCCGGGGACCCTTTTTTCAAACAAAGAAAGAACAATTACGATATTCAGTTCTTTTGCCAAAGCACCGAATATATCTGTAGAGGGTCCTGGTATAGGCTCTGCCAAATCACAGATAGAAGCATCTTCTATCTGACAGAAATATACTGAATTATGAAGTTCCTGCAATACCACAAGTTCTGCTCCGTCAGCTGCACATTCTCTTATATTTGATTTAAGTTTTTGAATATTTGCTGTAATATCTTTTCCGCAGTTTTGCTGCACAATACCCACTTTTAATTTTCTCATATTCTGAATTTTAATTTTCTTTTAACCAACCTTCAGGGAATTGCATCGTAACACAATGAAGTCCTCCGTGTCCTGATAACAGAGCAGAACAATTTATCATAATCACTTCCCTGTCTGTAAATACTTTCCGTAATCTTTCTCGAGCAATCTCGTCTTTATCCGAACCTGTTCCGGGTACAAGGACAGCGCCGTTTATAATCAAGAAGTTAGCGTATGATGCAGGCAACCTGTAATCTTCCAAGTACATAGCATCAGGCATAGGTAAAGGTACTAAATTATACGGTTTTCCGTCAAGAGTACGAAATGCTTTCAGTTCCGCTTCCATTTCCGATAAAGTTTCAAAATCAATATCGTTTTTATCTTCGCATTTAACATACGCGATAGTATCTTCAGAACAAAAACGTGCAAGAATATCGACATGGCTATCCGTGTCATCTCCGTTGATTTTCCCCGAATTGAGCCATAAAATTCTTTTCAGTCCGAACGCTTGTTTCAACTCCCCTTCGATCTCTTCTTTGGACAGATATTCGTTTCTGTTTACCGAACAAAGACACTCGGATGTGGCAATCAGAGTACCGGCCCCATCTGTGTCTATACTGCCTCCTTCCAAAACAAAAGGTCGCATATCCACACACATTACATCATCGTTGAATGCACCGTCAAAAAAAATCTTCTTGGTTATGCAGTTATCTTGGTTAGATGCGAATTTCAATCCCCATCCATTAAAGACAAAGTCATATAAATATTTCTCTCCATTATCACCATATACGGAAATACCTCCATGGTCTCTCGCCCAGGTATCATTCATAGAAGCTTCTCTAAAAAGGATTTTATCTATATCAATAACCAATCCCTTTCTCTCTGCTGCCTTGCATAACTCCTCTTTTGCATCTGCCATATTTCTGACAACAAGCATCAGATTTTCGTATCTTAATATATTATAGGCAATTTCGGCATAGCATTCCTGAACTTTTTCCAAAGCATCCCATGGCGTCTGATTATCCGGCCACGTAAGTTGTACTCCGCTTTGTTTTTCCCACTCTGAAGGTAATCTCATATTTTATTTTTAAATATTTTTACAAATTTAAAAATAAAAAGGAGATACCCTAACGAGTACCTCCAATATTATTTATTCAAAAATTCTAAATTACTTGATGGTAACGACTCTGTTCTTAGCAGGAGTATCAAATACGTTGTTTCTTGAACCTTCTGCATTGATAGTAATATTGCCGTCAACAAGGCCATATTTCTTAACAAGAATGTTCTTAACGTATTTAGCACGCTGCTCTGAAAGGAATTGGTTACGAGCTGCAGAACCGGTCTGTTTGTCAGCTGAACCTACAACAGTAATTTTGCTGTTCTTTGTAAGAGCTGATTTAGCGAAGTACTCCAAGTGAGCAAGTTCACGCTCGCTAAGTACCGCTTTACCGCAGTCAAAATAAAGAGTTGCAGATGCAGGAGCAACATGAGATTCAGCATATACTGTGTCAGGACGTGCTTTCTCAAGTGAATCGATTTTAGCTCTGAGTTCTGCGTTCTCTTTCTCAAGTTGAGCAACTTTATCTTTAAGTGCGTTATACTGATCTGCTGTGAAAGGAAGCGGAACTACTACCGGAATAGCAGAAGTATGACGCTGGAAACCTGATTTACCGAGATTAAAGGTAAAACCTGCAGTAGCTGAAGGAAGGAATCCGAACTTATTGCCTGTGTTAACTAAGAAATCTCCTTTGGTTACAAGTACTCTGAAATCAAGGAAGAAACTTACGCATTTGCCAAGACGGAGGTCATTCAACCAACCGAAACCGGCACCGTACTCAAAGTTGTTCTTTGCAGTAGCAGATTTAACTTTAGATACGCCTACTTCAAATGAAGGATAAAGGATAATATCCCAGAAACGTGTCTCTTTGTAACCGCTGAATGCGTTAGAGATATTCCAAAGTACATCAGCGTGGAGTGAATTGTAGAATGCTTTCTGAGAAACTGTACCGAGTTTGAAAGCATCGTCAAAACCATGCCAACCCAAACGTGCACCGACAGATGGGGTAAACCATTTGCCTACAAACACTTCAGTTGACAAACCTAAACCAGGATTTACATTTGAAGGGGCAAAGAATGTATTTACTCCGGCACCAGCACCAATAAACCAATTAGAACCGAAACCGTTTGTTAAATAAGCTCCGCGAACAATTTTACCGTTCTCGTCACGATTTCCGTTCTCCTGTGCTTTAGCACTGAAAGAAGTAACTAGAAGCGCTGCTATTGCTGCTGCTCCAAGAAGTGATTTAATTACTTTCATTTTGTTAAAATATAATATTAATTTTTATTTGTCAATTATTCTTGATATAATTTTGTACAAATATAATGTTTTTTTTGAATTTTAAAATATTTTTAATTTTTTTACTTTTTAAAATTCCTTTGATTTTTGCGCTTTGCGCTTTCCCGTAAAATCCATTAGGATTTTTTAAGGGGAATTCTCATGGTATTGATTATTTTAATAATTGTATTATTTTTGGCGTTATGAAGTTCAGACTGGAATCGACATATTCGCCTGCGGGGGATCAACCGAGTGCAATACAAGGAATTAGCAACGCTTTAAGTAATGGGATTAATGATATTACATTACTGGGAGTTACAGGGTCAGGAAAAACATTTACGATGGCTAACGTGATTGAGAAATTGCAGAGACCCGCGCTAATTCTGAGCCATAATAAGACGTTGGCTGCGCAGTTGTACGGGGAGTTTAAGTCGTTTTTTCCGAGTAATGCAGTGGAGTATTTCGTATCGTATTATGATTATTATCAGCCGGAAGCGTATATGCCGGTGACGGATACTTACATTGAGAAGGATTTAAGCATTAATGATCAGATAGATAAGTTGAGATTGAGTGCGGCATCGGCTTTGATGTCGGGGAGGCGTGATGTGATTGTGATTTCGAGCGTGTCGTGCCTGTACGGTATCGGAAATCCGGAAGACTTTTACAGTCAGACGGTTATAGTAAAAAAAGGTGAGCAAAGGAGTTTGACGCGTCTGCTTTATATGCTTGTGGATGCGCTTTACAGCAGGACGGAGACGGATTTTAAAAGAGGAACGTTCCGAGTGAGGGGAGATACGGTGGATGTGTATTTGGGAGGTGCTGATGAGGCTGTCAGGATTGAGTTTTTCGGAGATGAGGTGGATTCGCTTTCTTTGATTGATCCTATTAGCGGGGCTACATTAGAGGAGGTGGAAGAGGTGCCGATTTTTCCTGCGAACAATTTTGTTACGACCAAGGAGAGAAGTATTAAGGCGGTGAGCATGATTCAAGATGATTTGAAGAGACAGATGGATTTTTTCGAAAATATTGGGAAACCTTTGGAGGCTAAGAGATTGAAACAGAGAGTGGAGTACGATTTGGAGATGATTAAGGAGATGGGGTATTGCCCGGGTATCGAGAATTATTCGCGCTATCTGGATGGACGCTCGGAAGGGCAAAGACCGTTCTGTCTTATAGATTATTTTCCTAAGGATTTCATTACGTTTATTGATGAAAGTCACGTCACGCTTCCGCAAGTGAGAGCGATGTACGGAGGGGACCATTCGAGAAAATCGGTATTGATCGAGTATGGGTTTCGCTTACCTGCTGCTGCGGACAACAGACCTTTGACTTTTAACGAGTTCGAGGAGATTACGGGACAAAAAGTGTATGTGAGCGCAACTCCGGCTGATTATGAGTTGGAGAAATCGGAAGGATTGGTGGTAGAGCAAGTGGTCAGACCTACGGGATTGTTGGACCCTCCTATTGAGGTAAGGCCTACGAAAAACCAAATAGATGATTTATTGGAGGAAATCAGGAAACGTGAGACGCTGGATGAGAGAACACTTGTAACTACTTTGACCAAACGTATGGCAGAGGAACTTAACAATTACCTTGACAGAATGGGCATAAGGTGCCGTTATATTCATTCGGATGTCGATACGGCTGAAAGGGTGGAGATTATTGAGGATTTCAAAAACGGACTTTTCGATGTGCTTATAGGGGTTAACCTTCTGCGAGAGGGACTGGATATACCTACTGTTTCTTTGGTTGCTATTTTGGATGCTGATAAGGAGGGGTTTTTGCGTTCCGGGAGATCTTTGACACAGACTGCCGGAAGAGCGGCCAGGAATGTAAACGGACTTGTGATAATGTATGCAGATACTATTACAAAGTCTATGGATGAGACCATAAGGGAGACAAATAGGCGCAGACAAAAACAAATGGAGTATAATAAACTGCATAATATCATACCTCAACAGGTTGGAGTGAAAAAGAATATACTTATTTCAGAACTTGTTAATGGTCCTACCGGGCGTGTGAGTGCAGCCAACTCGTTAGATGCACCTACCTATATTCCTTCACCGAGCGAACTTGGAAAAGGAAGAATATCCGTCGGTTTTGGTCACGATTCCAAAAGAGATAGTAATACGGCATTTGTTGATGGCTACATTAAGGCAGACCTTGCCGCTGTTCTTCAAGACCCTGTTATTCGTTCTATGTCTCGTAAACAAGTGGAAAAAATGATGGAGAATTCGAAGAAGCAAATGCTTAAAGCTGCTGCTGAATTGGATTTTACGGGAGCTGCCAAATACAGGGACGAAATGTGGGCATTAAAGGAGTATTTAAATGTATGGAAAGATAAATAATAGCCTACGCTCGATTTACCTTTATTACATTTTTAAGCAATTTTATTTGAGATATTACTTTGTCCAACTCCATATTTGATGGTACGGCTATCCTCATATTTATATCGAATGTACCGCTTCTCTGATTTTCATTTACATTGAATGAACGCACAGAAGCTTTAAAGGACATTATTATATCCATTATCTGGTTTATTACGGACGATTCCATTGCTGCTGTAACGCGAAGCGTGGATTGGAAAGAACTTGTACTCGGACTATCTGCCCATTTTACTTTCTGTATCCTATAAGGGTAGTCTGTAATAAGCCTTGCTGCATTAGGGCAGGAAATTCTATGTATTTTTATGCCTTCCGTTCTGGTTACAAAGCCGAAAACATCATCTCCAAACACAGGATTGCAGCATCGTGCCATCTTATAATCCAAACCTCTCAAATCTCTGGCATTAAGTACAAGAATATCATCTGTAGAAACGGCATTAGAAGCATCCCAATCCCTGCTTTTCTCAATTGCAGGGGAATTCTTTTGGCTTTCGTCCGAATTTTGTTCTAAAATAAAATTTTTAACAATATTAATATCCAAAGAGCCATCGCCTATACCCGCATAAAAAGCATTTTCGGTCGACAGATGGTGTTTTTTCATAAACTCGGAAAGGAAGTCATCAGGAAAAGTCAATTTCCAATTTTTAAGTCTTCTTCCTAATAACTCTTTACCGTCAGCAGCTTTTTTAAATTCGACTTCATTTAGGACTTGTTTGATCTTCGTGCGGGCTTTGGATGAAATGACAAAACCTAACCAATCAGGAGACGGCCTTTGATTTTTGCTACTCATTATATCCACGACATCGCCTGTCTTCAATTGCTCTTTGATCGAAACGACTTTTCCATTCACTCTGGCACCGGTGCATTTTGTCCCGAGACCTGAATGTATATTGAATGCGAAATCAAGGACAGATGAGCCGGCAGCAAGAATTCTAAGTTCTCCTGTAGGTGTGAAAACAAATATTTCTTTTGATGGAGGAACAGGAAGATCTTCCGGATTATAAGTACCCGGATGTTCCAAATTATAGCGTACGGATTTCAACCACTTATCCGTAGTCTCTTCGTATCGTATTCCTTTATAGGACCAATGCGCTGCGTGTCCATTCTCCGCTTCATCATCCATCCTTTTAGTTCTGATTTGTACCTCAAGGTATGAATTGCGTTTATTCTTAACGGTTATATGCAATGATTCATAACCGTTTGGTTTTGGATTTGTTACCCAATCTCGTAAACGAGAAGTATCGGGTTCGTATTCTTCGGTAACGTAAGAGTAGACTTTCCAGCAAAGGTCTTTTTCCAATTTATGATCAGATTCGCAATCTATGATAAATCGTATTGCAAAGACATCATAAACCCCTTCAAAAGCGACTTTCTGCTTTTGCATTTTCTTAAAGATTGAAAAAGCAGTTTTTGTCCTTACTTTCAGTTTATATTTTATCCCGGCATCAGAAAGTTTCTTTTTAAGTGGTTCTATGAATTCATTCATAAGCCTTTCCCTGTCTTTTTCAGTGGCTTTAAGCTTATTATTGATTGCTCTATATTGTTCAGGCTCTGCAAACCGGAAATAAATATCTTCTAATTCGCTCTTGATATTATATAGCCCAAGTTGGTGAGCTAAAGGGATATACAACATCAATGTTTCCAATATTTTATTTTCTTTGGACAGTTTCGGGAACATATCCAAATTTCTCATTACTTCTAAACGGTCAGCTATTTTCAAGACCGTAACTCGTGGATCCTTAGAATATTGTACTATGAGTTTTTTATAATTTTCAGCCTCTAAACGCGTATCTTTCGGTTTGATTGTAGAAATCTTATTCAAACCGTCTACCATAGTAAGAACGTCCTCCCCGAATTTCATTGATGTAAGATCAACTTCAGGGTGCATCCTTACTGCTTCGTGAATAAAGACAGCTGCAACACACTCCGCTTGAAGACCGATCTCATCGGAAACGATTAGACCTACATTCAGCGGATGTTCTATGAAGGGATGACCATTACTACGCAAATCTCCTGCCAAAACAGAAGAAGCAAAGTCATAAGCATAGTTTATCAGCTCTTGTCCTTCCTGCTCATAGTGATTGAATTTTTCTGTTATTATACTCATTAGCTCTCAGAAGTTTTTTTCTTTCATTCATAGCCCTTTGAAATGCTCTAGCATTTTTTTGATGCTGTGCATAATTAGAAGCAAATAAATGCTTTCCGTTAAACTCCGGGCTTGCGCAAAAATAAAGATAATTTACTTTATCTGACATCAAAACAGCATCTATTGCCTCTTTTGAAGGTACACATATAGGTCCCGGAGGCAATCCTGCATATTTGTAAGTATTATAAGGAGAATCTATATCAGTATGTTTTTTCAGAATTCTGCTAAGTGAAAAACCGAAACAATAAGCCACCGTAGGATCTGCCTGAAGTTTCATTTTTCTACGCAAACGATTGAGGTAGACACCGGCTATATCACGCATTTCCGGGATATAACGTGTCTCACTGCTAACGATCGAAGCCAAAGTAGTTACTTCTTTAGGAGTCAATTTCAGACCGGCTGCTTTCCCCATTCTCTCTTCATTCCAGAAATTATCGTATTCTCTTTTCAACCTATCTAAAATCTTTTCTGAAGAAGAATTCCACCATATTTCGTATGAATCCGGAATAATCATTGCAAGGACATCAGACGGAATAAATCCATACTTAGATACATAAGCCGTATCATTCAGCAATTTAATAATATCAGATGAATCAGCCATCATTTGTTTTCCGATCTTTGCCGCAAGAATTTCATTTGTCCTTATTGTACCTGCAATAGTAAGCCTTACAGATTTTTGCAATCCCAATTTCAACATTCTCACTGCTCTCACAGAAGAGATACCTCTTTCAAACACATAATGACCTGATTTTACAGAGGCATTTTTCATATGAGATTTTAATGCTCTTTTCAAGCTTCCAGGATGCAAGACCTTACCATCTTTTAAAATAGTATCAAGCGCCTGTGCGGAAGTAGTTCCCTCAAAAATAAATACTTCCTGATTATCACTGAAATTCGAGAATTTATTGTCTAAAAGATATCTATATCCACCAACAAAAACAATGGAAAGCACGAAAAAAACTACAATTGCTATAATTATTTTTTGTTTATTCATATTTATTCTTGTCTTGCTTTTCTTCTAATCCTTTCAACTTTTTTATCTTTTCTTAATATAATAGTATCCCCCTCTCTTGCTACATAATCTTCAGGAATATTATTCATTTTTATAAGATACTTCATTTTTATTGCAAATCTTTGAGATATGCTCCAAAGCGACTCGCCGCCTTCTGCAATATACTTATCCAAACTTCTTGGAGTATGATTCTTTTTTCTTTGCAGATAAACAATAGTCCCGGCAGGTAATTCAATATCTTCTTTCAAATCATTAAATGAAAGCAATTCTTTTAGGAATAAATTGTAAGTTTCAGCAATTCCTTCATAACTTTCGTTTTCTGCAGAATAAATAAAAGGTACTCCGTTTTTAGAATAGTGCTGACGAGATAGCGGAAAATTAAAGATTTCAAACATACCTCTTTCCAATGGTTTAGGTTCTTCTATTGAAAGAGGAGATTGAGGGAGATTCAATAATAATTCTTCTTTCTTCTTATCTGCTGTTTTTTTTGTCTGTCTCTCAGTCCTTACTCTTCTTTGTTTTTTTTCAGAATAAGAAAGATAAATTTTACCATCCTCTACTATATAATTTCCTGATTTGGCTTTATCGTATTCATGAAGTTTATAATCTTCTATGATTTTAATAAGTTTGGAAGGATAAGTCGGATCTGTAGCATACCCTGTTTTCTTCAGCCCATAAGCCCAAGCCTTATAATCACCTGCCTGCAACTCAAAGAGTTCTTTGTATCTATCTCTATAACGTAAAAAATCAGAATGATCACGAAAAGACATCTCCGGAGACTTATACACCCTGAAACATTCTCCCAGTTTATCATCATCGTGGTACATCCTTTTACCGGTCCAGTCCGTATGGCACTTTATCCCGAAATGGTTATTACCTTCTACCGCAAGAGGAGATTGCCCAGCACCGGATTCGAGTAATCCCTGTGCCAATGTAATACTTGCAGGAATACCTGTACGATACATTTCCTGCACCGCAATTGCCGAATATTTTTCAATATACTTTTCTTTTATTGTTTTCTCAGGTTCCTTTGCTGATATGCACAATACGGGTACCAAAAGGATTCCCAATATTTTTAAAAAAGAATTTTTCATAGATGCGAATTTAGTTATTTTTTACGCTTTTCTCTGTTTTTAGATATGGGAATATCGAAAATATCTCCATCTTGTGCAGCATAAGTCTCATGGAAGATTGTTTTGCATTCTTCCATATACTGATTTGAGTCTAAACAACGAGTTGAATAGTGAGCAATAACAAGTTTTTTAGCGTTGGCTTTTTTAGCACATTCTGCAGCTTGCAATGTCGTTGAGTGATGCCTTAAAACTGCTTGAGCAAGATCTTTATGTAAATAAGTAGTCTCGTGATATAGTAAATCAACATCTCTTACCCATTCTGCGATTTCAGGAAAACTTTCGGTATCGCTACAATATGCGTAACTTCGAGGAATAAAAGGTAAATATGTCGCTGCAGATGCCTTTATTGCAGTACCATCTTCACGAATTATGTCCTTACCATCCTTTAACAATACTCTTTCCTGATAGTTTAATGAATATTTTTCAATAAAATATTTTTTGATATTCAACTTCGGTTTTTTTTCATTGAATAAAAAACCATAGGTTTCTATTTTATGCTTCAAAGGGAAGGCAAAGATTTCAACAGCCTCCGTTTCATTAATCATTTCTTTATCTTCCATTGACAAAGGATGAAAATCTATTTCAAATAAGATCCCTTCTCCATAATAAGATAGAAAAGATTCTAATACAGGAGAGAAATTAGCCGGGCCATAAATTGCCAAAGGCGTAGTCCTATGCATCATACCCATAGTAGAAAGTAAACCAAATATCCCAAATACATGATCTCCGTGAATATGAGATATATAAATGGAGTCTAGCTTAACAATAGAAATATGATACCGAACAAGTTGCCTTTGAACACCCTCACCGCAATCAATTAAAAATATGCGCCCGTGTACATTAAGTACCTGGGCGCTTTGAAATCTTTCAATAACGGGCATTGCCGAAGCAGTACCCATTATTTGTAACGTAAAATTCATTTATAAAACTATTCGCCTTTCTCCAATTTGTTTTTGAGAGCAGCAAGTTCTGAAATATCACCAAGAGTTGTTTTCTCAATATTAGAATTGATTTTCTTAACTGTTGATTTGGTGTTATCAGCCTCTGCAGCAGCTTTTGCTTCTTTTACTTCTGCATAAGTCCTTAAGTGAGAGAAAATTACTCTACGAGTGCTTCTGCGAAGTTCTACAACTTTGCAAGGAAGAGTTTCTCCTGCAACTGCTGAAGTACCATCTTCTTTTACAATCTCTTTCAAGAAAGCAAATCCCTCTGCATCGCCTTCTACATTAATAACCGCACCTTTATCAGATACAGAAGCGATTGTTACATCAACAGTAGAACCTACAGGATATTTATTTTCAATCTCTTCCCAAGGGTTAGGAAGAAGTTGTTTGTGACCAAGGCTTAATTTGTGATTAGACTCATCGAAATCCAAAATCTGAACATCAATAGTATCACCGGCTGCAACCATCTCTGAAGGATGCTTAATCTTATTCCAAGAAAGATCACTGATATGTATAAGACCTTCTACGCCATCTTCCAATTCAGCGAATACACCAAAGTTAGTAACATTGCGTACAACTGCTTTATGTTGTGATCCGACAGGATATTTATCATGAATATTCTCCCAAGGATTTGAAGTAAGTTGTTTCAAACCAAGAGACATTTTTCTTGTTTCTCTATCTAATGTAAGAATTTGAGCCTCAACTTCGTCTCCTACTTTCAAGAACTCTTGTGCGCTGTGAAGACGTGGAGACCAAGACATTTCAGATACGTGGATAAGACCTTCTACGCCAGGTTCGATCTCAACGAATGCACCGTAATCAGCGATAAGGACAACTTTACCTTTAACAGTATCACCAACTTTAAGATTGGCATCAAGACCATCCCAAGGATGAGAAGAAAGTTGTTTAAGACCGAGAGCGATTCTCTTTTGTTGCTCATTGAAATCAAGCACAACGACTTTAATCTTCTGGTCAAGAGCAACAACCTCTTCAGGGTGGTTGATTCTACCCCAGGAAAGATCGGTAATATGGATAAGACCGTCTACGCCACCCAAATCAATGAATACTCCATAATTGGTAATATTCTTAACTGTTCCTTCAAGAATTTGTCCTTTTTCAAGTTTTCCGATAAGTTCAGACCTTCTTGCCTCCTGCTCTGCTTCAAGAAGAGCTTTATGAGAAACAACAACATTCCTGAACTCCTGATTGATTTTAACAATCTTAAAGTCCATAATCTGATTGACGAACTGATCGTAATCTCTGATAGGCTTAATATCTATCTGAGAACCAGGCAAGAATGCTTCTATACCGAAGACATCCACAATCATACCGCCTTTAGTGCGAGTCTTGACGAAACCTTTGACAATTTCATTGTTTTCGCAAGCTTCATTAACTCTATCCCAAGATTTTAGAGCGCGAGCTTTCTTATGAGACAAAATCAGTTGTCCTTTTTTGTCTTCTGCAGACTCTACATATACCTCGACTTTATCGCCAACCTTTAAGTCCTGATTATAACGGAATTCAGGTGCAGCGATAACACCTTCGCTCTTATAACCGATATTAACGATAACCTCACGTTTAGAAATAGCTGTAACCGTACCTTCTACAACTTCGTTTTCAACGATTTTAGAAAGTGTCTGCTCATAAGCCTGAGAGATTTTCTCTTTGCTATCGGTACCGTAAGATGCTTCGCTTTCAAATGCCTCCCAATCAAAATTTTCAGGAGCTACAGAAGCATTTAACGGCGCTTTCTTGGTTTCTTGTTCAACCGCAGTTTCCTCGGTTGATAATTTTTTTTCTTCCATAATTGTAATTTAACAAATTAGCGGGTTTAACATTATGTAATAATTCATACGTGACTGCGCCACGCACAAAATCGTACAAATTTAGATAAAATATTTCGATTAACAAGTGAATTAAAGAATTACATCCACTTCTTTTTCTGAAAAAACAAAAGAATAACGACAAGTGATAATATCATAATGACAACTATAATCACCCATGAATATTTCATTTCAGCAAAAGGCAAAGCCACATTCATACCATAGAAACTTGCCACTAACGTCGGAGGCATCAACAATAGTGACACCAACGTAAAGATCTTCATAATTTTATTCTGGTCCAAATTGATAAGACCGACTACTGTATCTTGCAAATATTCCAACCTCTCAAAACTGAAATTCGTATGATTGATCAGAGAAGAAATATCTTGTAAAAGGACATTGAAACGTCCTTCCAAGTCTTTAGGATATTTCACGCTTTTAAGCAAGTTTGATATCAACCTCTGCTTATCTACAATGTTTTCTCGCAATATCATTGTATTTTCCTGCAACTGATTGATATCCAAAAGAAAGTCCTCATTGATATCTTCTTGCTGATTGATTCTCTTGCTATATTGAGCTATCTCTTTTGACATCAACTCAATCATATCAGCATCCAAATCCACCCTCTGATCGAGTATTGTAGCAAAAATAGAGTAACCGCTCCAATATAGCTTAGGCATAGCTACTATTTTTCTTTGTAATTCAGTAAAAGAGCGAAGAGGGACTTCTCTTAAAGTAGTCAAAGTATGTCCTACCAATGTAAAAGACACAGGCTCCATTCCATAATCTTCAGGTCCGGGCATCAAAAAATTGGTATTTGCAAAAATTGCTTTATCCGTTTCGGAAAATCGAGAAGAACTCTCGATTTCTTCTGCCCTTGCACGGCTCTGTATCTCAGTACCAAGAAAAACTTCAGTAGCGCGTTTCTCTTCTCCTGAAGGAGAAAGCAAATCTATCCAAAGCACTTCTTCCCTATTTAAATTAGAAAAATCAAGTTCTGACTGCGAAAGCAATATTTTACCGCTTGATTTGTAGAAGATATCTATCATAATTCAAACCTCCTCTCGCCGGCATCAGCCGATTTAAATAAGGGAAACAAACTAAATATTGCCAAAAGACAATTTGCAAATATACTATTTTTCCTGAAAGAGGACAAATTATGGCTTAAAAATCTGACGATTAACTATAGAACGCCCCAGAGTTAATTCATCTGCATATTCCAAATCATCTCCAAAACCCAAACCACGAGCCAAAGATGATATTTTTATGCCGAAAGGCGAAATTTGCCTATAAATATAAAAAGAAGTCGTTTCTCCTTCCACATCTCCGGGCAAAGCCAGAATAACCTCCAAATTAGATCCTCCTTCTGCGGCTTTTTCCTCCAATCTTTTCACTAAAGAAGAAATAGACAAATCAGAAGGTCCAATTCCATTAATCGGAGAAATAATCCCCCCAAGAACATGATATACACCGTGATACTGCCCCGTATTTTCAATACTCATAACATCGCGTACATTCTCTACCACGCAAATCATATTATGATCCCTACTTTTATCTGCACAAATCGAACATTCCTCCTCATCCGAAATCATCATACATGTATTACAATATTTCACATCATCTCTTAAATGATTTATAGCCTCCGTAAAATGATGCACATGATCTTGAGACTGCCTTAAAAAATACAATGCCAATCTCAAAGCGCTTCTTCTGCCTACACCTGGCAAAGCGCTTATAGCATCCACCGCATTCTGCAATAACACAGAAGGATATTTTTCATTAAACATAAAGTCTTTTAACTATTTAAATAATAATTAACCAGCCCATCAATAGGCGATTTCACGAAAGAAGAAAAATGTATTCCCTTTTTCTCTCCTAAACCTTTCAAAACATCTCTACAAGCATATCCAAACCCACCTGTAACCCCAACGCTATATTTATCGGTATCAAATTTCATCAAACACCTATCTATAAACAGTTCGAAATTTCTATCAATCAATTTCCTAACATAATCATTCGATAAATACTTTTCAACTAAAAAAGGAGCAAAGGAGCCTAAATATGCAGCCGGTGTATTCCCTCTATAAACATTATCAACCACAACCCTATAACTAACATCATACCTTTCCTCAAACTCCTTAGATAACCCCACAGGCATCATTCCCTGCAAAAAATCAGTCAAAAACAGTTTTCCAAGACAAGCCGCACTACCAAAATCACCAAGAATAAAGCCACAAGGATGAACTCCTTCAACAATTTTCCGCCCATCAAACAAACAACAATTCGAACCTGTACCCAAAATTGCTGCAATACCCTCCGAACTTCCACAAACAGCCCTCGCAGATGCAACCAAATCAGAATCACACTCCAATTTTGCCAATGGAAAAAACTCCTCAAATAACTTATTCAAAGCCGTTGGCAAATTATTAATTAAGCCTGCGGCAAAAAAATAAATTAACTTTACCTCTTCGTTAAAAGGCAATTTATTAATCCAACTCTTTGCTTTCTTCAAAGAAGAATATATCGCATCGTAATCAAAACAAGAAATATTCATCCCCTCCGTCTTTAACTCCGACACTTCCGACGACTTTTCAGAAATAAAACGCCAATCTGTTTTGGTAGCTCCGCTTTCAGCAATTACAATCATATTATTTACAAATAAATCCCTTTTTTTCTCCAATAAAAATAACCGTAAACAGCAGCTGCAGCGTATGCCATATACAAAAAAGCCATCCAATACATACCCGATTTTAAGCACATAACAGCAGACAACACATCGGCAACAAACCATATAAGCCATTGTTCCGGATAAGATTTAGCCAACCAAAAAGCAGCGATTGCACTCATTACTGTAATAACGGCATCCAATTCCGATTCTCCGTCCCCGACAAATCGCAAAATAACAATCAAAAGGACAGAGCAAAATACAAAGCACAAAACACTGCCAAGCAATATTTTTAATGAAATCTTATTCAGATGAATCTCACTCTTTCCATTAGAAATCGCATTTTTATCTTTTTTCCACTGCAATATTCCCCAAAAAGAAATACCCACATAATATAAATTCAAACCGGCAGACGCCCAAAGTTCCTGTACGGCAAAAGAAAAAGCACAAGCAATGCCGGTAGCAATACCTATGTACCACATAAAATCCTTCTGTTTCAGTTCCAACACGATATAGACCAAACCGGAAAGAAACGCAAAAATCTCAACTATTTTGATTGCTGTTTCCATAAGATACAATTTTACAAATTTAATATAAGATTTTATCTTTGTAAAAAGATTTTCATATAATGAAAAAAGATATTACAAAGGAAAAGAATTGGAGTATCGTAAAAAGCGAATATCTCTTTAACAGGCCTTGGCTCACTGTCAGAAAAGATTGTGTCAGACTGCCAGACGGCAGAGAAAATCCCGAATTTTACGTCTTGGAATATCCTGATTGGGTAAATGTAATCGCCATCACAGAAGACGGCAAATACATAATGGAAAAACAATACAGACACGGATTAGGTATTACTGAATATGAATTATGTGCAGGAGTGATAGAACAAGGAGAATCACCTTTGGAAGCAGCAAAAAGAGAATTATCCGAAGAAACGGGGTATGGAGAAGGAGAATGGTCGGAATTTATGCAAATCTGCGGAAATCCGAGCTGTACAAATAATATCACTCATTGCTTTATAGCAAAAAATGTAAAAAAAATATCAGAGCAACACTTGGATAAAACCGAAGATATTACCCCGATACTTTTAGACATAAAAGATATTAAAACCATCTTAAAAGAAGACCTGTGCAAACAAGCTCTTATGGTCGCTCCTTTATGGCGTTATTTTGCAGAAAATGATTTGATTTAGATCACTTCCAGAAGTTCCACTTTGAAAATCAAAGTCGCACAAGGTGGAATAGAGCCGTGAGAGCCTGCTTCACCATAAGCCAAATTATATGGTATAAACAACTCCCACTGTGAGCCTTCCGACATAAGTTGCAAAGCTTCTGTCCACCCTTTAATCACTTGAGTTACCCCGAAAATAGCAGGCTGTTTTCTATCATATGAACTATCGAATTTTTTACCATCGATAAACGTACCTTCATAATGACATTTCACCTTATTACCGGTTCCCGGTTTTTTGCCTGTTCCTTCTTTCAAGACTTTATATTGAAGACCGCTTTTAAGAGTTACCACCCCTTCCTTTTTCGCATTAGCATCTAAAAATTCTTTTCCCTCTTTCTTCATAGCCTCTGCAATTTCCGCATTTTCAGTTGCCTGCTTTGCTTCCAAAGAAGCGAAATAATCATTCAGAATATCTCCTGCCTCTTGAAAAGTAATCTTCGTTTCACTACCGCTCATCACCGCTTTCAGACCGGCAATAAAATCCTCGAAATTCACTTCTTTAACACCTGAATGTATCATATTATGAGCAATGCTCATTCCAAGTGCATAACTGTTTTTATCCATTATAATAAAATTTATAAAAAATCCCCAAGACAAAATTATCTCGGGGAAATTAGAATATATATACCCGTATTATTCTGCTTTTCCGTCAGAACCAAGCACATCCACAATCTTGTGCTCATAGAGTTTCTTCATCTCATCACGAGCAGGACCGAGATATTTACGAGGGTCAAATTCACCCGGTTTGTCATTAAATACCTTACGAACGGCGGCTGTCATAGCCAAACGTGAATCGGAGTCGATATTGATTTTGCAAACAGCCGATTTTGAAGCTTCGCGAAGTTGCTCTTCAGGAATACCTACTGCATCAGGAAGCTTACCGCCGTTAGCATTAATCATATCAACATACTCCTGAGGCACAGAAGATGAACCATGAAGTACGATAGGGAAACCCGGAAGACGTTTTTCAATCTCGTGAAGAACATCGAAAGCAAGTGGCGGAGGCACCAAACGACCTGTTTTAGGGTCTCTTGTACACTGCTCCGGTTTGAATTTATAAGCGCCGTGAGAAGTACCGATAGAAATAGCCAAAGAATCGCAACCCGTACGTGTAGCGAAATCAATAACCTCCTCCGGACGTGTATAATGAGATTCTTCAGAAGAGACCTCATCTTCAACACCCGCAAGAACACCAAGTTCAGCTTCTACAGTAACATCATATTTATGTGCATAATCCACAACCTGTTTTGTAAGAGCAATATTCTCCTCATAAGGAAGAGAAGAAGCATCAATCATAACAGATGAGAAGCCCATATCCACACAACTCTTGCATAATTCAAAAGAATCGCCGTGATCCAAATGAAGAACAATCTGAGGATGTTCCCATCCCAACTCCTTAGCGTATTCTACAGCGCCCTCTGCCATATAACGAAGCAATGTTTGATTTGCATAGTTACGTGCACCTTTAGATACTTGAAGAATTACCGGAGATTTTTTCTCTGCCGCAGCTTGAATAATAGCCTGCAACTGCTCCATGTTGTTAAAGTTGAAAGCAGGGATAGCATATCCGCCTTTCACAGCCTTTGCAAACATCTCTCTGGTGTTTACAAGACCTATTTCTTTATATGAAACCATTTTATAAATAATTAAAATATAATCTATATCTAAAATCGTTGCGAATTTAACTAAAATACCTCTATTTTCAAAAACTGCAGATTATTTTAAAATGATTAATTTTGCAAAAACAATTAAAAGATGAACAATAAAGTCCTTATATTTTCTGCTCCATCCGGTTCCGGCAAAAGCACAATCGTCAACCACCTCACCTCCCTCCACCCCGAAATCGAATTCTCGATTTCAGCCACCTCCCGCGAACCGCGTGGAGCAGAAAAAGACGGAGTAGAATACCACTTCTACTCCGTAGATCAATTCAAAGAATTGATCAGCAAAGGACTTTTTGTCGAATACGAAGAAGTCTACAGCGGCTCATACTACGGCACTCTCAAATCAGAAGTACAAAAAATCTGGGACAAAAATCACGTAATCATCTTCGACGTAGACGTCAAAGGCGGTATAAGCCTAAAAAAATACTTCGGAGACAAAGCCCTTTCCATTTTCGTACAAGCGCCATCAATAGAAGAACTGCGCCGCCGTCTCATCACCAGACAAACCGACACACCCGAAGCCATCGAAAAAAGAATAAGCAAAGCTGCAGAAGAAATGACCTATGCCGGCAAATTCGACAAAATCATCATCAACGACGACTTAACCAAAGCCTTCAACGAAGCAGAAAAAATAGTAAACGAGTTTTTATACAAATGAGGATAGCAGTCTACGCCGGCTCATTCAACCCCCTGCATATCGGTCATTTAGCAATAATGCGCTACCTGACCGAAAAACGCTACTTCGACAACATCTACCTTATCGTCTCCCCCAAAAATCCGCTCAAATCCTCAATCAGCGAAAAAACGGGGAAACAACGCTACGAAGAAGCAAAAAAAGCAATAGCACGCCACAAAGAACTAAATGTAACCGTAGACCCAATAGAACTCACAATGCCTGCCCCCCACTACACCATCAACACATTAGATGCCCTAAAAAAAAGAGAGCCCGAAAACGACTTTACACTTATAATCGGTGCAGACAACCTGTACGAAATCACCAAATGGAAAGACTTTGACAGGATCCTGACAGAATACGGCGTTTGCGTATATCCCAGAAAAGGATACGACCTGCAACAAATAAAAAACCGGCTGTTAAAAGACAATCCACGAAAAAAATATAAAATAAAAATAATCACAGCTCCACTGACAAATATCTCCTCAACAGAGATTAACGAAAAGCTCTCAAGAGGCGAAGACGTCACCGGATGGCTAATGTAAAACACAATAAATATGAAAACAGAAATAGAACGTAAATTCTTAGTCAAAAACGACTCCTTTAAAGAAGAAGCCATATACATTCACAATATCAAACAAGGCTATATCACAAAAGAAAACGGCAATACCGTAAGAGTACGAATCTCAGACGACAAATGCTACATCACCATAAAAGGCCCGAGCGACAACGGGATAAGCAGATACGAATGGGAAAAAGAAATCTCCATAAACGAAGCGGAAGAACTATTAAAACTCTGCGGTAAACCAGAACAAATAATCGAAAAAGAACGTTATATCATCGCTACTGATGATGAACTCTACTTTGAAGTAGACGTATTCAAAGGTGCAAACGAAGGATTGACAATAGCCGAAATAGAACTAAAACAAGAAAATCAAAAATTTCCTCAACCGGAATGGCTCGGAAAAGAAATAACCGGAGATAAAAGTTACTACAACTCCTACCTCACGGTTAATCCGTTCAAAAAGAACTCTTAAAAACTATTGTTCATCAGGACCTTGATTGTCGGGACCGCCTTGTGGATTACCCTGTGGACCTTGCGGACCGGCGCCCTGTCCTTGTGCCGCCTTAGCCATATCTTCGGAAGCAGCATGCCAAGCCTCCTCCAATTGCTTATAAAACGTATCGATATCAGCAATATTCTGACTTTTCACTGCCTCTTTAAGTTTAGCAAGAGCCGACTCTATATTGCCCTTCTTCTCAGCAGGAATCTTATCGCCATACTCCTTCAAATTCTTCTCCGACTGGAAGCAAAGAGCATCAGCATTATTTATCTTCTCCACCCTCTCCTTCTCAGCCTGATCGGCAGCCTCATTAGCTTTAGCCTCATCACGCATTCTCTTAATCTCCTCCTCAGAAAGACCTGAAGAAGCCTCAATTCTAATATTCTGCTCCTTACCAGTAGCCTTATCCTTCGCAGACACATTCAAAATACCATTCGCATCAATATCGAAAGTCACCTCAATCTGAGGAACACCCCTCGGAGCAGGAGCAATACCGTCAAGATGGAAAATACCTATCTGCTTATTATCCTTAGCCATCGGTCTCTCCCCTTGCAACACTCTCACCTCAACAGAAGGCTGATTGTCAGCAGCCGTAGAGAACACCTGCGACTTGCGGCTCGGAATAGTCGTATTAGACTCGATAAGCTTAGTCATCACGCCGCCGTAAGTCTCAATACCGAGAGAAAGCGGAGTAACATCCAAAAGAAGCACATCCTTAACATCACCTGCAAGCACGCCACCTTGAATAGAAGCGCCCACTGCCACTACCTCATCCGGATTCACTGTCCTGTTAGGCTCCTTCCCGAA
Organism: Candidatus Cryptobacteroides sp.; assembly: GCA_052173975.1. GTDB lineage: Bacteria > Bacteroidota > Bacteroidia > Bacteroidales > UBA932 > Cryptobacteroides. The sequence continues at coordinate 17,039 of JBQMXN010000005.1, read as the reverse complement.
GAAATTCTTCACGATCTCCTGAATCTTAGGAATACGAGTAGAACCACCCACCAAAAGCACCTCATCAATATCGGAAGCCTTCAAATTAGCATCCGCAAGCGCACGACGACAAGGCTCGATAGTATTCTGGAACAACGTATCGCAAAGCTGCTCGAATTTCGCTCTCGTAAGAGTCTTCACAAGATGCTTAGGCACGCCATCCACAGGCATAATATAAGGCAAATTGATTTCAGTAGAATTCAAATTAGATAACTCGATCTTAGCCTTCTCCGCAGCCTCCTTCAATCTCTGCAACGCCATAGGATCCTTCTTCAAATCAATACCGCTGTTATCCGCAGCAAACTCCTGAGCAAGCCAATCGATAATCACCTGATCAAAATCATCACCACCCAAATGCGTATCGCCATTTGTAGACTTCACCTCAAAAACGCCACCGCCCAACTCCAAAATAGAAATATCGAAAGTACCGCCACCCAAATCATACACAGCCACCTTCATATCCTTATTCTTCTTATCAAGACCATACGCCAATGCAGCAGCAGTAGGCTCATTGATAATACGCTTCACATCCAAACCCGCGATTTTACCTGCCTCCTTGGTAGCCTGACGCTGAGAATCAGAGAAATACGCAGGCACTGTAATCACAGCCTCAGTCACCTCCTGACGCAAATAATCCTCTGCCGTTTTCTTCATCTTCTGCAGAATCATAGCCGAAATTTCCTGAGGAGAATACTGCCTTCCGTCAATATCCACTCTCGGCGTATTATTCTCGCCTCTAACCACCTTATAAGGCATTCTGCCTATCTCCTTAGACACCTGATCATACGTCTCTCCCATAAATCTCTTAATCGAGAAAATCGTATTATGAGGATTCGTAATTGCCTGACGCTTAGCAGGATTACCTATTTTACGCTCCCCTCCCTCAGTAAAAGCTACCACAGAAGGAGTAGTCCTCTCCCCCTCATTATTTATAATAACGGTAGGCTGATTGCCCTCCATTACCGCCACGCAAGAATTCGTGGTTCCCAAATCAATACCAATAATCTTTCCCATAACTTTATATAATTTTTATTATTAACAACTAACGCCGTACAACTCATACGACACAAGACTATTTAGCCAATGTTATGCCATTGGCGAAATTCTGCCAAAATGGCAGAAAAAGAAAATAAGAATTTAAAAGTTGCCAATACAACTTTTAAACACAAAAATAGGCAGGTAAAAGAATTAAAGACTTTTACCTGCCGGCAGTAAATAAAGTATAACTACATATAATACTTCTCTGCTTTCTCCCCCTCAGAAGGAGCCAGAAGAGCCTCATCACGTAACTTCTTCACTTCCTCCTTCTTTATGCCGAACTCCTTAGCCACACTCTCGCAAAGCGTATCCTCATCCACATCCGTAATAGGATACTTAGCAATCACCCTGATAGGAATTACAAACTCCAATACCACCTTGCCTTCCAAAGACTTATCCCAGTCCAAAGCCTTACGCGCCTTTCCTCCCTCCAAACCGTACTTCTGCTCTTTGCTTCCGAATTTCACCAACCTGTAATGCAAATCAAAAGTCATCGGCCCGGGAGTACACCTGTCCAAATACCCCTTGAACCCCACCTGATCATCGGCCAACTTATTAGTACCAATATGATACATCTTATTCTCAGGCTCCGTATCGCGATATTCAAAACCGTTCAAAATCTCATCATAACTCATATTCAAAGGTTTTCCAGGCTCAAACACTCCCGGTATACACTCTCTCATATTCTCCAAAGAAACAAAAAACTGATACGATTCCGCTTGCTTCATATAATTAGCATTCTGCCTTCCTCCCTTCTCATTAAAAACGGAAATCTCTACAGCCCAAGATTGTATAGGCTGCATCCTCACAAACCCATTAAGGTCCTTCAACCTATACACCCCGTCGGATTGCTTCTTCAACTGTACGGAAACCTGATTCTTCAAAGGATAAGCAAATTTCCGGAAAGAATTATTTCCGTGAAACAAAGATCCGTGCATATGCCCGGCTGTCAATGTCACATTTATTACAGGCTCCACATCCTTTCTGCAAGACAATAACGTTAAAGCAGCAAGAGCCGCAATCAAAAACTTAATTATTCTATTCATAATCATATATTTATTAATTAAAGTACTTTAACAGGTATAGTAATATCCATATCCGTAACCCCCAAAAGGCGCGCAGCAGGAGCATCAAAAGGATAATACTTGCCCTTATCATTCTTTTTCGTAGCAGGAGGCACAACGTGACAAAGAACAATTCTTATATTAAATTCATTGTACTCCGCATCTCCATTCACAGATACCACTCCTGCAAAACCGATAGGCTGTCTTACTCCATCCGCCCCTTTGGCATCCGCATATTTATAATCAATCTGCGATTTTGCCGTCTTTACATTTGATTTTTTATTTTCATCCCACACCATACTGTTAAAGAAAAACTGATGCATCGTCACCTGCTCCGCAGTCAGGAATTGCGAATTGATATTCTCGCCTTTTTTATTTTGAAAATTTATTTTCATCTCATACCACTCACCCTTTTTCAAAGATACATTACCGCTCTTTATCAATTTGCCATCATTACCGGTGGTAATAGTATAAGTCATCGCCTGCGAAGACGGTTTGATTTTCACATCATCCGCATAAATATCCTCATTAGGCGTAAACGTACAAGGAGTAAATGCAATAACTTCAGTCCAAGGCTCCTCGTGTCCTTTTTCTTCCACTTGATTTTTAGGTCTTTCCGGTTTCAGACAAGAAACCATAGCCAATAGCATCAAGGTCAATGCCGTTAATTTTCTCATTTTATTCATTTTAAAATTTATAACTAATTGATAACCGTACATCTCTTCCTTTCTCGTGAGCATAATAACGAAAACGATTCGTGTACTCTTTATATAAACTGTTCAATACATTAGATACTGTAACATTCAACTCTATCCTCCCCGGCTTCAAAGGAAAACCGAAATTAATACCTGCACCTAACAAATGATATGCAGGAGGCGTTTCCGATATAAAATCTATAGAAGGATCAAAACGTCTTTGTTTTGCCACATATAAATACCCCACATTAAAAGCAATATTATCCAAATGCTTGGATATATTTTTGAATTTGCACTCTATACTTTGTTCATATCTGTCTGCCGGGATATAAGGAAAATATCCGCCTGTTTTGCTATTCACTGCTCTCACCCATTGAGCTTGAGCATTATATGTAAGCCAAGACAACGGTTTAACCGCAATAGCGACATCCCCTCCGTAAAAACGCGCATCCACCTGTTTATAACGGAATATCGGAAACACACCCGCTATTAATTCTCTCGTTTCAGGCAATCCCGTATTAGGGTCTTTCTGTGGAGCATCGAATATATAATTGCCTATAAATTGAATAAATCCGGTACCGGAAACGGAAAAGTATTTATGAGCATATCTCACTTCATTGTTCCACTTATATGCAGCTTCGGGTTTCAAAGAAGAATCACCCACTTCATAAGCAGCTGTACCGTGATGCAAACCATTGCTATACAACTCATTTACATCCGGAGCGCGCCAAGCCAAGCCGAAATTGGTCAACATCGTAAGACCGTTCACAGGACGATAAAGCCCCGACACGGAAAATGACGGGCTTTGAAAATGCTTTACACCTCCATATTCATTTCCCAGATAATCATATCCTACAGAGTTCAAATACTTATAATCATAACGAAGGCCTGTTGCCAATTCATATTTAGGTTTTATGTACTTGGCTATCAGATATGCCCCTGAAGATAAAGACGCGAAATTAGGAATCAACGGCACAGACCCTGTATCATTACGACTTGTATTGTTCTGCAACATAAAAGACAATCCTGCCATCGCCCTGAAAGGTATATGCTCATCTGATTCCCAAGACACATTTCCGGAATGAGTATTAAGCGTCAACCCCATAGACGGTTTCAGACTGAATTTGCCCGGACGCCTCTCATACTCGTTACGAATATCATTTTGATAATCGTACTGAACTTTGATTTTACCTGCATAACCCATCAGATACTCTCCTGTAAGCCTTACTATAGAATGAAGGATTTGCTGCTTAGGATATTCTATTTTATATGTAGCAGGTGTAGTCGCAAAAGGTCTTCCGACTTTAAATCTTTCCAGCAAATCATCCAATGTACCTATATGAGAACCATAAAAAACACCCAACTCGGAATAATACATATTGGCAAAAACATCTAAAACAAATCCTTTCTTTTTCAGACCTGCCGCAAACGCCATACTTCCCTCTTTCGTTCCCGTGTTATTAAGCACATACTCGGCTGTTTTATAATCTTCCGACCGATTTGCACTCATCTGCGCCCTCCACTTGAAGCCTTTAAAAGCATTACTGCCACCATAAATATCGGCATTACCGCCGAAACTACCTGAATTTGTAGATGTCTTAAGTGTGAAACGTCCACCCGGGTCAGAAGAAGTAGGCAATGAAGCCGTTTTCAATCTTATTACTCCACCTACGGCTCCCGATCCGTACCTTATGGACTCAGCTCCTTTTATCACCTCCAGATCAGTAGCCGAAGACACATCTACTTCCGGAGCATGATCAGCGCCCCATTGCTGCCCTTCCTGCCTTACATCATTATTAATCAACAATATACGACTACTGTGCATCCCCTGTATTACAGGTTTCATTATAGTAGCTCCTGTGCTTATGGAACTCATTCCCGGAATAGATTCCAGGACAGAAGCCAACGTCCGCCCTCCGTTGTCTTTCAACTTTTCACTTGAAAGACGAACAGCGATCGTGGTATTCTCTGTCTTAGTCTTTTCCGCAGAGACGAAAACGCCTTCCAGACTCTCATTTTCCAAAACGACTTCTATTTCTTTATTTGTCAGTTCGGAATAAACCAGAGTCTCCTGCCATTTTTTCATTCCCACATACTCTACCATCAAATGCGCCTTACTTCCAATATGCCACTTCAAATATGCAATACCATACTTATCCGTTACCGCATTCTCATTTTCCAGCATCACCACAGCGCCAATAAGAGGCTGTTTATCAACATCTTTCACGCTCACACAAATAACTTTGGGATTTTGTTGAGCATACCCTGAACGGGTAAAAAAAATCAAAGAAAAAAGACAAAAAGTAAAAAATATATAATTTTTCATTCTTCAAACAGTACAACCGTCATTTAGATGGATCTCATTAACCGTTAAGCAAAGAGTATGCTAATCGATACACAAAAATACAATAAAATACAGACAATCCGATTGATTATCGGAAAATATTTTATACCTTTGCAACCCCTTAATCTGTTTTCGGGAAAATGAATGATAATTATGTCATACCGTTGAACGAACTCCTGCAAGGTTATACCGATTTCAATTGGGAAGCAGGTAAACCTTTTTTTGAGGATTTCGAAAATTCAGATATTCTTGATGCAGATTTAGACATTGCTGCCAAGGTAGAAAAATCGGGGCGTTTTATCGGTGTCGATTGCAAAATCAAAGGTTCGGTAACGCTTGCTTGCGACAGATGCTTGGAAGAATTAAATCTTCCTGTAAGAACAGAATTTAGATTAAGCATTAAATTCGGACCCGAATATGCAGATAAGTTGGATTTTAAGGAAGGAGAGAGAGAAATAATTTACCTGCCCGAAAGCGATGCCGATTTAGATATGAGCCAATCAATATATGATTATGTAATATTGGCTTTACCTATGCAAAAGGTACACAAAGAGGGAGAATGTAATGAGGAAACGTTAAAATATATCGGTTCGGAAATGATTGAAAAAGGGATTAAAGAGGAAAATAATCCTTTTGCTGCATTGAAAGGACTTTTAGATAAGAAATAATAAATTAAAAGAATATTTATCATGGCACATCCGAAACACAAAATTTCTAAACAAAGAAGAGATAAGAGAAGAACACACGATTTCGCTCCTGTCCCTACATTGAGCGTATGCTCTAATTGCGGTGCTACTGTTATGTACCACAGAGTATGCCCTGAGTGCGGTTTTTATAGAGGTCGTTTGATCATCGCAAAGAAAACAGCAGAATAATTTAAGCCGCCATTAGCGGCTAACGGTCTCTTAGTTCAACGGATAGAACGAAGGTTTCCTAAACCTTAAATACAAGTTCGATTCTTGTAGAGACTACAATTAAAATTTCAATTTTATTCCGGCATAGATGCTGCGTGGCGATACAGGTCCGTAGATATATCCGGAATCTCTTTCCCAGCCTTTGTCAAAATCTTTCTGGTAAGAATCGGTTATATTTTGTATGCCTATATTGAGTTGAAGCACATTGCGTTGCAAGATTTTAAAATCATAAGAAATTTTAAAATCCGTTGTAAAGAATGATGGAGTATTTACGGCAACAGGGTGATCCAAGACGTGTCCTACAAGCATTGAGCCGGTATAAGTACCTGTGAGAGCAATGTTTAAGGTTTGGTAAGGATTGAAGTTGATAGTAAAATATCCGTAAATATCAGGGGTTCGCATCATCCTGGTCTCTTTAGGTGCTTTTTCGTTCCACTCGATTGGTTGCAAATAATAACTTTTTTGAGCTGTCATCCCGGCTTGTAACTCTATATACTGTTTCCAAGAAAGCCTCCCCTCTATGTTTATGCCGTAAACCACTGCGCTGTTGGCATTATAACGTTCGTTAATGATATTGCCTTCGGGGTCATGCGTATCCAATTGCCTTGTAGCAAAGACATCTTTCAAATGGGTGAAAAAACCTTCAGTCAGTAAATTCATTTTAACAGTACCGAAATCGTGGTAGTAATCCATTGATAAGCTGATGCTATTGGAACGTTCCTCCTTCAGGTCTTTCGCCAATGTATTCACGATTCGCTCTCCACCCGCAATACTCACATGCAAATCCTCATCGAATGCTTGAGGTGCGCGAAAACCTCCTGAATAACCAAGACGAAAATTCAAATTCTCGGTTGCGTTAAATCTCAAATTGGCACGCGGACTGAAAATAACACGATGAATGACACTGTGCCTATCCAAGCGACCTCCTAGCAGCAAATCCCATTTAGAGTTTTTCCATTCATTCTGCAAAAAGAGCGTGGCTATATGCACATCCTGTTTGAAATCCTTGTTATAACCCGGTGTCCTATCGTGCAGCCCATCGAAATTATATTCCGCGCCTATGCTCAAAGTTGATGGCATAAACAGAAATCTATCGAATTTATGACTGTAATGCGCTCCGACTACCAAAGTCAGATCATCAGTAAATCCGTAAGCTTTCAATGCAGCCGCGATGCTTGCAGGAGTTCCTTCTCCAATACCTCCGTAAAAACTTTTGCGACCTATATGCTGGAAAGAAGCGAAAATATGAGCAATATTCTTGTTATTACGAGATGAAGTACTGTAATTACCTTCAAGTCCATTCACCGTATGCTCTATTTGTTCTGCTATATTAGCCTCGTGAGCAGGTAAATGCAATTTATTACCTCCTCTTCGAAACTCATGCCTACCGCTATATCCGAAAGTCAACTTTGATAAATGCGATAATTTCAAGAAAGACTGCAAACCGAAATTCTGTGCATTTAAGGTAGGCATTTCAGTATATCCATCTCCATCCCTGTCATAGCCTCCCCTAATCCTATTTTGTCCGTACACATTGAAACCTGCTTTTCTGTTGTCAGAAACCAAAGAAGCATTCACTGTAAGATTATTATCAAAAGTTTTCGAAAAACCTATGGATTTCAACGAATTAGACAACTCCGCAGAATTTTCTTCCGGTTCTTTGGTAATTATGTTAATCGTACCGCCAATCGCCGACGGTCCGGAAAAAGCGGAACCGCTACCTCTTATCACCTCGATTCTGTCAATCATATTGGTAGGCAGTTGCTCCAAACCATACACTCCTGCAAGAGCCGAAAAGACAGGACGGGAATTTATCAAAACCTGAGAATAATGTCCGTCAAGTCCGTTTATGCGAACCTGCGTAAAGCCGCAATTCTGACAATTATCTTCAACACGCACACCAGGTTGGAAAGTCAATCCGTCTGCCAAACAGACAGCATGAGCAGCTTCCAAAATTTTATCATCAAGCACCTGTATCAAAACCGGAGATATTTTTCTGATAGTAGAAGCCCTATCCACCGACACCACAGCTCCATCCAGCATCTCTCTGTCCTCTTCCAATACCACATTCACATTTACATTCGATGTTTTGCTCACCTGCACTTCCACGCAAGTCGTAAGATAGCCCATACACGACACCTCCAACTTATAATTACCTTCACGCAACTTCTCAAACGAATAACGCCCCTCCTCATCCGTAGAAGTCCACAATTTCGTCCCCTTCACCAAGACATCTGCATGAGATATCCCCTCCCCTGACGCTCTATCTATCACTTTCCCATAAATACCATACTCAGGACTTTTTGCAAAGACTGTTACAGCGCAAAAGAAAACTAAAATTATTGTAACTATTTTTTTCATATAACTTCTTTAAATATTTTTTGCAAAAATACAACAATCAAAGCACCTCAACAATCCCAATATATTGGTAAATTTCAATTTCTTTCTTTAAATAATACGTTGCTTACGCAACACAAACACTGCTTTAAGCAGTGTAAATCTCAATAGGAAAGCGGAGACAGCCAATACTGCCTCCGCCCAAACATCAATATTACAGTCTTTAAGTATTAAAGACTGCTTTTTATTTGAGACACCCAAGCATTGATACGCTCATCAGTTTTGCCGTCTTCATTTATATCATCGATAGCAAGTCCTACGAATTTACCGTCAGCCACAGCATTAGAACCGCTGAAAGTATATCCTTCAGTTGGCACAGCACCAATTAAAGTAGCGCCGGCAGCTTTTGCAGCCTCTGCTATTTCAGCCATACCTGCGCAGAATGTATCAGGGTATGATTGGCTATCGCCGCAACCGAATACGGCAACGGTTTTGCCTGCAAGATTAGCAGATTTTACAGCCTCGATGCCGCTATACCAATCGTCCTGCATCTCGCCGTCCCCCCAGGTAGATGTACCCAAAAGGAGATTATCGTATTCTTCCAATTTAGAAGAATTCAAACCACTGATATTCAATACTTCAGCTCCTTCCAATTTTGAAGAAAGCTTCTCTGCGATAGCCTCGCAAGTTCCTGTTGTGGAACCGAAAATTATAACTGTCTTTTTCATTTTGTTTTAATTTATTAAATATGATTGCTTCCCTATTACATTCTTTCAGGAAGTTGTATTCCCAATATTCCCATTGCCTTGCTCAATACCTCCGACACTACTCTTATGAGTAAAAGCCTTGTTTTCAATACATCAGTATTCTCCTCTTTCAAAATAGGCACATCATGATAATACTGATTGAACTCTTTTGCCAGATCATAACAATAATTTGCGATTACCGAAGGAGCGAAACCGGCTCCTGCCTCCGCTACTTTGGAAGGGTATTGATTAAGCAACTTAACAAGGCGTATCTCTTTGGCATTCAATTCTTCAGAAGTCATATCCGACGAATTGAGCCCTTTCTCTTCCGCCTTTCTCAAAATGGATTTTATTCTCGCATAGGTGTACTGTATGAAAGGACCTGTATTACCATTAAAATCTATAGACTCTTTCGGATTGAAAACCATTGTCTTTTTAGGATCCACCTTTAAGATAAAATATTTCAATGCTCCCAGACCAATCGTATAGTAGAGTTTTTCTTTCTCGCTCTCATCCAGATCTACGGATTTACCGCTTTCTTCCGAAGCCGCTTTCGCTTCTTCATACATTTTATCTATCAGATCATCCGCATCTACGACTGTTCCCTCACGAGATTTCATTTTACCCTCCGGCAATTCCACCATTCCGTATGAAAGATGATAAATATTGTCAGCGAAATCGAACTTCAATTTTTTCAAAATCAATTTCAACACTTGGAAATGATAATTCTGTTCATCACCTACGACATAGACGTGAGAATCCAAATTATACTCGTCGAAACGTTTTTCCACAGTCCCCAAATCCTGCGTGATATAAACTGATGTACCATCTCCTCTTAACAAGAGTTTTCTGTCCAATCCGTCATCTGTCAAATCGCACCAGACGGATCCGTCAGGGTCTTTTACGAATACTCCTGCATCCAAGCCTTTCCTGACGATTTCTTTACCTACAAGATATGCTTTGGATTCAAAATAAACTTTATCGAATGTTATTCCCAACTTTTCATAAGTACGATCGAAGCCCTCCAAGACCCAACTGTTCATCATCTCCCAAATATCCCTTACGGCTTTATCTTCGTTTTCCCATTTGATGAGCATATCGTGAGCAGCTTTAAGACAAGGGGCTTCTTTTTTAGCTTCGGTTTCAGTCATACCTTTTCCCATCAACTCTTTTACTTCGCGGCTGTACATATTATTAAAAGCCACATAGTAATCTCCTACAAGATGATCTCCCTTTTTACCCGAACTCCGAGGTGTCTCTCCATTTCCTTCTTGTTGCCAAGCATACATAGATTTGCAGATATGTATTCCTCTATCATTTATCAAAGTAGATTTTATTACGTTGTTTCCGCATTGAGATAAAAGATTTGAAACGGCCGCTCCTAAAAGATTATTTCTTATATGTCCTAAATGCAATGGCTTATTGGTATTCGGGGATGAAAATTCGACCATTATGTTTTTGCCTGTTTTCGGCAACATACCGTAATTTTCTTCTTTGGATATGGCATCCAAAGTTTCTCTCCAATACAAATTTGAAAGGCTAAGATTAAGAAAGCCTTTCACTATATTATAATTTTCTATTTCATTTACATTGGATTTAAGCCACTCTCCGATAGCTTTTCCCGTCTCTTCAAGACCGGTCTTACTTATTTTCACAAGAGGAAAAACGACCAGAGTAAAGTCTCCTTCAAAGTCTTTTCTCGTTACTTGTACCTGTAATGAAGATTCTTCTATCGTGGTTCCGTAAATTTCTTTTACGGCTTCGGCTGCTTTATGCGCTATGAATAATTCCGGTGTCATCCTCTTTAACCTAAATACGTCTTTAATAATTTGCTTGCAGATGGCTTTTTAAGTTTTCTGATTGCTTTCTCTTTGATTTGTCTTACGCGTTCTCTTGTCAGATCAAGTCTCTCCCCTATTTCTTCCAAAGTCATTTCCTGACAAGAGATTCCGAAGAAAGACTTTATGATTTCTCTTTCACGAGGAGTAAGAATTTGCAAAGATCTTTCGATTTCCGTACTTAAAGATTCACTAACCAACCCTCTGTCCGCACTCGGCGAATCATCGTTAGGAAGCACATCCAGAAGACTGTTATCCTCACCTTCGACGAAAGGAGCATCTACGGAAACATGTCTTCCCGATACTCTTAAAGTATCGGAAATTTTGTCTTTAGGCACGTCTATCATTTCAGACAGTTCTTCATTTGAAGGCTGACGCTCGTTTTCCTGCTCAAATTTAGATAAAGCTTTATTGATTTTATTAAGTGAACCGACCTGGTTCAAAGGAAGCCTTACAATTCTGGATTGCTCTGCCAATGCCTGTAAAATGGATTGTCTGATCCACCATACGGCATATGATATGAACTTAAAACCGCGTGTCTCATCAAATTTCTCGGCAGCTTTTATAAGACCGAGATTACCCTCATTGATAAGGTCAGGCAAACTTAATCCCTGATTCTGATACTGTTTAGCCACAGATACTACGAAACGGAGATTTGCACGGGTTAACTTCTCCAATGCTCTCTGATCGCCTTTTCTGATTTTTTGTGCGAGTTCTACCTCTTCCTCAGGAGAGACTAATTCCTCTCTGCCGATTTCCTGCAAATATTTATCTAAAGATGCACTCTCGCGGTTTGTAATAGATTTAGTAATCTTTAACTGTCTCATATATTTTTTATGTTTTCTTCAGGGAAATTCACTTCCACTTCTATTTTCTGTCCCTTTCTGAAAATCATAAACTTAGCTTTGTCTCCGGGATGGAAACCGTTTACCTTTTCCAATAAGGAAGAAGAGGATAAAATATCGACACCGTCAATAGCAATTATTACATCATCGCGTCTTATACCCGCCTTGTCGGCAGCTCCTCCTTTAAGGACTTCGTCTATATATACGCCTTTTGTATCGGAAAGTTTCAAATCTTTAGCAATTTTATCATTGACAGTTGCCATTACTAATCCGAGTTTCGCTCTTTTGACAGCGCCGTATTCAATCAAATCATCAACTATCCTTTTTACAATGCTTGAAGGTACAGCAAAAGAATAACCTGAATAAGCTCCGGTTTGAGAAATAATTGCAGTGTTAATGCCCACCAAGTCTCCTTTTTTAGACACTAATGCGCCTCCTGAATTTCCGGGATTCACTGCAGCATCTGTCTGAATAAAAGATTCGATTTTAAACTCTCCTTCAGATGGCATCGAACGTCCCTTTGCACTTACAATACCTGCCGTGATTGTACCTCTTAATTGTTCACCTAACGGACTTCCTATTGCAAGCACCCATTCGCCCAATCTTAGTTCGTCAGAATTGCCGAACTCCAAAGACGGAAGATTAGATGCATTTATTTTAAGCAAAGCCACATCGGTAGCAGGGTCCGTTCCTATAAGAGTAGCTTCATATGTTTCATTATTATTAAGAGTTACTTCGATCTTACTTGCAGAAGCAATTACGTGATTATTGGTTACTATATACCCGTCAGGTCTTATTATAACCCCGGAGCCGCTACCCTCTCGTTCTCTTTGGATAGAATCGCCGAAACCGAAAAAATATCTGAGAATAGGATCTATATTTTGATATCTTTGCCTTACTGTCACTTTTACATACACTACGGCATCCACAGAACTCTCAGCAGCAAATGTCAAATCAGGATAATCTGTTTGTGTCAAATTGACAGTACGATAATGTGAGCCATCAGGTGTAATGACTGTGGCGGTTTCTAGCGCCTTGAACCTTTCCTCTACAACAACATATGCCGTCAAAGCGCCAAATAAAGCGGCTACAATAGCTATAAATAAAGTTTTTTTCATACAAAATAATATTAAACCTATGTACTTAAAATCAAAAGCTATACCAAACATCGGAATGTTATATTAAAAATAATTATTACATTTGTGAGTTATTAAAATAAAACAATACCATGAAATTCAATATTTCCAGCGCAGAACTTCTAAAAGGGCTATTGGATGTGTCGAAAGCCCTTCCGGTAAAATCATCACTACCAATTTTAGAGAATTTTCTTTTTGACCTTAAAGGGAACTCATTGGAAATAACCGCGTCTGATTCAGAACTCACATTAAGGACCACAGTAGATACTGACAGTGTAGAAGAAACAGGAAGCATAGCTGTACCTGCAAAACACGTAATAGATCTTATCAAAGCCTTACCTGATCAGCCTATTTCGATAAAGACTGTCAATGATACCTCTTTTGAATGTTCTTGGGGTACAGGTAATTCAGTATTGCCTTATTACAATGCTACTGATTATCCTGAAATAACCTTTGCAAGCGAAGGGGCGGAAAAGATAACGATTCCTGCCGAAAGCCTATCGGAAGGTATTGCCAGCACCATTTATGCTACTGCAAATGATGAAATAAGACCGGCGATGAACGGTATATTTTTCGATATCGAACCTTCTTCGACAACATTGGTTGCCTCAGATTCTCATAAATTGATTTGCTATACAACCAAAGATGTTACGGCTCAGAACGCGTCTTCTTTCATCCTTCATAAAAAACCGGCAGGAGTACTCCGCAATATTTTAGGAAAGGATATAGAGAATGTTGAAATAGCATTCGATACGAATAATGTGGTATTCACTTTTGGTAAAACAATTATGGTATGTCGCTTGGTAGTTGCCAAATATCCTAAATACCGCGACGTAATACCTCAAAACAATTCTAATATATTGAAGATTGACCGCACAATGTTGTTAAATACGGTTAAACGTGTTTCAGTGTGCGCAAGCAAAGCTTCCAATCATATAAAATTCTCTCTCAAGCCGGGTCAGTTAGAGGTATCTGCACAAGATGTAGGTTTTTCTTTGGCAGCATATGAAAAGATTGTATGCGACTACAACGGAGATGAATTCCCTATCGGATTCAAATCTAATTTCCTGATTGAGATCTTAAGCAATATGTCTTGTAATGAGATTATTATGAAATTTGCAGATTCACAAAGAGCTGCTTTGATATTGCCCGGTGAAGACGAAACGGAAAGCGAGAAGATTTGCGGTATCATAATGCCTATAATGATTTCATAATAAAAATGGAGCTTAATTTAGAGAAACCTATCGTCTTTTTCGATATTGAAAGTACAGGTCTGAACATTGCTTCGGATTCTATTATAGAACTTAGTTTTGTTAAAGTTTTCCCCGAAGGAGAACAAAAGATAAAGACTTGGAAAATCAAACCTTGGGATTATTCCGGAAGACGTCAAAGACCGATTTCCCCAAGCGCATCTGCCGTAAACGGAGTCAAAGATGAGGATTTAAAGGATTGCCCCACATTCATCGAGGTCGTAGAAGAAGTGATAGAATGGATGAAAGACAGTGATTTGGCAGGCTTTAATTCTACCAAATTCGATTTGCCTATTCTTGCAGAAGAGATCGAACGTGTAAGAAATTATTGCAAAGAAAAATTATCCGATTCGAGATTACCTGAAGATAAAAAAGAAAAAGCGCAAAAGACTCTTAATGCCCTTGATATCAATCTTCACGAAAAAGTAATGGTAGATGTACAGACGATCTATCATTTTATGGAGCCGAGAAATTTGCGTGCCGCATACAGATTTTATTGCGGAGGAAAAGATTTTGATAATGCACATACGGCAGAAGCGGATACGATTGCGACATACGAAGTGCTCAAAGGGCAGTTGGATATGTATCAAGAGCCGAATACGGTCAATGAACAAGTTCTTAAAAACGATATCAGGTCTTTAGCATCCATAGGCAGCAGACCGAAAATGATAGATTACGCCGGCAGACTTGTCTACAACGACAAGAACGAGGCTACGATATCATTCGGCAAGCATAAAGGGAAAACAGTAAAAGAAGTCTTTTTAACAGAACCTGCATATTTCGCATGGATTGACCAGGGAGAATTCACGTTAGACACCAAGCGCCAGTTCTCGCTATTAAAAGAACAATTCGAGAAAGAAAAACGAGATGCAGCCAACGCTCCGGCATCAGAAGAAGATTTAAGCAAATTAGTCCAAAAATTTGCAAACAAATAATATATATGAATATTGTCGTTAAGACTATAGGGAACAAATACATTGTCAGACCGGACACCACTTGGGAAAAAGATAATGAAGATTTTTACCCTGCAGACTTTATAGAAGAACTCTATTATACCCCTGTTCTTTTCGCAAGGATTTGCAAGCCCGGGAAAAGTATAGGTTTGGACTTCGCTAAAAGATACTATGATGCAATAAATTATGGCATTTTGCTTTATCCTGAAAACTTAATTGCAGACAGCCAAGAAGACTACGCCTGCGCTTCTTGCATCGACCATACTTCTTTTTTACCTGCACCGCTATATTCCCCTGTAACTCTCGGACAAGACACTAATTTTTTTAAACTTTATTGTGATAATCATTGCATTTTCAATACGCAAAGTTGCAATTCCGACATTATAGAGCAAGCAATATCTGAGGCAAGTAAATATATCTACCTGCGTATCGGGGATTTTATTTCCATCGAATTAGACGAGAGAAAACCGTTAATAAAAAAGACTGATGGGAAACGCAATATAAAAGCCTCCTATTGTGACAACAATACCATAGATTTTAATATCATATTTTAATAATGCCTAAAATCAATACCGATATACTAATGCTTCACGCAGGCACGGCTATCTTCAGTTCAGATAATAGTTTCGGTATCGTACTTGGCAACTTGAAAGCCGAATTATCAAATTACGGGACAGTGTACCAAATTTCCGATAACGGAGACAAATTCAACACCTCCATCCGGGAAAACGCTCTGCCAAAAACAATCGGTAAAGCAGATTTCTTTATTGATTGCTCAAACATCATCCGGAAAAGTTATCTTTCCTGCAAAATAGAAAACAGCACTCCCGGACACTACGCTCTTACTGTAAAAGAAGGCAACTCTGCCAACAAAACAACCCTTTGGATCATTATAGCAATCCAATTCGCCCTGACTTACTTCTTCCGGCACGGTCTTGCCACCTACATCTTAATTTTATCCTTTATATCATTTGACCTTATCATAGAATACATTACGGCGAAAAAATCCGTCAAAAGAGCCAACTCCCTGCTAACAAAATTCAAGTCTTAATTCCAAAACATGTTGGTAAAATGTGATCATTCGCCACAAAACCGAACATCGCTAATCCCAATAGAAATAAAATCCGGCACCCGTTTAAGCGGTAAAAGTCTTGGCATCTACATTGAACGATACGGCATAGACTTAGCCCTGCGCTACTCCATAAACAACCTGAAAACAGACGCTAAAATTCTAAACATTCCCCTTTTCCTTGCCGATTGGACAAAAAAGATATTAGATTACGTGCCTAAAAAACTTTAGGCACAAAAGCCGCAGCCGCTATCCGCGCCTGCTGAAATTTCAATACGAAGATTGGCAGCGGGCACGAGCCGCTGACCAATCCCCTCCTCCTTAAATATACAAAATTTTTATACTTCTATTTATTGTACTATATTTGCATACGGAATTAAACAACAACATCCTATTCACAATGAAATATTCTTTTGATAAACTTTTTAGAAATAACATGGCAACAACAGTTCATAAAGCAGCAAAGGAGAAAAAAGCGATAGTTGTTATCGCGGCATTTATCGGAATGCTTTCTGTACAGTCTTGTATGAAGCAAACGCTCGAAGAGTACGGCTCAACGAATGGAAGCAACGACATCTCTTTTATTTGCAAAGAAAGCAATGGTAACAGCAACAGTAACGACAGCAACAGCAATAGCAATAGCAATGGTAATAGCAATGGTAAAGAGAACGACAAGGTGACAAAGACTGCTCCTACTACTTCTCTTACTAAACCAATAGGACTATTTGCTTACAAGCATCATATTCCAAACATGAACACAGGAGCACAGCA